>JBDTYA010000083.1:0-3108 GCA_040005915.1 Ilumatobacteraceae bacterium
TGCGGCGGCACCCACGTGCGCGCCGCCGGCGACATCGGGCTCATCAAGATCGTCAGCGAGTCGTCGATCGGCTCCAACCTGCGCCGCATCGAAGCGGTCACCGGCGAGAACTCCGTGCGCCTGTTGCAACGCGACGAGAAGCTCGTGGGCGACGCCGCCCGTCTCGTCGGTTCGACCGGCGACGAGCTCGTCGTCGGTGTTCAGCGCCGGCTCGACGAGATCAAGTCGTTGCACGACGAGATCAAGGCGTTGCGCAGCCAGTTGGCCGGCGGCCGGGCTGTCGACCTCGCCGCTGCCGCGGTGAACGGGACGGTGGTCACCCGCGTCGACGGCGCCAGCCCCGGTGATCTTCGCGACCTCGCCGTAGCTGTACGGCAGCAGGCCGGCGTACACACGGTCGTTCTCGGTGGCGTCACCGACACCGGTGGCGTCTCGCTGGTCGCCGCGGTGACATCCGAATCGGGCAAGGTTGCCGGAGACCTCATCAAGGATGCGGCCAAGGCTGTCGGAGGCGGCGGCGGGGGCAAGGGCGACATCGCCACGGCAGGCGGGAAGAATCCCGAAGGTCTCGACGAAGCACTACGAATCGCTGCGGAGGCAGCCCGGCAGTGATCCGTCCGGCCATCCGTGCCCTCGGTCTCGACTTGGGATCGAAGCGGGTCGGGGTGGCCATCGGGGATCGCACCGGCACCATCGCCTCTCCGCTGCTGGTGCTGCAACGAAGTGGAAGCGTGCGTCGCGACCACGAGATCATCGCCAAGCTCGCTCTCGAGGAGGAAGCCGACATCATCGTCGTCGGCTTGCCCCTGAACATGAACGGCTCCAGCGGTCCTGCGGCGCAGGCTGCCATCGGCGAGGCAGCGGCGCTGGCTACCGTTGTCACCGTGCCGGTGGTGACCTTCGACGAACGGCGTACGACCGTGACCGCCGATCAGGTGATGATGGAAGCCAACATGCGCGCTCAGGCTCGCCGCAGGATCGTCGACAAGATCGCAGCCGCGGTGATGCTGCAGAACTGGCTCGACGCCGGAGCGCCGCGACCATGAGCAAGCGCACCACCACGCTCGCAGACCGCGAGTGGCAGCACGATCCGTGGGACGACCCCGATGTCACCGATGCACTGGTCATCGAGCGTCCCCGCCGGTCACATCGTTCGATCAAGTACCTCGTCTACTTTGCCGGGATCGTGGCGATCGCGGGATTGATCGTCGCCGGTTGCATCGGGCTGTGGTACCTGCGTCAGGTCAACCCGTCGGGCGACGCGGGCGCGGTCGAGGTGTTCAAGGTGCTGCCCACCGACTCCGTCGACAGCATCTCGCACCGCCTGCAGGACCGCGGGCTGATCACCAACTCCAGGGTGTTCCGCTACTACGTCGATCACAACGGAGGGTTGGCGCTGACACCCGGCGACTACGAGCTACGCCCCCGCGACCACATCGGCAACCTGATGCGCGTGCTGCGGACCCCGCCGTCGCTGACGTACACGAAGGTCACGTTCCCCGAAGGCTTCACGCTGGAGAAGATGAGCGAGCGATTGTCGGCCAAACTGCCGCGCACCGATCCGACCGCCTTCATGACAGCGGTCACCGATGGCTCGATCCATTCACCCATCCAACCGGAGGGCGTCACCTCGCTCGAGGGCTTGCTGTTCCCCGACACGTATCAGGTCTCGGCGGATGAGACCCCCAGCCACGTCGCCCAGCGGATGGTCGACCTGATGGATCTCGTCGTGCGGCAGGAGGACGTCGTCGCCAAGGGCTACGCGGAAGGGCTGTCGGCGTACCAGGTCCTGACCATCGCCTCGATGATCGAGCGTGAGGCCAAGGTCGACGAGGACCGCCCGAAGATCGCCAGGGTCATCCTCAACCGTTTGGCACTGGGCATGCCGTTGCAGATCGACGCCACGCTGCTGTACGGCCAACCGGCCGGGTCGTCGCCGACGGCGCTCAGCACCGTCGACACGCCGTACAACACGTACATGCACACGGGCCTGCCGCCAACACCGATCGCCAACCCCGGTCGGGCTTCGATCCAAGCGGTCGTCAACCCGGCGCCGGACCCATCGCAGGGTGATCCGATCTGCGTCTCGCTGCCGAACCCCACCGACTGTCACTACCTGTTCTACGTGGTCGCCGACGAGGAAGGCCGCCACGTCTTCGCGGCGACCGCCGAACAACACGACATCAACGTGCAGCACGCCCGCGACCTCGGGTTGCTGGGGTGATCTCGGCATCCACTCGCGTCGCCGCGGTCATCGGCAGCCCGGTGCGCCACAGCCTGTCGCCGGCCATGCACAACGCCGGCTTCGCGGCGACCGGCGTCGACTGGCTGTACACCGCGTTCGAGGTCGAAGGCGGGGCCACTGCCGCCGCGCTGGATGCAATGCGTGTGCTCGGGCTCGGTGGCCTGTCGGTGACGATGCCGCACAAGGAGGCCGCGGCTGATCTCGTCGACGAATTGGACCCGGCCGCGGCCGCGCTGCACAGCGTCAACACCGTCGTGCCGGTCGGGGACGGCCGGCTACGCGGTTACAGCACCGATGGTGCCGGGTTCGTCGCCTCGCTCGCCGCGCAGGGCGTCGAGATCGCCGGCCAGGGCGTCGCCGTGTTGGGCGCCGGCGCCGCCGCTCGGGCGATCGTCGATGCGCTCGCCCGCGCAGGCGCGGCGACCATCACCGTCGTCAACCGGTCGGCAGGACGTGCTGAGGTCGCGGTGCAGTTGGCGCCCGGCGTCGCAACGGTCGGCCGGCCGGAGGCGATCGGTGCGTGCGACATCGTGGTCAACGCAACGTCGATCGGAATGGCATCCACTGACCTGCCGTGTGATCCGCAGCTGATCCATGCCGGCCAAGTCGTCGCCGACATCGTGTATCACCCGCGGCGCACGGCGCTGCTGACCGCCGCTGCCGGCAGGGGAGCGCGCACCGTCGAGGGGCTCGGGATGCTCGTGCATCAGGGCCTGTTGCAGCAGCGTTTGTGGACCGGGGTCAGCCCGGATGCGGCCGTGATGTGGTCGGCGGCGGAGCGGGAGTTGGCATCGCGGGGCCAGTAGCCTTGACCCGATGCTTCGATACCTCACCGCCGGCGAATCGCATGGCCAGGCGCTGGT
>JBDTYA010000084.1:0-7368 GCA_040005915.1 Ilumatobacteraceae bacterium
AGGATCTCGTCGAAGTTGCGGCCGGTCGACGCCGGGTAGGTCAGCGTCAGCTTGACCTTCTTGTCGGGCCCGATCACGAACACCGAGCGGACGGTCATGGTGTCGCTGGCATTGGGGTGGATCATGTCGTACAGGTCGGCGACCGTGCGATCGGGGTCGCCGATCATCGGGAAGTTCACAGGCGTGCCCTGCGTCTCGGCGATGTCCTCTTCCCACTTCGTGTGCGAGTCGACCGGGTCGACGGAGAGGCCGATCACCTTCACGTTGCGCTTGTCGAACTCCGGCTTGATCCTGGCGACGTAGCCGAGCTCGGTCGTGCACACCGGGGTGAAGTCCTTCGGGTGGCTGAACAGCACGCCCCACGAATCGCCGAGCCAATCGTGGAAGTGGATCTCGCCCTGTGTCGTGTCGGCGGTGAAATCGGGGGCGGTGTCTCCGAGGCGAACGTTCATGTCTGTCTGTTCCTTCTTGTAGCTGTCGATGTGTTTCGGTGCGGGTCAACAGTAACAAATACCCGACTATTCCGGTCGAGAATGGTTGCCGCGGTTCCGGGGTTGACATGTGACTAGTTGGTCACGTATCGTGTGGCGGTGGACGAGGTGTTCAAGGCGCTCGCGGACCCGACGCGCAGGTCGATCCTCGACGCCCTGTTCGAACTCGACGGCCAGACGGTGAAGGCGTTGTGTGATCGCTTCCCCGAGATGACCCGATTCGGCGTGATGAAGCACCTCGCCGTTCTCGAGGCCGCCCACCTCGTTGTCACCAAGCGAGAAGGTCGCACGAAGTTGCACTACCTCAACCCCGTACCGATCGGTGAGATCGCCGACCGCTGGGTCAGCAAGTACGCCCAACCGTTCACCCGCGCGATGGTTGGTATCCGTCGATCCCTTGAGCGCGGAACGTCATAGGAGCCGGTCATGGCCATCACGAAGCACATCTACCAGATCTTCATCAAGGCGACGCCGGAACAGGTGTGGGAAGCGATCGTCGAGCCGTCGTGGACCCGTCGCTACTTCCACGGCACCGCATTCGATTCCCCGCCGGCGAAAGGCCGGCCGTACCGTACGACGATCGCCGACGGCCAACCGGCGGTCGATGGCGTGATCGAGGAGTGCGATCCGCCGAACCGATTGGTCATGACATGGCACGTGTTGTACGACGCGGCGATGTCGGAGGAGCCGCCCAGCCGTGTCGAGTGGATCGTCGAGTCGATGGGCGATGGTTTGACCCGGCTGCGCCTCGAGCACGGCGATCTGGCGCAGAGCCCGCTTACTTGGGCCAACGTGAAGGACGGCTGGGTCTACGTGCTCGACAGCCTGAAGTCGGTGATCGAGACCGGCGAGTCGTTGCCGGCGCTGACTGTCGAGCTGACACCCATCGAAGATGCAGCGGGCGAGTGGCACCGCTCGCAGGCGATCGAGTGCAACAACTCGGCCTGGGAGATGATCGAGGCGGAGCGCACGCCCGAGAACGACGAGGAAATGTTACGAAGGGCTTACGCATCTGGTTATCACTGGGATCGCGCTGTGCGTCACACTCCGGCCAACGATGCGCGCGCAGCGTGGATGTTGGCGAAAGTGCAATTGTTGGTCGGGGAGCCGCGGTCGTCGATGCGCTACGCAGAGCGATGCCTGGCGATCTGTCAGGTGAACGGGCTCGAAGACTTCGATCTGGCGTATGCCTACGAGGCGCGGGCCCGGGCGTTGAAAGCTTTGGGTGACGACGAGTCCGCAGGTCAGAGCTGGGAACTTGCCAAGAACGTACCGATCGCCGACGCCGAGGACAAGGCGATCCTCGACGGCGATCTGGCCGTCGCGCTGTAGCCGTTTCGGGGTCGTGCGGGCGCCCCTCGACCAGCTGGGTGGGTCAGGAAGGGTCGAAGTTCCGCTCTAGTCAGCACGTGGTGGTACCGATACTCTTTCGTCGGGCGAGCGGCTGTCATGTCATCTCACGGAAGTTCGTACATGTTCTCCACTGGATTTCGTCATCGAATTGTCACGGTCATCACCGCGGCAGCGCTGACGATCGGCGGCGGTACAGCGGTGATCGGAAACGTCCATGCGGCGACGACGGGCCCGGCGCAACTCGAGGTCGCCGCCACCGCGCTGCGACAGGCAGTTCGGCTGAGCCAGACCGGCGTGATCATGTTCCCGATGAATCCGTTGCCGAAGTGTGCGCTCAGCAAGACCAGTTTCGGGCAGCCCCGTTCCGGCGGTCGCACCCACGAGGGCGTCGACCTGATGTCCTCGCTCGGCCAGGAGATCTACGCCGTCGACAATGGCGTGCTGACGAAGCAGACGATCGACGGCGCCGCCAACGCCACGCTGTCGGGCAACGCCTGGACGTTGAAGATGCTGGACGGCACCTACTACTTCTATGCCCACCTCTCACGCTTCGCTGACGGTCTGGCCGCCGGCTCGACGGTGATCCGTGGGCAGCTGATCGGGTACGTCGGCGACACCGGCGATCCGGGTCCCGGCAACTACCACCTCCACTTCGAAGTCCATCCGAAGGGTGGCGCGGCGATCAATCCGTACGACCTGTTGACGATCCCGAAGAGTTGCACCGTCGTCGCCTGATTCCCGTGAGCGCGCCGATCGGTAGTCTCGCGAGGTGAGCATCGCGGTCGCACTCGAGGACATCGCCGGCAAGCTCGACGAATATCCGTGGTGCTACCTCGTGACGACCGGTGAGGACCGTCCGCACGTGCTCGCCGTCAAGCCGTCGCTCGTCGAGGACGGCTTGCGTTTCGAGACCGGTCGCTCGAGCCGATCCAATGTCGTGCTCAATCCGCTGGTCGTGCTGATGTTCCCGCCGCAGCAGCTCGGCGGCATGTCGCTGTTGGTCGATGGCGAAGGTGCTGTCGACGGCGACGCCGTCGTCGTCCGGCCGACGTGGGCCGTGCTGCACCGCTCGGCGATGTAGCCCTCAGACGTTGGCGATGTCGAGCCCGAACGCCGAGTGGAACGCTGCGTAGTAGCCGGCGTCCTGGTCGCTGCCGAAATCGCCGAGGGCGACCCAATCCTCGTCGGTCATCGCGCCGCGAGCGGCGATGAACTCCGGCCCCGCCCAACTGACGGCATAGCGCAACGTCGGCTCGTCGGTGGTGATTGCGTGGTCGATGAGACGGGCAACCTCGAACGGGTCGGTGGCGTGGCCATAGCCCGTGGCGTAGAACTGGAACAGTCGGCGGTAGTGGGCGTCGTAGGCGCCGCTCTGGTTGGGTGCGTCGATGTTCTTGGCGAAGATGGCGCTCTTGGTCACACCGGGCTCGATGATGGCGACACGGATCCCGAAGGGCGCGAGCTCCTGGGCCAGACCCTCGCTCAATCCCTCGAACGCCCACTTCGAGGTGACGTACGGGGACTGGGCCATGACGGCGATGCGACCGGCGATGGAGGTGATGTTGACGATGGCACCGCGGCGCCGGGTGCGCATGCCGGGAAGCACTTCCTGCAGGCAGCGAACGGCACCGCACAGGTTGACGTTCATCACGTCGAGATACGTCGAGGTCGGGCATTCCTCGGCCACCGCGTTTCCGCCGACGCCGGCGTTGTTCACCAGCACGTCGACGACGCCATCGGTTGCGCCCAGGATCTTGGCGAATCCGGAGTGCACCGACGCGTCGTCGGCCACGTCGAGCTCGACGAGGTTGATCGAGACACCTGCGTCCGCTGCCATCGCCTGCAGCTTTGTGGCCTTGTCGAGGCTGCGGACGGTGCCGTACACCGTGTGGCCCTGCTGGGCGAGGTGGATGGCAGTAGCTCGGCCGATGCCGCTGTTGGCGCCGGTCACGACGGAGATGGTCATCCGGCCATGGTAAGTCGCGTCGCCACTAGGCAGCCTCCATCGGTGCGAACTCCTCGAACCACACTGCGTCGCGGTCGCATGCGATGGCCAGGCTCTGCACGCGCTCGTGGTCGACGATGAGGATGTCGAGCAGCAGCAGGCCTTGCAGCATGTGAATACGCCGAAGCTCGAAATAGCCGATCCTGTCCTGCGCCCGCGGTGGTGCCAAGGGCACGTGGTCGGCGACGCAGATCATCATCGTCTGCGAGAACGGCACCTCCAGGCCCGGCCCGTCGCACCAGCCGACGAACAGGCCGAGCTCGGTGGGAGGGTCGGCGAACATCGCGGTCACCTGACGGCGCTCGTCGAGCAAGACCATCACCTCCTTCTCGACGGGCATGTCGAGCACGCCGGTGGCCAGGTTGGCGGCATCGGCGAACTCGCCGACGACGAGCGACTCGTCGGGATTGGGTAGCCATACGTAGCACGGCTGATCGCCGAAGCGGAGGTCGATGACATGCCTGCGACTACGCAGGCGGGGGCGGCGGAACGACATTTTTTCCTCCCGAACGAGGGATGAGTTGGGTTCGGGGGAAGCCGCTGCGGCGGACGCTATCGGCGGCGCCAGCGCGTTGCCACACGACTCCCGAGTTCGAGCAGCGGCCACGAGACGACGATGAACACGGCCGCCAACCCATATGCCCACGCAGCTGTGAGAGGGAGATCGAATGTGTCGCGTGTCCACGGTGTCAGGAACGCGAGCCCGAACAGCCCGATCATCGTGATCACCAGTACGGCGCGCAGCTTGTTCATCGGCCGGGCGACTCGGTAGAGGTTCATCAGTGCCACCGATCCGGCGACCAGCACGGCCAAGGTGCGGGCGTGGTCGGCGTCGATCGAGGTGTCGAGTTGGGCGAGCGAGAACACGCCCATCGTGGCGAGGGCGATGACAATGCCGGCCGGTACCGCCCGCCCCAGCACTCGCGTGAGGAACCCCTTGCTGACCCGTTCGTCATTTGGCTCGAGGGCGAGGAAGAAGGCGGGCAGGCCGATGGTGAACCAGCTGAGGATCGAGAGGTGGATGGGCCGCAATGGGTAGGCGATAGCCACGATCCCGGTAATGATCGACAGCACGACCGAGTACGCGGTCTTGGCCAGGAAGAGGCTGGCGACGCGCTCGATGTTGTTGATGACGCGTCGCCCTTCGGCGACGACCGACGGCATCGCCGAGAAGTTGGAGTCCATCAACACCAGTTGGGCGACTCCGCGAGTCGCCTCGCTACCGCTGGCCATCGCCACGCCGCAGTTGGCATCCTTCAGCGCAAGCACATCGTTGACGCCGTCGCCTGTCATGGCGACCGTATGCCCGCGACCTTGCAGTGCACCGACCATCGCCCGCTTCTGATGAGGGGTCACGCGACCGAACACAGTGCTCGCCTCCACTGCGTCAGCGAACGCGTCCGTCCCTTCGTCAGGCATGGTGCTGGCGTCGACGTTGTCCTCCCAGCCGGCCAGGCCGGCGCGCCGGGCGACCGCGCCGACGGTGACGTTGTTGTCGCCGCTGATCACCTTGACAGTCACACCTTGATCGGCGAAGTACTTGAAAGTCGCAGCTGCGTCGGATCGAACGACGTCTTCGAGCAACACCAACGCCACGGCCGTTACGTCGGGAAGTGTCGCGTCGGCGCCGTCGCTGAAGGTGCCCTCGGCGCGTGCCAGCACGAGCACGCGTTGTCCTTCGTTGGCGTGCTCCTCCACACTCACCTTGAGGTCGCCCTCGTAGCCCGAGGTCATCACGTTCTCCGGCGCACCGAGCACCCAGCTGCCCTCGTCCCCGAACGTCATTGCGCTCCACTTGCGCGCCGACGAGAACGGCACCCGACCTGTCGCTGTCCACGTCGTCTTGTCTGTGTACGCGTTCTGCAGTGCCCGCGAGGTCGCGTTGGGATCCGGGTCGAGTTGGGCGAGCGCTGCCAGGACGGTGTCGATCGTGCCGCGGTCGAAGTCGTCGAGGCATTGCACATCGGCGAGTGCCAATCTGCCCTCTGTGATGGTGCCCGTCTTGTCGACGCACAGCACATCGACGCGGGCGAGCACCTCGATCGCCGGCAGCTCCTGAACGAGGCAACGCCGGCGCGCCAGGCGCACAACGCCGACCGCGAACGCGACGCTGGTCAACAGCACGAGACCCTCGGGGACCATGCCGACGAGACCCGCGACGGTGCTGATGATCGAAGCCCGCCAACCTTCGTCACGGCGCAGGAACTGACTGCTGGCCAGCAGCAGGCCGACGGGGATGATGAGGTAGCCGACCCACGTCACGATGAGGTTGACGTCGTTGCGAAGCGGCGAGTTGACCAGCGTGAATCGCCGGGCCTCCTCGGCGAGCTTCACCGCGTAGTTCTCGGCGCCGACCTTGGTCACCACCATCCGACCTGTGCCCGCGACGACCGCGCTGCCGCTCATGACATCGTCGCCATCATCCTTCACGACCGGATCGGCCTCGCCGGTCAGCAACGACTCGTCGATCTCGAGATTCTCGTGTGACAGCACGACTCCGTCGGCCACGACCTGCGCGCCGGTGCGCAACTCGACGACGTCGTCGAGCACCAGTTCGTGGGTCTGCAACTCGACCACCTTGCTGTCGCGCACGACGTGGGCCCGCGGCGCATTGACGACCCTGAGCTTGTCGAGCACGTTCTTCGCCCGAAGTTCTTGCACCACGCCGATGACGCTGTTGGCGACGATGACCCCGCCGAACAACGCATCCTTCGGCGAGCCCGCAGCGATCACCAGAGCGGCCAATATCGCGACGATCAAGTTGATCGGCGACAGCACGTTGCCCGACACGATCTGGCGCACACTGCGCGTCGGCGCATTGGGAACCAGGTTGGTCTGACCCTTGGCGACCCGCTCGGCCACCTCCGCAGTGCTGAGGCCGGTTGTCGGATCGGTGTGGGGCGCGGTCTCGGTCACGCAGCGACGCTATCCGTCGCGTCGGTTTTGTGGATTCGGATAGCGTTTTCGACGTGGCGATCACCGACGAGAAGTACGTGCTGCTGACCACATTCCGCAAGAACGGTGATGCCGTGCCGACTGCGGTCTGGATCGTCGGCATGCCCGACGGCACAGCGGGCCTGACGACCGAGGAGACAGCAGGCAAGGTGAAGCGCATTCGCAACGATCCGTCGGTCACACTGCAGCCATGCAGCATGCGCGGCAACGTGCAACCCGGCTCGATCATCGTCAACGCAACGGCCGAGGTCCTGGTAGGGCCCGGCGCTCGCCCGATCACGAATGCGATTCGTCGCAAGTATCGAGTCGTCACGGTGCTGCTGAGCCTCAGCGATCTGATCCGCAAGTTGTTCCGCCGCGCCGAAGCCCCGGATTGCGCAGTACGGCTCAGCTTCGACAAGGGGACGTCGTGACGGACGAGTCGCCTCGAGCCCGTGTGGAGAACCACGCAACCTAGGCCTGCGAGGGAGCCGGTCCGTCGCTAGCCTCGGGTGGCCGCCCGCACCGCCGAAGCGGCTTCGCTCCCGTAGCTCAGGGGATAGAGCATCGGTTTCCTAAACCGTG
>JBDTYA010000085.1:0-6528 GCA_040005915.1 Ilumatobacteraceae bacterium
CTACTACACGAGCAACGAAGACCTCATCACCAAGCTGCAGGCGTCGAAGGGCACCAGCGGGTTCGACATCGTCGTGCCGACCGGCACGTTCGTCCCGCAGATGATCAAGAACGGCCTCATCCAGAAGTTCGACAAGTCGAAGCTGCCCAACATCGTCAACATCGACCCCGCCTATCTCGGGCGCGACTGGGACCCGACCAACGACTACAGCGTCTGCAAGGACTGGGGCTCCACCGGCTGGCTGTACGACAAGACCAAGATCAAGTCCGTGCCGAAGACGTGGAACGACTTCATCGCACTCTGCCAAGGCGAGGCGAGCAAGAACTGCTCGATCCTCGACTCTCCCGGCAACATCACCGGCATGTACTTCTGGGCCAATGGCATCGACTGGACGACGGAGAAGACCGAAGACCTCGACGCCGCCGAGAAGTTCCTCGTCGACGAGTTCGCCACTCACGTCAAGGCGTTCGACAGCTACCCGTCCGACAAGATCGCCGAGGGTGCATACATCCTGTCGATGATGTGGAACGGCGACGCCCGCGCCGCCTACCCGAAGATCAAGGACGCCGGCGGGAATCCTGACGACTGGGCATGGGGCCTCGGGGCGCCCGAGACCGAACTGTGGATGGACAACTACTGCATCCCCGTCGGCGCGCCCAACCCGGATGCCGCGCACGCCTGGATCAACTGGTTGATGATCCCCGAGGTGTCGATCAAGGACCTCGACTACCACGGCTACAACTCCGGTATGAAGAACATGCCCCAGCTGCTCAAGGACCTCAAGCCGGACCTGGCCTACGGCGATCTGATCTTCTTCTCCGACGCCCAGGTCGCGACCATGCGCACCGGTGCGGTCAACTCCGCCCAGGACCGCCTTGTCGACATCTACAACAAGATGAAGGCTGCTGCGGGCGCCTGATGTCGAGTGCCGGCCGTACGAGAAGGTTGACATGACGACGACGGTCCCCGTCACCGGTCCACCGCGCAAGCGGCGGTTGCGGGGACCGTCGTTCGCGCTGGCCCTCCCGTCGATCGTCTGGTACGCGTTCTTCTTCGTCCTGCCGATCATCCTCATCGTCTGGTACTCGTTCGGCGTCAAGAACACGGCGTCGGGCGGTGGCGTGCCTGTCAGCATGGGCAACAAGACGCTGCAGAACTATCGAGACGCGTTCAGCCCGACGTTCTTCCAGGTGTTCAAGACCACCTTGAAGATCTCGATCATCGCCACCACGTTGTGCTTCGTCCTCGGGTTTCCCGTCGCGTACTTCCTCGTCTTCAAGGTCACCGAGAAGTGGAAGGCCATCATGCTGGCGCTGGTCGTCGTGCCCAGCTTCACCAGCTTCCTCATCCGTACGCTGGCGTGGCGCATACCGCTGGCGGCCAACGGCGAAGTGTCGAAGTGGCTGCAGAACTGGGGCTTGATCAGCGGCCCGATCGACATCCTCGACACCAAGACCGCAGTGCAGTTGGCAATCGTCTACAACTACCTCGGCTTCATGATCCTGCCGTTGTTCGTCGCCCTCGACCGCATCGAGGGTCACATGCGCGAAGCCAGCAAGGACCTCGGTGCCAATCGGCTGCGTACTTTCCTACAGGTCACGCTGCCGCTTGCCGGCCCGGGCATTGCGGCCGGCATCCTGTTGACGTTCATCCCGATGTGCGGTGACTTCGTCACGGCCACGTTGCTCGGTGGAACCTCCGGCAACATGATCGGTGCGATGGTCGACAGCCAGTTCCACGTCGCCCAGAACTGGCCGCTCGGGTCGGCGATGGCCGTGATGATGATCGCCGCGGTGCTCCTCGTGCTGGTGGTCGGTGCAGTCGTCGTCGCGTTCGTCCAATGGATCCTGCGTCGACGTCGTCACATCGTGATCAGGGCTGCCGCATGACGACTATCACCCCACCCCTCGAGGCACCGAGGAGCAATCGCGCCCCGCGGGATGGCGTCAAGATCATCATGGCCATCTGGTCGGTGCTCGTGCTCACGTTCCTGTTCATCCCGATCCTGCTCGTCATCCGCCACTCGTTCAACCGCGGCGGATCGTTCATCGTCTGGGCCCACCACTATTCGACGAGGTGGTGGGGCGCTCTGTTCAACGTCCACAGGACGTGGAATGCCATCCTCGTTTTCTTCGGGATCGTCGTCGTGGTCTGGGTGATCGGTCGATTCGCAGGTGTCAAGGCCCTTCGCTCGTGGTCGATCCCCATCGGTGTCCTGCTCGGCATCGTCGTCGTCGGCGTGCGCACCAGTTGGTATGCCGAACTGTTCAACGAGACCGGTCTCGGCCTGGCGTTGCGCAACTCCTTCACAGCGGCCATCGGTGGTACCGCCATCGCCATGATCATCGGCGGCCTGGCCGGTGTTGCGCTGGCCCGTCGCACGGGCAACTGGACGAAGCCCTTCATGTTCGTGCTGTTCCTCATCCTGGTGACTCCCGAGATCATGGATGCCATCGCCCTCCTGGGTTGGTTCGTTCGCATCGGCGGCCCGTTCAACCACAGCGTCGGCCCGATCAACAACGGCATCCTGCGCCTCTGGGTAGGTCAGTCCCTGTACACGTCGGCGTTGGTCACGCTGATCGTACGTGCCCGTCTTGCCGGCCTCGATGAGTCGCTCGAAGAGGCGGCCGGTGACCTGGGTGCGCCGCCGGCACGCGCCTTCCGCCAGATCACGCTGCCGTTGATCACGTCGGCCCTGATCGCCGGCGGTCTGCTGTCCTTCACGCTGTGCCTCGACAACACCATCATCGCCAACTCGGTGTCGACGGCCGGCTCGTCGACGTTCCCGGTGTACGTCATCGGCACCGCCAAGAGCACGACGAAGCCGTTCGTCGGGGCTGCAGCGGTGGTGCTGTTCGCTGTCACGGTGATGTCGTTGGCATTCGTCTATTCGGTGTTGCGACGCTCGGGCGATTCATCGTCGAAGATCGCGTCCACGCTCGCCGGTGGCTGAGTCTCGCTCTTGAAGGTCGTCATCGTCGGTGCCGGGCTCGCCGGCCTCACCGCGTCGCAACTTTTGTCGCATCACGGCCACGACGTGACACTGGTCGAAGCCGGCTCGCGGCTCGGCGGCCGGGCCCGCACCGTGCGCTCGCCGTTCGTCGACGGGCAGTACGTAGAGAGCGGCGCCGAGTGGATCGACACGCACCACCACCGGATGCGGGCGCTTCTCGATCGGCACAAGATGCAACTGCAGGGCGAAGGCCAGCAGTGGACGACGATTCGGCGCTGGTTGCATCGCGACGGGCGGCTCCAGAGCCCAGCCGACCTCGGCAGGCAGGTGTACGCCGAGCTCGAAGCGTTCGAGCAGATCGTCAACTCTGCCGCACTCGCGGTCGATGATCCGGCTCGGCCCGACCGATGCGCATCGGCCGGCGAGCTCGACGTCATCTCCCTCGCAACCGTGGCCGAGCGAGCCGGGCTCGGGGAGTTGGCGCGGTTGTTCCGTCGCCGCGACAGCCAGGGCGAGTTCGCTGCGGAACCTTCCGAGGTATCGCTGCTGTTCGTTGCCCAGCAGCGCGCCGTCAGCGCGCGGGGTGGCGCCGGCGAGATCCTCCGCTCGCACCGAGTCGTCGACGGTCTCGACACACTGGTGCAGCGGATGGCCGCGGTGGTGGCGGGCACCATCTCGACCGACGAGTCGCTGCTCGCAGTGCAGCACGATGAGCACTCGGTCAGGGTCACCACGTCGCGCAGGACTCTGACGGCCGATCATCTGGTGCTCGCGTGCTCGCTCGTTCCGCTGCGCAGGGTGCAGTTCGATCCTCCGCTTCCGGCCTTGCTGCGGCGAGCGGTCGACGAACTCGGCTACGGCACGGTCACCAAGACTGCGGTTCAATTCGCCCGACGCGAGTGGCCCGCCGGGTATGCCACCACCGAGGGCGTGTCGCAACGCATCTACGAACCGACGGTCGACCAACGCGGTACGTCGGGCGTGTTGATGTCGTATGCCGGCGGTGACGGCGGCCGCGACCTCGCCGCGAAGACGGAGGAACAGCGCCTGGCGTCGATCGAGGCAGACATGCGCGACGTGCACGCCATCTCGGGGCCGGCGCTCGGTGGATTCTCGCGGGCGTGGTCGGCCGAGGCGCGCTACGGCGGCAGCTACGCGGTGTACCGCCCCGGGCAGATCACCGAGTTCTGGAACGTGTTGCGGCAACCGTGCGGTCGGATCCGGCTTGCCGGCGAGCACGTCGCGACCTGGACCGGGTACCTCGAAGGTGCAGTCGAGAGCGGCGAAAGAGTTGCAAACGAAATTCTTGCCGCGGGCTAGCCTCGTGATGCATGCCCCCAAGTAATCAGGCCTCGTCGGACGGATTCCGCCCCACTGGGCCACCTCGAATCGCAATCGGCCCCGATCCGGAAGGGGGCCAGCCTTGGTTGAAGGGCGCGATCGGCGCCGGGGGCGGCCAGGTCGTGCCGGTAGCCGAGGCCGAGGCACTGATGTGGACCAAGCCGCGCCACGCCGACCAACTCGAGGCGGTGCTCGCAGCCAACAGCAGGATCAGGTGGGTGCAGCTTCCGTACGCGGGCATCGAGCCCTTCGTCCACCTGGTGCAGGACGATCGCACGTGGACGTGCGGCAAGGGCATATTCGCCGAGCCGGTCGCTGAACTGGCCCTCACTCTCGCGCTCGCCGGCATGCGCGGCCTCGGCACGTACGCCAGGTCGACGACGTGGCTCGGCGAGGCCGGCCGCAACCTGGTCGGGAGCAGGGTCACCATCCTCGGTGGCGGGGGCATCGCCTGTGCGCTCGTGCGGATGTTGCGGCCTTTCGACTGTCACGTCACCGTCGTGCGCAATCGCATCGAAGAGATGGAGGACGTCGACGAGGTGGTGGCCGCCGACCGATACGTCGATGCTCTGGCCGGAGCCGACCTCGTCGTGCTCGCGTTGCCGTTGACAGCGGAGACCGAGGAGATGATCTCGCTGACCGAGCTGGAGATGATGGAGAGCCATGCCTGGATCGTCAACATCGCTCGCGGCAAGCACATCGTCACCGACGACCTCGTCTGGGCGTTGCAGAACGGCGTGATCGGCGGCGCCGGGCTCGACGTGACGCACCCGGAGCCATTGCCCGACGATCACCCACTGTGGACCATGCCCAACTGCATCATCACGCCCCACATCGGTGCGACGCTGGAGATGGAAGAGCCGTTGCTGGCCGAGCGGATCACGAGCAACGTCCGCCGGTTCGCCCAAGGCAAAGAACTGCACGGCGCTGTCTATCCCGACCTCGGGTACTGACAATGGCCGAACTCGACTCGACCGCACTGGTCGGGCTGCTCGCAGATGCTCACCGCCGCCGGGTCGTCGCCGCAGTCGAGCTCGGCGCGTTGCACGTCGACGAGATCGTGTCGGCGACCGGACTGAACGCGACCCAGGTGGCCAAGGCATTGGGCAAGCTCGTCGACACGGGGCTCGTCGTCAACGGCGCGAACGGCTTGGTCGTCGCCGGCGATTCATTCCAACGCGCCGCCCGCGAGGCCAACACCAGGCCCCCGTCGACGGAGTTCGCCGACGAACCCGACGATGTTCGCAAGGTGATGCGCGCCTTCGTGGTCGATGGCCGCCTGCAGTCGATCCCGGCCGCGGCCAACAAGCGGCTGGTGATCCTCGATTGGCTCGCCCAGGAGTTCGAGCCGGGCCGCACGTACAGCGAGAAGATGGTCAACCTCATCCTCGGCAAGCGCCACGCCGACACCGCTGCACTGCGCCGGTACATGGTCGACGAGGGCATCCTCGATCGGGCCCACGGCCAGTACTGGAGGAGCGGAGGCACGGTGCTCCCATGACCGTGCTGCCATGACCGTGTTCGCATGACTCACTACGAGGTTCTCGGCGTGCCGCGCAACGCCTCGACCTCGCAGATCCGCACTGCGTTCCGAAACCTCGCCCGCGCCCATCACCCCGACACGAGCAGCTCCGGTTCCGCCGAGACCCTGACGCCCATCAACGAAGCCTGGCGGGTGTTGGGCGACCCAGTGCTGCGGTACGCCTACGACCGCGCGCTCGACTTCGACGACCGGCCGCCGGTAGCCAGGCATTCGACCCCGGCGCCGGTCGTGATCCCCCCGCCGGAGTCGAGCTTCCCGTGGCGGTTCCTGATGGGCATGGCCGCCGCCGGCATCGCCATCGTCCTGTTGGGAGTGTTCACCTACACGCCGCCGAAACCCGGCCCGCCCGACAACGTGCTGGAGCCCGGATCGTGCGTGGTGATCCAGAGCAACGGCGACGCCTCGGAGGTCAACTGTGACACCGACCACGATGGAGTGGTCGACCGCATGATCGCTGCCGACCAACGATGCCCCGTCGACCTCGAAGCGCACCGTGACCAGCAGGGCCTGGGCGTCGTCTGCATCCGTCTGTCGTCGTAACGCCTACTCGGCGCGAGGATGAAATGCATGCCACTGCTAGTCTGTGCCACCGCAAGGGGCGTATAGCTCAGTTGGTTAGAGTACGTCGTTCACACCGACGGGGTCCACGGTTCGAGCCCGTGTACGCCCACCCCAACCCGTGCGATGAGAG
>JBDTYA010000086.1:0-11874 GCA_040005915.1 Ilumatobacteraceae bacterium
CCGTGCAGATCTCGTTGGATTCACATCTGCCCGACGTCAACGACATGGCTCGCGGACCGGACAACTTCGACAAAGTCGTCGCTGTCGTTCCCCGCCTCATCGTCAGCGGCATTCGGGTCAGGATCGCCACGACGACATCGGGGCCGTTGGACAGTCCGACGCTCGACCCACTGCGTGCTCTCGTCCGCTCTCTCGGGGTGCGCGACGAAGATCACCTCATTCGCCCAATCGTGCGCCGCGGTCGCGCCGACGAACGCGACCTTGGCGTGGTCGCTATCGCTCGTGACATCCCGAGCGAACTCACCATCGCCGCCGACGGTGCATTCTGGGGAAGCTTCGGTCCAACAGTCCGCGCCGGTCGACTGGACACCGATCTGCTGCTCACTCGAACGATCCTGCCGCTCTCGGTGCCGGCCGGCACGTTGCTCGCGACCTTGCGTGGTCTCCCCGAAGGTGCAGACGCCAGACTCGGCATCCGTTGAGCATGACCAAACCGGAGCCGGTCGGCTCCACTCCTGGCCTCCAGATCGAAACATTCGCGCAACGCGGGCTGCGGCACTGCGTACGCCTGTCATGATCAGGGCACACACCGGCACCAAGGGAGCACCCCGTGGAACTCGACGAAGCGATCCAACCCATGGCACGACGGGACCGACTCGACGCGATGGACACGCGAACGCGCTCCTTCGTGATTGCCGCGGCCCGAATCTCCGCGGGGCTGCTGTGGCTGGCCAACCTTCACTGGAAAGTCGCCCCCAACTTCGGCGATGACACCAAGGGCGGGCTCTACAAGTACGCCCGGTCGGCGGTCGACACTCCGGTCCTGGGAGTGTGGAAGTCGATCACCGAGCACTTGGTCCTACCCCACTTCCACCTGTTCGGGTGGATCGTCATCCTGACCGACGGCACACTCGCCGCCCTGCTGCTGATCGGCTACCGCACACGGCTCGTTGCACTCATCGGCGCCCTCAACGCCATCCCGATCTTCCTGTCCGTCGCTTACCGCGACAACGAGTGGCCGTGGAGCTACTTCCTGATCTTCTTCCTGCACCTGATGCTCTACGCAATCCCGGCAACCGAGCAGGTACCGAGCATCGACACGGCTCTGGCCGGCCCACGATCAGCCCGCGACCGGGCCTTCGTGGTCCTCGGAACGATCGCAGTGGCGGTCGGGGCCATCGGATGGTTCCTCGCTCGCCACGTCGACTTCGCCACCCGGCAGGTTGCACTGTTCGGACACTCGAGATTGGAACTCAAGTTGCTGTGGTTCAACGGCCTCGCCGCAGCCCTGACGATCGCCTTCGGAGTCGCCCTGGTCGTCGCCGCACGGACACGCATCGCCGCGCTGGTCGCCGTCGTCGGCTTCGCGGTGATGGCACTCTTCGCGCTGTTCCAGGAGCACTGGAGCAACGTCTCCGCCGGCGCGCCGGCCATCGTCGGCACCGGTCCGAACGCCGCGTTCTGGTCGATGTTCGCGGTCGGCGCAGGCGTGATGTGGTTTCGAGATCGACGCCGCGAGGGGTCCTACTCGTCGAGCGGGTAGGCCCGCGAGGGGTCCTGTGGGCTCTTCAAGCCGATCCGGTGTCCGTCCGCGTCGCACACGATGGCGTAACGCGCGCCGAAGAACGTGTCCCACGGTTCGACGCTGCTGCGGTACCCGGCCGTTACGACCAGCGCGTGAAGCCTGTCGACATCGTCCCGGCTCGTCACGTTGACGTCGAGCACTGTCGAGCCGGCCATCGGCCCGGAATATGCCGGGTCCCACAGTCGGGCGAAGTCCGGCTCGTGCAGCACGAGGGCCATACCGTTGGGGAACGAGAGCAATGCCGCCTTGGGATGCCTCGGGGTCGGCCGATACCCGAGCAGGGCCCAGAATTCCTTCGCTCGCTCGAGATCGTTCACGATCAGGTTCACTTGGGCCAAGCCGTCCATCCCCCCATCTTGGCGCGCATCGACGCCGCCCGATGCAGCCTCAAAAGGAGTTTGACGCCGCGAAGCGACGGGTACCGAGAAGCGGACCAACAACGAGAGGAGGCGTGATGTCGAAGCTCACCGCTGCAGCGCGTGCGAAGCTGCCATCGCGCAAGTTCGGTCTTCCCGAGAAGGCTCGTTCTGCGGAGGCGAAGAAGGAGACGGGCAACTATCCGATCCCCGACAAGGGCCACGCGATCAGTGCCAAGCGACTTTCGCGCAAGCAGCGGAAGGCGGGCAACCTCACCAAGGACGAGTTCGACAGGATCAACCGCAAAGCCGACAAGGTTCTGAACGACGACAGCTGACCGCCCCCGAGGATCTGGATCCGGCCGTCGTGCATCTTTGTTCGGGAGGGGACTTGCGCTCAGTGGAGGGTGGGTCGGTAGATGAGCTCTTGGGTGTGGCCATCCAGTGTCCGCTGCTCGATAAACTCGAGGTCGAAGTCGGCCGCGCCACGGAAGATCGGATCGGTCCCGGTCTGACCGCTGATCACCGGAAAGAGTGTCACCTGCACGATGTCGACGAGGCCGGCGGCCATCAGCGCCATGTTCAACGACAGGCTGCCGTGCGAGCGCAACGGCACCCCAGATGTCTCCTTGAGCCGGGCAACAACGGCGACGGCATCACCGCTGACGATGGTCATGTTCGGCCAGTCGAGGGGTTCCGTCAGGGTCGTCGACACCACGGTTGCCGGCAAACTGATCATCCGCGTGACCCAGGGGTCACGCACCTCGGACTCCTCGGTGCTCGAGGCCAGCATCTGCGCCGCACGGGCCGTACGAGCCGTAGCCGTCGAGGGTTGAAAAGATGTCGAACGTGTATAACGCGGTCATGTCGTTCTCCCGAGCTGAGACGTTGGGTGCGGCTTCAGTCAGCTGCCCTGAGCGACGGGGAAGGATGTACGACCGGATCCCATCACCACAGGTGCGGGCGTTGATGGAGATGCTCTTGCGATCGTCGGTAGGAGTCTGAAGGGCGACAGCCTGAGTGATCGTGCCCCCGGTGACCGTGATTTTCACCTGGACCGGTCCCCACCTGTTGATGTCCGTCGCACTCGTGTACGTGCCGTCGGCGAGCGCGGGCGAACTGCTCGCCACCGCGCCCCCGTGCTGGGATCGTGGCGGTGCTGATTGCAGTTCCGGACGCCGAGCCGGCGGGATTCAGCTGATTCCGTTCCTCGCCAACGCGCCGACCTTCGGCACAGTGTTGTCCGCCCGGAAGTGTGTCAAGTCCGCCTCAAGATTTGGTCAAGCTGGACCGATGATTGGTAATGCGAACGTGGCGAGACATAGGTGCGTGGTTGACGGCAGTGACGGTAGGCGTCGTGTCAGCTCTGGCACTGTCCGGATCCTTGATGACCCCTCGTCAGGCCTTGGCCGCACCGACTGGACATGGTTCTGTCTCCGGAGCCGTGCTCGATGACGGTGGCACTCCATTGGAAGCGGTCTGCGTGACCGTGGAGAACGGGCCCGGCACGCAGACCGACGCAACCGGTGCGTACACGATCTCCGGTCTCGATGCCGGTTCCTACCGGGTTCAATTCGTTGACTGCCGGGCCACGCCGTCGCTCGTCACACAGTGGTACCTCGGTCAGGACAACCAACAATCCGCATCGCTCGTGGACGTGATGGACGGGATCGACACACCACTTTCGGATGTCGTCATGCACGCCGGCGTGGTGGTGAGCGGCACGGTCACTGACGGGTCGGGCAACGCCATCAGCGGGGTGAACGTGTCGGTCGATCCCAGCAGCAATCTCGGCTCGTCGGCGGGCGCTCAGACCGCTGCGGACGGCACCTATGCAACCTCTCCATTGCCATCCGGCGACTATCGAGTGCAGTTCACCGATCCGACGTCGACATGGGCGAAAGTGTATTGGAATCAACAATTCAGCGGAACGTCAGCCCAGCTCTTGACACTGTCCGTGCCCGCCGGGCCGGTGACAGCCGGAATCGACGCAGTGCTGCGCACGGCGGCGACCGTTTCCGGAACGGTCACCGACAGCAATGCCCAGCCGGTCGAGGGGATCTGTGTCTCGGCAAACCTTCCTGGATCCGACAACGTCGGGCAGACCGTCACGGCGTCGAACGGTGGCTACACCATCGTCGGGGTCCCGCCCACAGATGTGAGAATCCTCTTCCGCGACTGCACGATGACCCCTCGATACCTCGATCAATGGCTTGGCGCGACCAACGATTGGAGCAGCTCGTCACCGGTTGTCCTCGGCGACGGTGAGCAGCGAGTAGGCGCGGATATTCAGTTGACCGACGGCGTCGCTGTCGCAGGCACGGTCACCGACGGTTCCGGCACACCCCTGTCGGGCGTCAACGTCAACGTGAATCCAATGTCGTCCGGGCCGTCGGCCTGGGCCCAGACCGGCCCCGATGGCACGTATACCACCGGCATCCTCCCCGCCGGGGACTACCGCGTTCAATTCAGCTCGCCCGGCCCGCTCCCGGACTGGGCGACACAGTATTGGCATCAGCAACCGTCGTGGAACACCGCAGACATCCTCACGATCGCGACGGGAGATTCGCCCGTTCGCGGAGGTATCGACGCTGTGTTGACTGTGGCCGCCGAGATCACCGGCACGGTGACCGGGCCCGGCGCAGTTCCTCTCGAGGGCATCTGCGTGTCGGCCATCATCAACACGCCCAACGGTCTCGACGGTTTGGCCAACACGCAGACGGCCTCAGACGGGACCTATCTTCTTGCAGGCCTGGCGCCGATGGACACGACGATCCTCTTCGAGGACTGCAACAACCGCGGCCCATACGCGCGCCAGCTCTGGCACGCCAGCCGTACGCTTGCCGACGCAACCACCATCAGCCTCTCCCCCGGTGCCACGGTCACATCCGTCGACGCTGAGCTGACTGCAGCCGGCTCGATCTCGGGCACGGTGCGCGACGACGCGAACGTCACACTCGCCGGGATATGCGTGCAGGCAACCACCGACACCTTCGTGGGGGGCCTGACCCAAACGGATGGCAACGGCGCCTACACGCTCATCGTGGATCTTGCAGGCAACTACCGCGTCCAGTTCGTCGACTGCACATCCAATCCGACACACGCCGGACGGTGGTGGTCTCCATCCCCGTCGGCCACACCTGGCACGCTCGCTGTCGCCCCCGGTTCCGCTCATACGAACATCGACGGTCAACTTCACACCGCCGGACCCACCACCATCTCCGGAACCGTCCGTAACGCTGCCGGTGCGGCGATGACGTCCGCGTGCGTGGTCGCCTATCTTCCCAATCAGTACGCGATTTTCGCCAACGTCGACGCGGACGGGTCGTACACGCTGCAGGACGTGCCATCGGGTACCTGGGCGCTGGGATTTCTCGGATGCGACCATGGCAACCCGAGCGAGACCGTGATCGATATCACCGATGCATCGATCACCTACGCCGCGGCGTGGTGGGATGGTGCTGCAGTGTCGCTCGCAGTCGATCTTGGCGGCGGGCCCGATCCGATCGCCCAAGGCGCAACCCTCATCACAACAGCACCCGACGATCACCTCACCGGCTTCGACCACTGCTTCGGATGCCCAACGCCGCCGAGAACGATCACGATCGACAGCGTGTCGACTACCGGCGACTCGATCACCGTCGCCTTCAGCACCTCTCCCCAACATCTACAAGCGCTGACAGCACCCGCCCTGACTGCGGAGACATATCTCCTCGCGTGTACGTCGCCGACAGGCACCTCGAGGGCAGTCACGGGACCCGGTTCGCCCCTCACGGTGACCGGCGTGACTCCTGGAGCCACATACGCCTGCAGCGTCACGTCGAGTGGTGGTGCCACGGCGGGGGCCTCTGCATCGTTCAACGTTGCAGTGCCGGCCGCCTCCTCTCCGGCCGCCTCCGCACCGGCGGCCGAGTCTCCAACCAGGCTCGCCCCAGCGTCCCAAGCCGATGCGTCGACCGGCACGTTGCCGACCACAGGCGTCGACATGTTGAATCTGCTGCTGACAGCGATCGCGCTGTGCGCCGTAGGCGCTGCCTGCCGTAGGTGCACCCACAGACTCGGTCGACACGCGGCACGCTGAGTTCCGCGGACGCGGCCATCCGGCCAGCAAGGCGGATACACGAACTTTCTGTCGGTCGCCCTGTGGACGACCTGCGTGGAAGGAGCAGCTGTTAGAGGAAATAGCCGTTGACGTCGACGATGAAGTCGGTTGAGCCACCGCCACCACAGAAGACCTTGATCTGACGTGAGGCGTCGAGCCCGACGATCAGTCCATTCGCCAGATTGAGGCCGGATGTTGCCCAGTTGATGGCCGAGGTCGTGATGTCGGTGGCATTGCCCGGCGTGACCGAGAGGAAGCCCGAGCCCACAGTTTGGGTGATGGTGATGTTGTAGGCGACGGCCGTGGCCCGCGCAGGAACGGCGTTGGCCGCGTCGACGACCCCGGCCAACGTGTGTCCATCGGCGACCGAGACGATTCGGCTCGAATTCGTCACCAGCGGGGTGCCGCCCGTCCAGCGACTGTCGTAGGCACGCACCGGGCTGATGGCATGGAACGCGCCGGCAGCTGATGGGCCGCCGAGTTGACGCCAGGTGCCGGGAGTCCCGGCGACGGCGCAGTACCACAGGTTTCCGCTGACGTCGATGTCGATCTCGCCACGGTTGTGAGCATCGGCCCGAGTGTTGGGGTCGATTCCGGCGCCGGTGAGGTAGGCCGCCGCTCTGCCGCCGCCCGCTTGCACACCGATTCCGGTTGCGCTGCCGCCGAGTACACCGACCCCGCCGAGGTCGTTGTTGCCGAAGACGCCGAACCCGGTCGCCCTTCCGTCGCCGCGGACCCCCACAGCGTTCGCCAGTGTGGAGCCCCGGTTGTCTGCCCAGAACAACGTCGGCTCACTGGTCAACGGCCCGGCCAGAGTGGTCGTGTTTGTAGTGGTGCCGGGTGCCAGATAGGTCATGTTTGCGGCGTAGTTTTGGTGACCGCCCAGGAGGGGGTCGTTGGTAGCTGCTGCCGCCTGTTGGCTGCTGCCGAGTGCAGTGGCGGCAACGCCGGCGACCGCCGCGCCCCCGACGAGCTTCAGCATCTGGCGACGAGACCGAGCGGGATTTTCATCCTCGATCGCTGCTGCTGCCGGCACACCGTTCGATCTCAACTCGCTGAGCTCCCGTTGGAGCATGTCGACCGTTTCGGTCAGCGTGTCGAGCTGTCGCTGCAGTTCTGGTGAGGCGGAGGATTCCGGGGTGGCCATTGTGGTGCTCCTTCTGCGTCGGGCAGTCGTACGACTGACGTCGACCGTTCGTTCCGCACCGACGTCCGTCCCATCGACAGTGACCAAACCCTCGGTCGCGGCCGACACGTTAGACCATCGAGATCGTCGTCGTTCACCGCGGCACGGCTACCGCCGGTGGCACTGGCGGACAGCGCACCACTGGTCCTCGCAGGATTGAAGCGACGGACGCACGCCCGCACTTCTCACATCTCGACCAGACGGTGTATGACAATCGGATGCACCGCCAACGCCGGCTCCTGCCTGGTCTCGGTGGTCAGTTCGTGTCTCGTCGGTACAGCAGCACGGTGCCGATGACCAGTGCGGCGGCGGCGTAACCGATGTAGAGGAACGCGTCTTGCACCCTGGACAATGCGACTACGGCGGTGGCGGCGGTGTCACTGGCGGACTTGATGCCGAGTAGATGGTCGGCCGCGCTGAAGGGCAGGAAGCGAGAGGTGGTCGGCGGGGCGACGGTGCGGACGATGTTCTCGAGGACCAGCGCCCACACGAGCAGCGTCGAGACCGCCGCCGAGCTGTGACGGATGATCATGCCGACCCCGAGACCCAGCACTGCGGCCACGGAGGCGACCATGAGTCCGCGCAGTGCGGTGGCGGCCATGCCTGAGGTGTCGCCCATGTCGAGGCCGCTGAGCGTTGCGCCGGAGAAGCCGCCGATCATCGCCAGGACTCCCATCGCGAGGCCGAACCCGGCAGCGATCGCCGCTTTGGCGACCACCGTCACCCAGCGGGCGGGTTGGGCCGTAACGACAGCCGACAGGGTGCCGTGCTGCACCTCGGAGGTGAACATCAATGTCCCGGTGATGGCCGCGAGGACGGTCGAGAGCCAGGTGGAGAAGATGAAGGTTTGGGCGACGGTGAAGACCTCGTGGGTGTCCGGGTCGGTCCTGACGAACGTCGCGATGATCCACGACAGCAGGAGGCCGATGACGACACTCGATGCGAGGATCGTCGGGTTCGAGCGGATCGAGGTCATCTTGATCCATTCGCTGCGAACGGCACGCGGGAGCGAGACGATGTCGTCGTGTCGTGTCCTTGTGAGCGGGTGTTGGACTCCTTGAGGCCGGACCGCCCACGGCGATTCGTCTATGAGCGTGGTTGTGATGGTCATGGGTGTGTGGTTCCTTCGTGCAGGGTGGATGGATGGTGGCTCAGGCGGAGGCGAACTCGGCGGAGGCGCCGGTCATGTCGAGCAGAATGTCTTCGAGCGATCTCGAGGTTTCGGTGATCTCGACCACGTGGATGCGGTGGTCGAACGCGATCTGGGAGACGGCCGCGGTAGTCGCACCCTGAACGGAAACGCGGTCGCCGGCGACGTCGGCGGACAATTCGCTGAGGTCGAGGAGGCGGGCGAGCTCGGCGGCGTGCGGTGTGTGTACTACGACAGTCGAGTCGCCCCGAGCGAGGGTGGCGGTGACTGGTTCGGAGGCGAGCAGCTTCCCGCCGCCGACGACGACGAGGTCGTCGGCGAACATGGCGAGTTCGCCGATGAGATGGCTCGACACGAACACGGTGCCGCCGTGGGCGGCGAAGTCGGTGAGCCAGACGCGCAGCCAGCGGATGCCGTCGGGGTCGAGACCATTCGACGGCTCGTCCAACAACAGCACTTCGGGCTCGCCGAGCAGGGCGCCGGCCAGCGCCAGGCGCTGGCGCATCCCGAGCGAGAAGCCCCCGGCTCGCTGGTCGGCCGCGCTGTCGAGCCCGACCTCGTCCAGCACGTCGTCGACCCGCCGACCGGGGACACCGCTGAGGGCGGCGATGGCCCGCAGATGGTTTCTCGCTGTTCGCCCGGGGTGCATGCAGCGTGCGTCGAGCACCGACCCGACGATCCGCGCAGGGCGCGGCAGATCGGTGTATTCGACGCCGTGGTAGCGGACCGAGCCGCGATCGGGCCGGGTGAGCCCGACCATCATCCGCATGGTCGTCGACTTGCCGGCGCCGTTCGGGCCGACGAATCCGGTGACCCGGCCGGCGGCGACCTCGAAGGTCATGTCGTCGACTGCGGTCCGCTTGCCGTACTGCTTGGTGAGTCCTGAGACGGTGATCATCAGTGTGTGCTCAATTCGTGTTGTGTGGTGGTGGGTTTGGTCTTGGGTCGTTGGTCGCCCCGCTCCGGTGGGCTGAATGCGGTTGACCCGTCGAAGCGTGCCCGTCGTGCTCCCAGGACGAGCATGGCGGCGCCGGTCAGCGTGACCACGGCCCCACCGGCGAGGAACGGTGCCCGGGCGTTGACGCTGCTGGCGAGCCAGGCGACCAGGACGGCGCCTATCGGGGTGGTGCCGAGGAAGGCGATGCCGTAGAGGGACATGACTCGGCCGAGCATCTCCGGTCGGCTCAACTGCTGGAGCAGTTGAATGACCATCGTCGTGAACACTGCGGTGATGACGCCGATCGGGAACGCCACCGCGACCCACACGACGTAGTTCGGTGCAGCGCCGTACGCGGCGAGCACCACACCGAAGACTGCCGCGCCTAGGCCGAGCATCCGCATGGTTGGTGTCTTCATGCCGGCCACGACGACGCCGCCGAGGAGCGAGCCGATCGCGCTGCAGGCCATCGGCACCGACAGGCGGGCCTCCGAGACGTGAAAGGTGTACTTGGCCATCATCGGCATCACCATCTGGAAGTTGAAGCCGGCCAGTCCGACGAAGAACATCCCGAGCATCACCGGGCCGATCACCGGGTCTCGGCGCGCATAGCGCAGGCCTGCTCTCACCATCCCCTTGCGCGTGCCGGCTGCACGGCGGGGAAGCATCTCGCGCCTCCGGAGCACCGTCAGCGAGACGAAGAACAGCAGATACGAGACCCCGTTGACGTAACAACACGTTGCTATGCCGCTCACCGCGATGATCAAGCTGGCCAGCGGCGGGCCGACGAGGCGCGACAGCGGCTGCACCATGGCGTTCAAACCAACCGCGCTGGGGATCTCGTCCGGCTGAGCCAGTTCGGTGAGGATCGCCTGCAGCGCCGGCCGTTCGAACACCAAGAGCACACCGCTGAGCAGCGAGAACAAGTACACGATCCCGACCGTGGCGTCACCTCCTGCGACGATGACACCAAGCGCGACCGCGGCCAGTGTGTTGACGAGCGTGGTGATCGTCAACAGGCGGCGGTTGTCGAAGCGGTCGACGACCGTGCCACCCCAGGTACCCAACAGCAACAGCGGAGCCGCCTGGAGGCCAATCGTGATCGGCAGCGCCGACCGGTTCCCACTGATCGTCAGGACGAGCCAGTACTGCGCGAAGTTCTGGGTGAACGTGCCGATGTACGACAGCGACGATCCCATCAGATAGGCGCGCACGTTGAAGCTGTTGAGTGCGGCGATGCGCTTGCCGACACCGGTCATCGGGCACCTCCCGGAGTGGGTGGGTCGACCGGAATGCGACATGTGGTGTTGCAGATCGTTCTCGAACTAGCCATGGCTCTACCGTGGGACTAAGGCCCCCGGTTGCGCATCGGGCACGACCCTTTAGATTTGCAGCTTCACGTCAGCGAGGATTCGTGAAGTGGGCGATACTGACGGGGTCATGGACCGCAACCGATCGGGCGAACTCCTGGGACGCAGCGCCGAGTTGATGGTGGTCGAAGAGGCCATCGGCGATGCCAGGGCAGGGGTCCCCTCGGTGCTTCTGGTGTCGGGCGACGCGGGGATCGGCAAGTCGGCGTTGATCGAGCACGCAGCTCGACGGGGCGACGTGACATTGATCTTGGGCCACAGCGCCCACATCGGTGGCGAGGTGATGCCACTGGCCCCGGTGCTCGATCTGCTCCGTCAGGTTCGACGTTCGTTGGCCGGCGATCCGGCCGGTGTCGAAGCGATCATCGATCTGGTCGGGTCCGGTCCGGGGCCATTGCTCTCACCGCTCCTCGAACTCCTCGGTGGTTCCGGAGGTGGCGCGGTGAAGATGATCGGCGTGGAGGACCTGCAGTGGGCAGACGCCGCTACGTGGGATCTGTTCGAACTCGTGGCGAGGAACCTCCTCGACGAGCACATCGTGTGGATCGGGACGTATCGGGAGAACGAGCCGAATGTCGATGTCGCCCTGCGACGGAGGTTCGCCGAGTTCGGGCGACTGCCGGGTGTCCGGCGCATCCATCTCGGCGGCCTCGGCCGCAGCGATGTGAGCGAGCAGATCGCCACGCTCGTGGGCGAGCAGGCGTCGTCGACATTGGTCGATGGCATCCTCACCCGAGGTCAGGGCAACCCGTTGTTCACCGAGGAGCTCGTCGCCGCCCATCTCGCCGGCGAGGATCTTCCGGCGCTGCTGTCCTCGTTGTTCTCCGCGGATCTCACCGCACTGCCGCCCGCAACCCGAAGTCTGCTCGGGATCATGGCGACGGTGGGACGCAACACGGGGCACGAGCATCTCTCCAGTGTCGCTGATCTCGACGAACAAGCCGTCGAAGCAGCCATGCGGCCGGCGATCGACGCGCGCGTCGTCGTGGTCGACCCGGCAACGGACGCGTTCGGGTTTCGCCACGCGCTCATCGGCGAGGTCGTTTATGCAGAACTGCTGCCGTCCGAGCGCAAGCGTCTGCATCGCCGGGTGGCGACCGCGCTCGTCGAACGCACGTCGACCGGCGGGTTGCGGGCAGATGAGGCAGGCGAGGTCGCCTTCCACCTCGATCGCTCCGGTGATCACGA
>JBDTYA010000087.1:0-3075 GCA_040005915.1 Ilumatobacteraceae bacterium
CATGTCGAACCACTTGGGCGCGCCCGCCGTCGATCCAAGGATCACGCCCGTCGTGGCGAACGTGACCACCTGCAACTTCACGGGCGTGCCGGCGAACGCGTCGAGGAAGCTACGAATGCCCGCCTTGATCGAAGCCATCTGGGGGTTGGTGATGGAGTTCGAGGTGTCGACGATCATGCCGATGTTGCCGCCGCACCGCGAGCGGGCTGCGGTGAAGGTGGGAGCACCACTGAGGTCTTCGGTCGAGAGGCTCGTCTCCCGGTTGGTGCCGCCTGCGCTGAGGAAGATCTGGCTCTGACCACCGCTTGCGCTGGTCCCGCCACCACCACCGTTGACAGTCACGACGACGCGCTGACCGTTCTTGTTCTTGAGGCCCGGGTCGACGACCGGTGGGGTGTTTACACCGCTGCTGTCGAGGGGGTCGGTTGCCTTGCTGACTGTGATGATCCAGTCGGGCCGTGTCACGCCGGGGGTGAACGTCACGCCGGCGAGTGGGGGCGTGAGGTCGTGGAGAACGATCTGCGTCGTGCAGGTCGGCGAGCCGCTACCGACGGTGTCGCACTTCACCCGCAACAGTTGGTACTCGGCTCCCACCAACACGACGCGATACGAGACGAGGGTGGTCGTGACCACCGGGTTGCCGGCGACGACGACGGAACTCGTCCACGTCAGGAGCAACGCGTTCGATCCTTCGAGCACTGCTCCCGGAGGGCAGGCGGGCGCCGGCACGTCGTCGGCGGTCCCCAGCACGTGGTCGGCGCCGGACGTCGGGCCGCATGGCATCGCGTCCGGGTCGGTGTTCTCCGATTCCGACGAGGCCAGGTCGATCGGCATGAACAGACCGACGTTCTGTTCGGACCGCGAGTTGTTGGCGCGACCCATCGTGTTGTCCTTGTTGGACAGCATCACGTTGGTTGCCAGGGCCAGCGTCGACGCCAGGATCCCTGTCAATGTCACGCTGACCAACAGCTCGGGCAGGGTCATGCCCACATCCGTGTGCTCCGACCGCCTCATCGATATCTTCATCAGTCCCAACCGTCCCTTTCGTGGCTTAGACATCGTTTTTGATCACTCGAATGGTCTGAGAGATCCGGTGCGTCGGGCTGCTCATCGTGATGGTCACCCGTTGGATCAACATCGCCGAGCGGCCACTCCCCGGGCACGCGCCCGTTTGCCAGGTCCCGGGTGTCGCTGCCAACACCGACGTTCCCGGCTGGTAGTACTCGTAGGTCGCGACAACCAATGCGGGGTCCCATCCCTTGGCTTTGACGGCGGCCTCGACGTACGGCTTGTAATCGCATTGCGCAGGAGCCCGGTTCAACCGGTCCGCAGCATTCTGGAGAACTGTTTCGGTCTCGGCCGCTTCTCGAGTCTGCGAAGACGCCGTCACGGAGCTTGCCGATGCGACCAACAGAGGTATCACCACGAGGCCGATCAGCACGATCGTGATCACCACCTCGACGAGCGAGAAGCCCTCATCGCGCTGCGGACGAACGGGAACGGCATCACCGTCACCGCTTCTTCGCTTGAGAAACCGAACGTTCATTGCCGCCGCCCAAATGCGCTCCGATGGGCATGACCAGTCCATGCCTCACTGAGCTATCGGTGGAGTGTGCGGTGGGGTTGAGAGGAATACTGTCAAGGTTTGGTCAGATGATTCGCAAGACTCATCCGCCCGGTCTACTCACCGCGCATGTCCGGGTACGGGAACGCGTCGGAGGATGATCATCGACCGGCCGTACCCTGCCAGGGTGAAGACGCCGACCAAGATCCTCCTCGTGATTCTCGGGGCCGCAGGGGTCGCCCACTTCGTCATCCCGAAAGGCTTCGACGAAATCGTGCCCCACGCGCTGCCCGGATCGCCACGGATGTGGACCTACCTCAGCGGCGTCGCCGAACTGGGCGTTGCGGCCACCATCGCAGCCCCTCGCACTCGTCGGGCAGGCGCGACCCTGGCGGCAATGTTGTTCGTAGCGGTCCTCCCCGCCAACGTCCAGATGGCAATCGACTGGAGCGACCGGCCACTCCCCCAACGGTTGATCGCCTACGGCCGACTCCCGCTGCAGATCCCACTGATCTGGCTGGCCCTTCGAGTCCGCCGCACCGACTCCCACTGAGCGGCGCTACGGCTGCGCGTTGGGGTCACAGGCCCCATTCGGGGCGGGGGCGATGTCGCCGTCGGGCAACACATGGTAGTCGGCGGTCTCCTCGTGCAGCAGACCACTCGAGATGAGCGCCGACTGGGACCCGGCGTACACGGCGTTGTTCGCCGCGTACGCCTCTTGAGCGGTCTGCAACATCGTCCACTCGGCGAGGCACTGCTCGGGTATGGCTGCATCGGCGTCGTCGCGGCCGTCCGCGGCTGGGACTTCGAGCCTCACGGTCGTCCGCGGCTGGTCCCTCCTCGACATCGCGATCGCAGTGATCGTGACGAGCGAGATCGCGCCGAGCACACCGGCGGCGACCTTCCACCCGGTCGGCGTGGTGGATGACGGCCGTTGGTGCGGGGTGAGGCCAGGTTGCGGTGGTGCGCATTGATCTGTCACGACGGTCTCCGATCCTGGGAACTCGACGTAGGTATCGGAGTGGATCAGTGACGACCTGACCGATATCTGGGCTACGTGGAAGACAGCGACCATGCCGGCCGCGCCAGGCTGATGCATCGAACGGTTCTCGAGCCGTTCGATATCGGCGAACGACCGACGGTCCTCACGACGGGCCACGGTCGGAGGGTGCCGTTGATCGTCGCGACCGCACGCGGGTGTTCGAGGCACCGCTGCAATGACCCGACCACTAGGTCAACCCGCCTGAGAGTCCGCTGGGTCTTTCAGGTGCTGCGTGTCCTCGCCGACAACGATGTGTGCCTCTCGGTGCCGCGCCTACTCAGCAACAGCTGAGGCCGTGGCGCGGCCATCCGGTTGTCGCTTCCGCTATACGCGTGGCTGCGTTCATCAATCCGATCCTCGCTGCATTGGCCTGGTCAGCCACGCTGCTGATCGTCGCCGAACGGCTGGCGCGGCGGGTGCTGCCCTTCGCCGCATTGTTGAAGCTCTCCCTTGTGTTCCCAGACCACGT
>JBDTYA010000088.1:0-20554 GCA_040005915.1 Ilumatobacteraceae bacterium
CCCCAGGTTGGGCGCGATTCTGGCACCACGAGTGCACATATCGCGCCCAACGACTGTCAACGGGCGCCAGTTCGGTACCGGGAGTTCCTGTTTCGCGCCCAACAAAATTCTCGGAGGTGAAAATGCCCGCGCCGAGATACCGTGCGCCGTCGACTTCCTCCGATCACAGCCAATCGTGGGAGGCCCGATGTCCGAATCCTGGCGACGCCAAATGGACTCATGGTTCGCGACTCACCTCGGCATCATCGCCGCCTCGAACCTTGTCGAATTCGGCTGCAGTCGCCGCAACATCTCCAAGATGGTCCAGCGTGGCGAACTGGTCAGCATGTTCCCCGGGGTCTACCGCAGCGCCCAGTGGCCGATCGGTCGCCTGCAGATCCTGGCCGCTGCGTGCGCCCGCAACTCCGCCGCGATCATCGGCCTCACGACAGCCGGGCAGGAGTGGGACCTACGCCGCATGATCGATCACAGGATTCATGTTCTCGTGCCTCACGGCCGCTCCCCGGAGATGGAGAACATCGTCGTTCACCGGTGTCGGCGAATCGACCCGGTCGACGTCGTGCAGCGACCGGATGGAATCCGGCTCACCAGCCCACCGCGAACGCTCTTCGACAGCGCCGACATCCTCGGCCACGAAGCAACGACATCGGTGCTCGAGCAACTGCTCAATGAACAGCGAGTCACGTTCGGCACTCTCAGCGACACCGTGCAACGCCTCTACCACCCGAATCGGCCGGGCTCGACAACGATGATGGCCGTGATCGGGTCCCGGCCCGTGTGGCAGAGCGCGCTTCAATCCGACCTCGAGGTCAAGGTGTTGAAGGAGATTTCGCGACAGCAGCTACCGGTTCCCGTGAGTCAGTTTCCGATTCGTTTGCCGGGATACGAGAACGACATCGCGATCGACTTCGCCTGGCCGGGTGCCCGATTAGCGGTCGAGGTCGATCATCCGGCATGGCACGACGGGGCGATCGACTCGCACGCTGACAAGGGTCGGGACCGGAAACTGGGCACCATCGGTTGGGCTTCCGCAAGAATCACCGCCATCGACGTAAACGGGGGCCTCGAGGCCGCCGTCGCCGACATCGGCCGCATTCTTCGGCGCCTCGCCGTCGCCGCGTGACGGCGGTCCCACCGCATCGTTGGGCGCGAGGCCGGTACCGGGAGTGCCGCTCTCGAGCCCGTTGACCCCTCTCGGGCGCGGCATCGGAACCCCGGGTGCCGAAAGCGCGCCCGACCACTGGAACAGGGGTGCGGTGGCAGAGCGACGCGGACCGCCGCTTGGCGGCTACTTGACGGCGACCACGGCTTTGGTGGCGTCGATCAGCCATGAGGGGTAGAAGCCGATCGCCAACGTGAAGCCGACCGACAGGGCGAGGGCGACACCGGTCCAGGCCGGGACACGGACGGCTTCGCGGGCGGTGTCGATCGCCTCGGGATCGGTGACCCACATCGAGATCATGATCCTCAGGTAGAGGAACGCGGCGATGACCGAGGCAACCATGGCGATGATCGCGATCGCATAGCTGTGTTCTTCGACCGCGGCCTGGATCACGCCGAACTTGGCCACGAAGCCGGAGGTCAACGGCACGCCCGCCTGCGCCAGGAGAAGCACCGTCATTCCCAATGCGAGGACGGGGTGCGACTTGCCGAGGCCGCGGAAGGACCCGAGGTCTGTGGCGCTGTCGCCGGTGCGACTCACCACGGTGACCACCGAGAAGGTGCCGACCACCAGAACCGAGTACAGCAGCAGGTACAGCAGAGCAGCGGGAACACCATTCCCGCCGTCAGGTTGCCCGGCGCGGTGCGCGGCGGCCTCGACCGCGACGAGGATGAAGCCGGCATGGCTGACCGACGAGAACGCGAGCATGCGCTTGACGTTGGTCTGCACAACCGCCATCACCGAGCCGACCACGACGGTCAGGGCCGCCAGGACCCAGATGATCGGACGGTAGTCGTCGCGCCAGTGAGGCAGGGCGAAGATCAGGACGCGCAGCATCGCCGCGAACGCGGCGACCTTGCCGACCGACGCCATGAACGACGTCACCGGTGTGGGCGCTCCTTCGTACACGTCGGGTGTCCAGAAGTGGAACGGCACCGCGGCCGTCTTGAATCCGAGCCCGACGATCAGCAGCGCGATCCCCGCGAGGATGAATGCGTCGTGACGGACAGCGGGCACGTTCTCGTTGAACGCATCGACGATCCTCGAGTAGTTGGTCGTACCGGCGCCGCCATAGATCATCGCGATCCCGTAGAGGAAGAATGCCGACGAGAACCCGCCGAGGATGAAGTACTTGATGCCGCTCTCTTGGCTCTCGATCCGCTTTCGGTCGCTCGCAGCCATCACGTAGAACGCGATCGACATGATCTCGAGACCGAGGAACAGCACGATCAGATCGTTGGCCGAACCCATCACGATCGCACCGATCGCGGCGAGCAGGTACAGCGCGTACAACTCGGGTCCTTCGTGCTCCTCGCGTCGGAGGTAGTCGTCGGTCACGAACGCGACCAGCACCAAAGCGGCCGTGATGGTGATCGTGATGAACATCGAGAACACGTCGAAGCGCAAGGTGCCCCCGACCAGGGTGCGGGGCCCGTCGTCGGTGATGTCGTCCCACAGGAAGAAGCACAGGATCATCGCACCGACGCCGGCGCCTGCGGTGAGCAATGCGTAGCCGTGACGCGGCCAGCGCGGCGTCAGCGCACCGACGACCAGCAGCACCATCGCCGCACCGAGCAGGACCAATACCGGACTGAGCGCAAACCAGTCGACCGACGGCCCCTCGAACACGGCGTCTGCGGCGATCACGGTGCCACCGCTGTGGGCTGCGGATCGACGTATGCGGTCTTCTCGCTGACATGCTCGATGAGCTTGTTGACACTCGGCTCGATGCGGTCGAGCATCGGCTTGGGGTACACGCCCGTGAAGATGATGACACCGATCAGCGGCAACATCACGGCCGCTTCGCGGAGCTTCAACTCGGGGAAGCTCTTGTTGGCCTCATCAGGCTCGCCATGGAACACGCGTTGGTAGGCCCACAGCAGATAGAGCGCGGCGAGGATCACACCGGTCGCGGCCACCACAGCCCACCATCGAGCTGTCAGGAACGAGCCGATCAACACCAGGTATTCGCCGACGAATCCGTTGAAGCCGGGCACACCGATGGACGAAAGCATCACGACCATGAACACGCCGGCGAAGATGGGTGCGACCTTCTGCAAGCCCTTCAACTCCGCGATCTGGCGCGTCTGACGGCGCTCGTAGATCATCCCGACGAGGAGGAACAGCGCACCCGTCGACACACCGTGGTTGATGTTCTGCATCACACTGCCGCTGATCGACTGGCTGGTCATCGCGAAGATGCCGAGCACGATGAACCCGAGGTGGGCGACGGACGAATAGGCGACCAGCCGCTTCAGGTCCTTCTGCATGGTCGCCGCGATGGCGCCGTAGATGATGCCGATGACCGCCAGAGTCAACCACAGGCTGCGGCTCCATCGGGCCGCCTCGGGGAAGAGGAAGACTCCGAACCGCAGCAGCCCATACGTGCCCAGCTTCAGCATCACGGCGGCCAGGATGACCGAACCGCCGGTCGGCGCCTGGGTGTGGGCGTCGGGCAGCCATGTGTGCAACGGGAAGATCGGCACCTTGACCGCGAACGCAACAGCGAAGGCGAAGAACAGCCAGCGACCGGTCGACGGTGCGAAGTCTGCCTTGGCTATCTCGATGAGGTCGAACGTCAATGGCCCATTGCCCTTGGCGAGGAACGCCGTGGCGACGATGCCGACGAGCATGAACGCCGAGCCGACCATGGTGAAGAGGAAGAACTTCGTCGCTGCATACACGCGGCCCTCGTAACCCCATCCGGCGATGATGAAGTACATCGGCACGAGGACGATCTCGAAGAAGACGAAGAACAGGAACAGGTCGAGGCTGATGAAGCTGCCGACCAATCCGGCTTCGAGCATCAGCATCCACGAGAGGTATCGCTTGTGATCGTGATGCGGATCGGTGAAGGCGATCACGAGCGGGAAGAGCACGCCGGTGAGCACCACGAGGAACAGGGAGATGCCATCGACGCCGAGGTGCCACGAGATGCCCCACGGCTTGATCCACGAATGCTTGCTGACGAACTGAAAATCTGCGTCGGACTTGTCGAACGCGACGAGCACCCAAATGCTGAGACCGGCAGTCAGCACGCTCGACAGCAGTGCAATCAGCTTGACCCATTCCGGTCGACGGTTGGAGAACGCGGCAACGATCAGGGCGCCGGCCGCCGGCGCCACGATCAGTGTTGTGAGGATGGGGAACGAGGTCACCGACTACCTCGCACCACGACGAACCAGCCGAGCATCAACACGACACCCACACCGATCGCTGCGGCGTAGTTGCGCACGTTGCCGCTCTGGACCGTGCGGATGCGTTGCGCCGTGCCGCGCACCAGACGGCCGACACCGTTGACCGCGCCGTCGATGATGTTCGCGTCGTACCAAGCAACGCCATCGAACGCCTCCCGTCCCGGGCCACCCATGAACTTGGTGACCGCGGCGTCGTAGTACCAGCCCTCGGCGAGGATCTTGGGCTCGATCGGCTTGGCCTTGTGCTTGGCGTACACCGCGGCTGCAGCGGCGATCCCGAGGAGGGCGATGATCGTGGCGATCACCGCAAGTGGCACCTTGGCGGTCGTGCTCTCGTGAGTACCGATCACCGGCTCGAGCCACTGGGTCAACTTCTCGGTGCTCGGCTTGAACGGAAGGTTGAGGCCACCGCCGACGATCGCCAGGGCCGCCAGGACGACAAGGGGCAACAGCATGATCGCCGGGCTCTCGTGGGGCTGGAAGTCGCCGTGCGCGCCGTGTTGATCGTGAGCGTCGTGCCAACGAGCTTTGCCGTAGAACACCATGATCACCTGACGCGTCATGTAGTACGCGGTCAGCAGTGCGGTGACGAGACCGACCGCCCACAGCACCGGGCTCTTGTCGTATGCGGCCAACAGGATGTCGTCCTTGCTCCAGAAGCCGGCGAAGGGGGGCACCCCGGCGATGGCCAGCCAGCCGACGATGAACGTCGCCGCGGTGATGGGCATGATCTTGCGTAGCGCGCCCATGCGGCGCATGTCTTGTTCGTCGTGCATACCGTGGATCACCGCACCCGAACCGAGGAACAGCAGCGCCTTGAAAAACGCATGTGTGACCATGTGGAAGATTGCCGCGGTGTAGGCGCCGGAGCCGACGGCGAGGAACATGTAGCCGAGTTGGCTGACCGTCGAGTAGGCCAACACCCGCTTCATGTCGTTCTGGGCAATTGCGATGGTCGCCGCGAACAGCGCGGTCGCTGCGCCGACGATGGCGATCAGCGTCGGCGCGTACGACGAGGCCACGTCGAGGATGGGGCTCAGCCGGCACATCAGGAAGACCCCGGCCGTCACCATCGTCGCCGCGTGGATGAGCGCGGACACCGGCGTCGGGCCCTCCATCGCGTCGGGCAGCCAGATGTACAAGGGCAGCTGCGCGCTCTTGCCGCAGGCTCCGACGAACGCGAACAGGGCGATGGCCGTGGCTGTCGTCTGCGCCATCGTGCCGGCTGCAGCGTTGACGCCGAGGTAGCTCAGCGTGCCGGTGGCCTGGAACGCGAAGAACATCGCCAACATGAAACCCCAATCACCAACGCGATTGGTGACGAACGCCTTCTTGCCCGCTTTCGCAGCACGTTCCCGTTCGTGCCAGAACGAGACCAGCAGGTAGCTGCAGGTGCCGACCCCTTCCCATCCGAGGAAGGTGACCAGCATGTTCTCGCCGAGCACCAGCACCAGCATGCTGACGGCGAACAGGTTGAGATAGAGGAAGAACTTCGAGAACCGCGGGTCGCCGTGCATGTACCCGATGGAATAGAGGTGGATGAGCGTGCCGATGCCGGTGACGAAGAGGCACATGGTGATGCTGAGCGGGTCGGCGAGGAACGCGAGGTCGACCTTCAGCGAACCGACCGGTACCCACGACCACACCTTGACGATGTGCTGGCGATCTTCCGACGACTTCGACAGCAGATCGAAGAACACACCGACGGTGATGGCGAACGCCCCACCACACATCAGCGTCGCCAGATAGCCGGACTTCGGGTCGCCCAGCTTGCGGCCGAAGACGAGGATCAGCAAGAAGCCGGCCAGCGGGAGCGCGGGGATCAGCCACACGACGTCGAGCATGGCTCAGCCCTTCAATTCCGCGAGGTCGTCGACGGTGGCGTTCGGCTTGCGCCGCAGGATGGCAACGATGATCCCGAGGCCGACCACGACCTCGGCAGCGGCGACGACCATGACGAAGAACACCGTGGTCTGACCACCGATGTCGTCGAGCTTCCTGCTGAGCGCGACGAAGGTGAGGTTGACCGCGTTGAGCATCAACTCGACGCACATCAGCATGATCAGCGGGTTGCGTCGCACGAGCACGCCGACCGCGCCCGTGCCGAACAGCACCGCGGCCAGCACGAGGTACCACGTCGTGGTGGGGACGACAGTGGCGATCACGTCGGCACCTCCGCGGTCGACTTCGGTGCGCGGCGCGCCAGCAGGACCGTTGCGACGACCGCGATCACCAGCAGCACCGATGTCAGTTCGAATGCCAGGACGTGGTCGCTGAACAGGTCGCGGGCAATCGCCCGGACGTTGTTGTCGTGCGGGTCGAGCGCGCCTGTTGCCACGGCTTGCACGGCGTCGCTCTGAGTCGGCTTGATCGTGCCGATGTTGTCGCGCGACGAGATCGCTGCGAACACGATGAGGCCGATGATCCCACCGCCGACGACTCCGGCCGTCTTGCGTTGCAACTTGAACGGCTCGATCTGCAGATTTTCGGCCTTGTCGACGCCGAGCAGCATGATGACGAACAGGAACAACACGACGATTGCTCCGGAGTACACGATGACCTGCACCGCCGCGAGAAAATGAGCCTCCTGCGAGACGTACATGACCGCGACGCCGAACAACGTCAGCACCAGGCTGAGCGCGGCGTGCACCGGGTGCGAACGCGTGATGACCCCGACCGCTCCGGCCAGGATCATCAACGTTGCGCAGACGAATACGAGCAACTGCATCAGGGCGCGCTCTCCTCGGGATCGCGTGTGCCGTAGCCGAGCTCACTGCTCCAGCCGACATGACCGACGAATTCGGCGTCGCCGCCCGGCGATGTCGCCCGCATCCATCCGCTGGTGTTCTGGTCGTCACCAGGGCGCCAGTCCTCCCACGGCATGTGCTGTGGCTTGCCATCGTCATCGACGACGAGTTCGGCCTTGGTGTACACCGCGTCGCGCCGGTTGGTGAAGCTGAATTCGAACAGCTTCGACTCGGTGATGGCCTCGGTGGGACAGGCCTCGACACAGAGATCACAGTGGATGCAACGCAGGTAGTTGATCTCGTACACGAAGCCGAACCGCTCGCCGGGCGCGGTGGGGTTCTGTGGATCGTTGTCGGCGCCGCGCACGTGGATGCACTTTGCGGGACAGACGCCCGCACACAGCTCGCAACCGATGCACTTCTCCATGCCGTCCTCGTACTTGTTCAATACGTGGCGACCGTGCATCCGCTCCGGCTTGTCGATCTTCTCGTCGACACCCTCGGTCTCCTTGCCCTTCTTGGCAACGCGACCTCCGGAGTACGACGTCGTGACACGCTTGCCGCCGAACAGGCGATGCTGCCTTGCAGTGATCAGAAAACCCTCGAGATATCCCATCAGAACATCGCCCCCTCTCGCTCCCGGTTGCGCGCGCTGACCCTGGTGGCCAACGTCAGCAGGCTTCCGGCCGCGGCCAGCACCACCAGCGCCACGACGCCGACGGTTGTCTTGTGCAGTCTTGTCCAGCCGCGATCGGTGCCGATGCGGAGCAGCGCCAACAGCATGAACCAGCCGAGGCTGATCGGGATCAGCACCTTCCAGCCGAGGTCCATCAACTGGTCGTAGCGGAGGCGCGGCAGCGTTGCCCGGAACCACACGTAGACGTACAGGAACACGAGCAGCTTGAGGAAGAACCAGATGGTTCCCGAGAAGGGCCCGAGGAAGTGCAGCACGTTGGAGTTGCCGGCGATGCGGATCGGTTGCGGTCCACCGAAGAACAGCGTGACGATGACTCCGCTCATCGTCACGGTGTTCATGAACTCGGCGAGGAAGAACAGCGCGAAACGGATGCTGCTGTACTCCGTGTTGAACCCGCCGACGATCTCCTGCTCGGCCTCGACGAGGTCGAACGGCGGTCGGTTCAGCTCCGCTGTTGCGGCGATGAGGAAGATGACGAACGGTACGAACGCGGTGCTGGCGACGTGCCACTTGCCGAGGCTCGACTGATCGCGGACGATGCCGCTGGTGCTGAGCGTGCCGGCCACGAGGATGACGGCAGCGAGGCTGAGGCCGAGCGCTGCTTCGTAGCTGACCATCTGTGCCGACGCCCGGACGGAGCCGAGCAGCGGGTACTTCGAACCGCTGGCCCAACCGGCCAGCATGATGCCGTACACCGAGATCGAACTGAGCGCCAACAGCAGCAGGACACCGATCGACGGGTCGGCCAGCTGCAGCTTGGTGACGTGGTCGAACAACACGACGTTGCCGTTCTTTCCGGCGCTGAAATCGCCGCCGAGCGGGATGACGCTCCACACCAGGAACGCCGGCACGAACGCCAGATACGGCGCCAACTTGAACACGAACCGATCGCTCTTGTCGGGGATCAGGTCTTCCTTGAAGAACAGCTTGATGCCGTCGGCGAGCGTCTGCAGGATTCCGAACGGGCCGGCTTTGTTGGGCCCGATGCGGTTCTGCATGCCGGCGATCACCTTGCGTTCGAACCAGACCATCAACATCGTCGCGACGAGGCCGAGGACGAACACCACGAGAACCTTCATCAGCACGATCGCGACGTCGCCGAGAGTGAGATCGTTGAGCAGGTTGTCGAGGGCGAGCATCAGAACGACTCCACTCGCACATCGGTCACCACGGCGGCCGCGTCGATGAGCTCGCCGATGCTGGGGCCCGGCTGGTTGAACGGCACCCATGCCGAGCCGCGCACGACCGAGTCGTCGGCGACAACCTTGAACACCATCGACGCCCGCTTGCTGGTGACCTTGACATCGGCACCGTCGGTCGAGCCCACCCGCTCGACATCGAGCGGATGCAGGTGCAGCTCCGAGCCCATCGTCAGATGTGCCAGCGAGGGCGACTTCGCCGTGCCGACGGCGTTGTCGTACAACTTGCGGCTGACGACGAGGCGGTAGTCGTAGCCGTTGCGTTCGTCGATCGTCGACACCTGCGCGGTCGCCGGCGGCAACGATCCCTTGCAGACGATGCCGTCGCGCGCAGTGCGCAACGCGGCGACGGTAGCCGCACCGAACCCGGAGACGTTGGCCGCAATGGCATCGGTGAGGTCATCGACCGACGACACCCCGAGGTCGGCACCGAGCAGCTCGGCGAGCTCGACGGCGATCATCCAGTCAGGCCGGCTGGTGCCGCGCGGCGTGACCTTCTCGGACAGCGTGCTGACGCGACCCTCGATGTTGGTGGTAGTGCCGCTCTTCTCGCCGTACGCGGCAGCAGCGAGCACGACGTGCGCGGGTGAGCTGGACTTGGTGAGAAACGTGTCGATGGCGATGATGCGCGGCGCACCCGCCATCAATTGGCGAGCGAGATCGCTGTCGGGCAGATCGGAGAGCGGATCGCAACCGAGGAGGATGAGGCACTCGATCTTTCCGGCGGCGGATGCGCGGGCGATGTCCAACACATGCATTCCGCCCTCGCCCGGAACGAGGCCCATCTCGATAGCACCGACCACGTTGCCGCGGCGGAACGCCGGCAACACCTTGGCCGCCGGCGCTAGCCCCAGCGCAGCAACCACCCCGTTGCCGACCTCGAGTGGGTTCTCGGCGAGGTTGGCGCGACCGGCGACGATCACGACGGTGCCCTTGGCGAGCTGTGCGGCGATGGCCGCGTCGGCGCCGGCGCCGGCGACAGCTTGGGTGATGTTGCCGGCCTGATATTGGATGACCCGCCAGGCCTCGCCGCTGAGGCCGCTGCCCTTCTGCGTGAACTCGATGATCCGGCTGCGTCGCTTCTGCGCGGCGTCGCGCAAGCGCAGGTAGAGCACCGGGAGCTCTTCCTTGAGATCGGGTGCCATCAGGATGATGGTCGCCGCGTTGGCGGCCTCGTCGATGGTCGCCCGGTCGAAGCCGAGCAGGTTGATCTGCGCCCCGTCGCCCATCTGCGGGTAGACGTGCGGTGTGCCGATGACGTCGTGGGCAAGGCGTGCCCAGGCGTATGCATCCTCGTTGGTGCCCCGGGCTCCACCGATCACGGCGATGGAACCGGCGCCGCCCACGGCCTTGGCCTCGTTGATGAGTTCGACCGCGCGAGCGAGCGCGGCGTTCCAAGTGGTGGGCTGCAGCTCGTCGTCGACGCGCACGAGCGGGGAGTCCAGTCGGTCTTCGCTGTTGACGGCCTCGAAGTTGAAGCGACCACGGTCGCACAGCCAACCCCAGTTGACGGGATCACTGTCGACACCCTGGTAGCGCAACAGTTCGTCGCGGCTCGACTGCACCACCGTGCGGCAGCCGACAGCACACGTCGTGCACGTGCTCTCGGTCTGTTCGAGATCCCACGGGCGGGCCTTGAAACGGTACGGCTTGGCGGTGAGCGCGCCGACCGGGCAGATCTGCACGGTGTTGCCGCTGAAGTAGCTGGCGAACGGCTCGTCGGGGAACGTGTTGACCTGGGTCAGGTTGCCGCGATGGGTGAAGGAGATCAGCGCGTCGCCGGCGACCTCGTCGGCGAAGCGGGTGCAGCGATCGCACAGGATGCAGCGCTCGCGGTCGAGCAGCACGAGGTCGCTGATGGGGATCGGCTTCTCGAAGTGACGCTTCTCCTCGACGAAGCGGCTCTCGCCGGGGCCGTAACTGAAGGATTGGTCCTGAAGCGGGCACTCGCCGCCCTTGTCGCACACGGGGCAATCGAGCGGATGGTTGGCGAGCAACATCTCGATGATGCCCTCTTGCGCTTTGAGGGCGGACTGACTCTGGGTGTTGACGATCATGTCGGGGACGACGGTGACCATGCACGCGACCTGCAGTCCGGGACCGCGACCGGTATCGATGTCGACCAGGCACATGCGGCACATTCCGACAGAGCTCATCCGCTCGTGGTAGCAGAAGCGCGGGATGTACTCGCCGATGTTCTGGGCGGCAGCGATCACGTAGTCGCCCTTGCGAGCCACGACAGGCCGACCGTTGATCGTCAGGCGAACCTCGTTGGGATCCGGCGGCGGCACTGTTGCCTCGGTACCGGTCTCGGTCGCGGTCATTCGCTGGCTCCGACCGACACCGGGATGAGGTTGCGTTGCACGATCTTGGCCTCGAATTCGTCGCGGAAGAGGGTGAGTGCGGAGTCGACGGCGGTGTACGCCGACGGGCCGACGAAACAGATCGTCGTCATCCTGAACGGGAACGGCTTGGCCTCGAGGCCCAGGCGTTCGCTGGCGGCGTGTGGGAACTCTCCCGGGCAGATTGTCTGGCCGATCTCGAAGAGCTGATCGAGGTCGCGGGTCGTACCGTGACCGTCGACGAGGCGCATCATGATCCGCTCGAGCCAGGTGCCGCCCTCGCGGCACGGCGTGCACTTGCCGCACGACTCGTGGGCATAGAAGCGAACGAGCGTGTAGGCCGCGGCGACGATGTCGGTGGTGTCGTCCATCACCATCACCGCACCCGATCCGAGCATCGATCCGGCTGCGCCGACCAACTTCGATTCGAAGGGCAGGTCGAGCTGATCGGGCAGGAACCACGGCGCCGAGCCACCGCCCGGGACGAATGCCTTCAGCTGGTTGTCGTTGCGGATGCCGCCGCAGAACTCTTCGCCGTACAGCAGGTCACGGAAAGTCGTCGTGCCGTTGATGATCTCGTAGACGCCCGGGCGCTTGACGTGGCCAGAGACGGCAACCATGCGCGTTCCGGGTGACGTCGCGGTGCCGATCGCGGTGTAGGCCTCGACGCCGTTGCGCAGCAGCCACGGCAGGTTCGAAAGCGTCTCGACGTTGTTGACGATCGTCGGCTTGCCGTACAGCCCGATGGCCGCGGGGAAGAACGGTGGCTTCAGGCGCGGCATTCCGCGGTTGCCCTCGAGGCTCTCGATCAGCGCTGTCTCCTCGCCGACGACGTACGCGCCGGCGCCCCAGTGCAACACGATGTCGACGCTGAAGTTGCTGCCGAGGATGTTCTTGCCGATGTACCCGGCGGCATACGCATCGTTGAGGGCCGTGGCGACCCGCTCCTGGGCCACCGCCATCTCGCCACGGATGTAGAGGAAGCACTGCGACAGGCCCGCGGCGTAGCAGGCGATCAGGCAGCCTTCGATCAGCTGATGCGGATCCAGCTCCATCAGCAAGCGGTCCTTGTAGGTCCCCGGCTCGCTCTCGTCGCCGTTGACAACCAGATAGCGCGGCCACACGGCCTGCGGGGTGAGGCCCCACTTCACACCGGCGGGGAAGCCGGCGCCGCCGCGACCGAGGACGGTCGCCCCCTTCACGTCGTTGTGCACGTCGACAGCCGACTTGGCCAGTGCGGCCTGCAGGCCCTTGTAGCCGTCCGTCGCCAGATAGCGCTGCAACGTATAGCTGTCGTCGTACTGAAATCGCGAGGTGACCACCTGCGGGCGATCGCCGGCGACGAAGCCCGCGGCGTGCGGGTAGGTGGTGCCCTTCACTTCGGCGCCTCCGCGGTCGGTGCCGGCATCCACACCGGCGCCGTGGTGACGTCGTCGGGGGCAAAGACACCGACAGTGCGATCGGATGGAATCTGCTGACGAACGCGCGCGACAGTGCCATGTGGCGGCACCTCGCCATCGAGGCGACCATGGCTGAGATCGTCGAGCAACGTGTCGAGGTCGGCGGTGGTGACGCGGTACCGATACCGGTAGTTGACCTGCAGGCACGGCGCTTCGGTGCATGCCGCCTGGCACTCGGCGCTCTCCAAGGTGAACATTCCGTCGGGTGTCGTGCTGCCGGCCTTGACGCCGAGGTGCCGTTCGGCGTGATGCATCAGCTCGTCGGCCCCGAGCAACGCGCACGAGAGCGTGGTACAGATGTTGACGAGGTACTTGCCGACCGGCTCGAACTTGAACATCTCGTAGAAGGTGGCGGTGCCGAGGATCTCGGCCGACGTGGCACCGACAAGTGCGCCGATGTGTTCGATGGCCTCGTTGGTCACGTAGCCGTCCTGCTGTTGGGCGAGGTGCAACAGCGGGATCGTCGCCGATCGGGCCTTCGGGTAGCGCCCGATGATCTCCTTGGCATACACGACGTTGGCTTCGTTCAACCGAGCCATCAGCGGTCCACCTCTCCGAGGACTGGGTCGACGCTGGAGATCACTGCGACCGCGTCGGCGATCAATCCGCCGCGCAACATGTGCGGCATGCATTGGATGTTGACGAAGCTCGGCGCGCGAACGTGCATCCGGTACGGCGTCGCGGACCCGTCGCTGGCGATGTAGCAGCCGATCTCGCCGCGCGGGCTCTCGATGGCGACGTAGACCTCGCCCTCCGGGACTTTGAAACCTTCGGTGAAGATCTTGAAGTGATGGATCAAGGCCTCCATCGATTCGTCGATGCGAGCACGCGGCGGCGGCGTGACCTTCTTGTCCTGGATCCGATAGTCGCCGCCGGGCATGCGATCGAGGATCTGGCGGACGATCCTCATGCTCTCGCGCACCTCGTTGAGCCGGATCGCGTATCGGTCGAAGGCATCGCCGTACGAGCCGACGATGACGTCGAACGTCACTTCGGGGTATTTCAAATACGGCATGTCGCGGCGCAGGTCCCACGCGGTGCCGGTGCTGCGCAGGATCGGGCCGGTGGCACCGAGTGCGATCGCCTCCTGGGCGGTGATGACGCCGACTCCCTGCAGCCGCTCGCGCCAGATGGGCTGGCCGGTCATCAACGTGTCGTACTCGACGAGTCGCGGCGTGATGAGATCGAGCAGGCGCATGACGTCGTCGCGCCAACCAGGCGGCAGGTCGGCTGCCACGCCACCCGGGCGGATGAAGTTGTGATTCATCCGCAGGCCGGTGACCTTCTGGAAGAAGCGTAGGACTTCTTCCCGCTCGCGCCAGCCGTAGATCATCATCGACACGGCGCCGATGTCCATGCCGTTGGTCGCCAGGAAGAGCAGGTGACTGCTCATCCGGTTGAGCTCGCTGAGCAGCATGCGCATCCACACGGCACGCTCGGGGATGTCACCGTCGATGCCCAGCAGCTTCTCGGTGGCCATCGAGAACACCAGCTCGTTGTTGAGCGGGCTGACGTAGTCCATGCGCGTCACGTTGGTGCCGCCCTGCATGAACGTGAGGTTCTCGCCCGTCTTCTCCATGCCGGTGTGCAGGTATCCGATGATCGGCTTCGAGCGCAGCACCTCCTCGCCGCGCAGCTCGAGCATCAGCCGTAACACGCCATGCGTACTCGGGTGCTGCGGACCCATGTTGATGATCATCGTCTGATCCTCGGTGGGGTCGGCGGGTACGTCGCCGAGCGTCGCTGCTTCGGCCTCGCTCATCCGCAGTACCGAGCCGACTTCGCGCAGCAATTCTCGGGCTGTCAGCTCGCTACGCGGCTTGAGGCCTTGGACGGCGTCGTCGCCGGCCTGGATGGTATCGACGATGCTCATGCCCGTGCCCCGAAGTCACCGGAGAACTGCACGGGTATGGATCCGGTGTCGTAGTCCTTGCGCAGTGGATGGCCGATCCAATCCTCCGGCATCAAGATGCGGGTGAGGTCGGGATGGTTGTTGAACTCGATGCCGAACATGTCGAATGCTTCGCGTTCCATCGCCTCCGTGCCCGGATGCAGATCGAACAACGAGTCGATCGACGGATCGTCGGCAGGAACCTGCACCCGCACCCGGACCCGCCGACGCGCCGACAACGACAACAGATTGACGACGACCTCGAATCGCTCGGCGGACACACCGTCGGCGACGGTGCGTTGCGGCATGAGCAGGTAATCGGTAGCGGTCAGATCGACGCACATCTCATAACCGTCGTCGAGCAAGGCCTTGACGAGACCAACGTACTGGGCGCGCGTCGGATGGACGACGACCTGGCCGCGGCTGTCGCTGAGCGGGCAGCCGTGCAGCGCCGGCGGCTCAGGGGCGCGGGCGGCCTCGTCGGGCAGTGCAGCGGGGGCGTCGCTCATGGGTCACCGCGTTCCGAGCAGGACGGGGATCGACTCGGCACCCGAGGGGATCTCTTGGACGTGCACGTTGGCGCCCGCACCAGTGTCGGCACGGCGCTTCATCAACTGACCGTCCTCGATCAACTGGTGGAGCGTCTCGATCGCATGGATGAGGGTCTCGGGCGTTGGCGGGCAGCCCGGTGCGTAGACGTCGACGGGCACGACCTGATCGACGCCTTGGACGATGGCGTAGTTGTTGAACATGCCACCGCTCGATGCGCAGACGCCCATCGAGATGACCCACTTCGGTTCCATCATCTGGTCGTAGACCTGGCGCAACACCGGTGCCATCTTCTGGCTGACTCGACCTGCGACGATCATGATGTCGGCCTGGCGGGGCGACGCCCGGAAGACCTCCATCCCGAAGCGGCTGAGGTCGTAGTGCGCCGCACCCGTTGCCATCATCTCGATGGCACAGCACGCCAATCCGAACGACGCCGGCCAACTGCTACGGCTGCGCGACCACTTGACGAGATCCTCGATGCGCGCCGTGATGGCGTTGTGCTGAATGCCGCCGAGACCATCGTCTTGGATGCTGCGGATCAAGCTCATGCGGCTGTCGATTCGTCGAGACGACCTTCGGTTCCGACGCGGCGGATGGTGGTGCCCAACGTGCGCTCCGCGGAGACCGCGCCGTCGACGCGGCGATGCCGTTGGGCGGGGCCCCAGTCGAGTGCGCCGCGAGCGACGACGTACACGAACGCGCCGAAGAACACGACGCTGAAACTGAGCATCTCGATGAAGCCGTAGCTGCCGAGGAACCTGCGGTCGACCGCGAACGGGTAGATGAAGATCAGTTCGATGTCGAACATCACGAACAACATGGCAACCACGTAGAACGTGACCGGGAACCGTTCGGGTGGTTCGCGGCTTGGCACGATCCCGCACTCGTACGGGGCCTCTTTGGCCGAGGACGGTCGGCGCGGTGCCAGCAGGCGTGATGCGAAGAAGCTGAGAGCGCCGAACAACGTTGCCAACGCCAACAGGCAGACGATCGGCAGGTACTGACCCATCAGGTGACCTGCAACGGCGTCGGTGGAGGCGACTGAGCCGGCAAGGCCTTCGCAGATCGGTTGGCCAGGACCCGGCGATCGCGGGTGTGCAGCAGATAGCACAGCATCAGGAAAACGGCGAGCGAACCGACGGTGATGAAGCCGGCAGGCTTTCGCTTCGCGCCGAGGTCGCGAATCATGTACACGTATTGGTGAGCGCGCGTCGTGTCGATCTCGGGCTTCGCCGGGGCGCGACCCGGTTCCTCACGCTGCGCCACGAGCGGTGCGACCTCGACCACCGAGTAGTGCGGCTTGTGGAGGAACGCCAAGAAGTCGAGCTTGCCGCTCCACAACTGCGGCGAACGCTGGCCACCCTTGTCGAAGACGTTGACCACTTGGAACTCGCCGTTGGCGAGCGAGCCGCCCTCTTCGACGAGCACGCTGGCAGCGGCGCCGGCTTGCTGGTAAGCGGGGACCGACGACTCGAGCTTCTTCCAGCCATCCTTCACGAACTGAACGTCGACGGCTGTCGCCGTGGCGGTCGGGTCTGCCGCCGCATCGACGACCACGGGGTCGCTGAGTGCGCCCGACCCGTTGACCGCCGCCGTCGTCTCGAGCACCGTGCGACCGTTGATGGGCGCCCACGAAGCGTCGGGACCAAGGAGCCCTTTGCCGTACGACCACCACGTCGCACCCATCAGGAACATCCATCCGGCCAGGGCGGCGAACGCGACCAGGAAACCGAGTCGTGCCCCGAGGTTGGTGCTGAGGAGGAAGTAGCAGCTGCCGCAGAACGTCACGACCGCGATGATCGTGATGAGGATTCCGCGGAGCTCGGGCTGCCAGCCGATTGCCAGGAGTGCACCCATCACAGGCTCCGAACGTATTCGACGATGGCCTTGATCTGCGCATCGCTCAACAGGCCGCGGAAGCCGGGCATGCGGCCCGTGCCCTGCGACTGCTTGCCGTAGCGCTGACCGACCTCGGAGCCGTTCTTGATGAATGTGATCATGTCTTCCTCGCTGGGGAAGTGCGAAGCCGTGGATCCACCCGTCAGGTTCCAGCCGAAGGCGCCCTGACCGGGCACACCCGGGCTGCCGTAGCTCCAGCCCTCGGTGTGGCAACGGGCGCAGCTGTAGGCACCGCTGTTGATGTCGAGGTTGAACAAGGCCTCACCCATAGCGGCTTCCACCGTGGGGTACTTGCCGGCCGTGACCAAGGTCTGCGCGGCGAGCGTGGCCGATTTCTCGATCTTCGTCTTCTCGTCGGCGGGCAACGTGCCCTGGTCGCACAGCTTCAACGCGTTGAAGTCGGTCAGGGCCGACACCGGCGCGAACGCCGGCGCGGTGAGGCAGCTCTCCGGCGGGAGCTGGATGCTGCGGATGTAGGCGATGATCGTCTGGATCTGTTGGGCGTTCATCGGGCCGCCGCCGATGGTGCCCCATGCCGACATCGGCGAGAACGTGCGGCCGTAGTTGAGGATGAACTGCACCTCGTCGCCACTGAAGCGATACAGCACCGTGTTCAAAGCCGGGGCGTACCAGTTGACGGCCTTCACCTCGCCGGTCTTGGAGTCGGTGACGGCCGTCGGCGCCTGACCACCGGTGGCCTTCATGCCGCCGTGACAGCCGGCGCAGTTGAACCCTCCGTTGGCGGTGGTCTCGAACAGGCCGCTGCCCCAGCCGACGAACGTCTCTTCCTTGGCGCTGACCGCGCCGGCCTGACGGCCGGGCTCGAGCACCCAGTACAACGGCAGCCCGATGACCATCGTCACCAACAACAGCACCCCGATCAACTGCACGCGGATCAGCCGCGGGCCCTCGAGCGTTTCGTCGTCGTAGTAGGGCTTGCGGTTGGGGGCCAGCTCGACTTCCGAGCCGAGCTCCGGCCGGGCCGCGTTGCGATTACCGAAGTAGTACGCAACCCAACCGAGCAGGCTGACGACAAGGATGATCCAACCGATTGCCGTGGTCGCCAACGCGATCATTTGTGGCCACCCCCGCCACCGATGCAGTGCGGCCCTTCGGCCTCTTGACCGGTGGTGTTGGTGCCGATGGGCGGGCCGGGCCACACGGTGCTGGTGTCGATGACGACATCGCCGGCAGCCGAGACGGTGAACTGGAAGCGGTCCATGCCGCGCGGCGCCGGGCCACCCTTCTTCTCACCGACGCGGTTGTACTGCGAACCGTGGCACGGGCATTCGAACCATTGGCTGCTGATGCACTGCGGGACGCGGCAGCCGAGGTGCGGGCACTTCTGGTACAACACGACGATGCCGTTCGACATCCCGTCGAGCAGCGGCTTGTAGTTGGCAACGCTCTTGGCCTTTGGGAGGGCGTCGACCGGGTACTGGGTGACCCACGACCGAGCCGTGGCGTTGTAGAAGAAGCCGCCACTGGAGTTGATGCTGGAGATGACGTCGTTGAGCTTGCCGACGGTGATCTTGCCACCGAAGCCGCCTTTGGCGGTCGGCCACAGGAACCCGACGAACCCTGCGGCGGCGAACGTCAGCAGACCGGCGCCCGTCAGTGAGACGGTGGCTCTGTTGAGGAACATTCGGCGACTGACACCGATGGCATCCTCGTCGGGTGGTACCCATAGGGCCGGAGCCGATGGCGCGGTGGGGGCCAGACCGGTGCCGCGTGCTTCGCTGACCGCGCGCTCGACGGCACGACCTGTCTGCGCGGCAGGCAGATCGATCTCCGAATCCTTGTCGCGGCGACGCGTCTCTCGGCTGAGCGCGCCGGCACCGCGCACGTCGGCTCGGCGGGCGGCAGTCACCAGGACGATGGCCATCAGGATGATGATGACGACCACTGCTATGGAGATGATTGCTGCGGGACTCATCGTGCAGACCTCACAGATCGAAGAACAAGCCGTCGCGCCACGGCAGGGTGAAGTTGAAGCCCGGGCCTCGGAAGAACGAACCGATGATCACGAGCACGGACCAGAACATGATGTGCACGGTCATGAGCGAGATGGCGAACTTGCGATCCTCAGGCTTGTTGGACGGGTTCTTGTCGATGAACGGAGCGAAGATCAACACGATCAACCCCACACCGGGCAAGGTGACGCCGGCGATCATCGGGTGGAACATGGTGAGCAGCTCTTGCAGGCCGAGGAAGTACCACGGCGCCTTCGACGGGTTCGGGGTTCGGTTGGGGTTGGCCTGCTGTAGCAGCGGGGCGTTGACCCACACCGAGAAGAAGAACGTGAACGAGGTGCACGCCAGTGCCGCCACGAACTCGGCGGCGAGCAGGTGCGGCCACGTGTGCACCTTGTCGACCGGCGACGCCTTGACGTCTTGGATCGAACCGCTCTTGACAACGGTGAGCAAGCGCTGCGTGTGACCACCGGGACCGGCGCCCAACGGCACGCCACCCGAAGCCGGGCCGGCGGCCACGACGCTGGCGACACGCTCTTGCACGGCGACACCGCCACCGGACTCGCCTCCGTCGGACCCTTCGGTCTTCGACTTGGCGGCACGGCTGCGCTCGAGCAAGTGCGCGGGGATTCTCGGATCGGATGCCGGCTCGCCGGACTCCGCGCCAGAGGCAGCCGCCTCGGCCGGGGCGGCGTCGGTCTCGGCCTTTTCACGAGCCTGTTGGGCCCGCTTCAGGAGGTGCTCGGGGATCTCGGTCACAGCGGGCCCGAGATTCCGCCGTCTTTGCGGACACGCCAGAAGTGGATCGCCATGAAGATGACGATGACGAACGGCAACATCAACACATGCAACACGTACCACCGCAGCAGGGTCTCCGAACCAATTTCCTTGCCGCCGAGCAACACGAACCTGACCTGCGTACCGAGCACCGGCGTGTACCCCATCATGTTGGTACCCACGGTGACGGCCCACAGTGCCAACTGGTCCCACGGCAGGAGGTAGCCGGTGAAGCTCAGCAGCAACGTGAGCATCAGCAACACGACGCCGATGACCCAGTTGAACTCGCGCGGCGCCTTGTACGCGCCGTGATAGAAGACGCGCGCCATGTGCAGGAACACGCTGAGGACCATGAGGTGCGCGCCCCACCTGTGCATGTTTCGCACAAGTAACCCGAAGGCCACCGAGGTCTGCAGGTTGGAGATGTCGTTCCACGCGGCGACGTCGGTGGGTCTGTAGAAGAACATCAGGAAGATGCCGGTGACGGTGAGCAGGATGAAGAGGAAGAAGCTGAGGCCACCGAGGCACAGCGTGTAGCTGACCTTGACCGCGTGGCGCTTCACCTTCACCGGGTGCAGGTGGTAGAGCACCGAGTTCATGACCACGTAGCTGCGGTTGCGCGGCGAGTCGGTGTAGCCCTTGCGGAAGATCGAGCCCG
>JBDTYA010000089.1:0-14536 GCA_040005915.1 Ilumatobacteraceae bacterium
TGCAGCAGCATCTCGCCATCGCGCCAATCGTCGAACTCGTCCTGGAGGATGAAGTTGATCGACCGGATGGTCGGTGCGTCGGTGATCTGGCTCGTGTTGTTGCGGTGGTACGTGTACGCGGCGATGAAGTGTGGGATGTAGACGCGGTACACACCGACCAACTTCTCGATCGTCATGTCGGGAGCTTCGGGCTCGGTCATCGCCTCGATGAATCGGACCATCGCATCGTTGGCCGGCTGGGTGAGCCGATCGGGGTTCATCTCGCGGAGCTCGGGTAGCCGCTTGTGCCACAGCTCGGCGTGCCAGGCATGCTTGTAACAATGGGTGCCGAGACGCATCTTCACGTCGAGCTCCGGCACGGTCGCAACCCAACCGCCCAGCGCTTCGAACAGCTTCATCTCCGCCCACTTGTAGTTGCCCACTCGCCGCGCCGATTCCTCGACGTCGAATGCTCCCGGTAGCTCGCGGCGGTCCCACGGCGCAAACGGTGCTCTCGGTTTGTGCGGATCAGCCACGTTGCCCCCTCTGAGCTCTGCGAAGAGGGACTCCCCCGATGTGACGTGGCGGACTCCCTCGCCGGACAGTAGCGGGCCGGATTCCGATCGGGTCAACGCGGGCATCGTCAACGGCGACGTGCGTCCCTGAACCAGGCCTGTTCGTCCTCGCCCATCGGCGTCGCCGGTGGACCGCCGTCGCTGTACTCGAGCAGCATGGCGCGCCACGGGGCGGTGACCTCGAGCCTGCCGAGGATCGCGCTGACACCCCAGACGACACGGTCGAGGATCACGAAGCTCGGTGGCATGTTGAGGTTCGCGATCACGTCGGCATATGGGCCCGTGACGTCGACGATGGTCGCCATCGCGTCGCGCACGAACGCGCGCGTGAATGTGAACGAATCGGTGAGGTACGGGGTGTATGGCGTGCTGACGTAGTCGTAGACCCGTTGCGCAGCCAGGCCGTGACCATGCCGCAGGAAGCCGATCTCCTCCATCACCGTGATCAGTCGGTCGGGGTCGCGGTGCACCACGATCGCGTCGAGGCTCGGCGCCAGCTGCTCCCATTCGCCGGGAGTCCAGCGCTTGACCAGACCGAAGTCGAGGAAGGCGACGTCGCCCTCGATCGTGAAGCGGTAGTTGCCGGGATGGGGATCGCCGTTGAAGGACCGCAGGCGATGGACCGCATGCTGAGCGAATCGCCAGATCGACTCGCCGGCGCGTCGGCGGGCTGCGGGCTCGGCTGCCGCTTCGAACTGCGCCCAATTCAACCCTTCTATCCATTCGGTCGTCAGCACACGTTTGGTGCTGGTTGCCGGATCGACGGCAGGGATGCGGACGAACGGATGGCCGGCAAAGTGCTTTCCGAACGCTGTCTGGTTGGCTGCCTCCAGCTCGTAGTCGAGCTCGTCGCGCATCCTCGTTCGCAACTCGTCGACCAAACCCTTCGCGTCGAGGCCCTTCAACACGAACGCAGTACCGAGCCGGTACAACGCCGCGGTGTTGTCGAGGTCCGAGTCGATCGCCTCGGCGACCCCCGGGTACTGAACCTTGACGGCGACATCACGACCGTCGCGGGTCACCGCGCGATGCACCTGCCCGACACTGGCCGCGGCGATCGGCGTCGCCTGCCAGTCGAGGAAGACGCGCTCCGGTGGCCGGCCCAGCTCGGTGGCGACCATCTTGGCGGCGAGTGCCGGAGCCATCGGCGTGGCATCGGATTGCAACGTCGCCATCGCCCGTTGCGCGTCGTCGGGAAGGGCCTCCATGATGAAGCTCAGCAGCTGCCCGAACTTCATCAACGCGCCCTTCATGTTGCCCAACTCCCGGGCGACGTCTTCCGCAGTGCGAATCGCGAACTGCTCGTCGAGGCCTGCGCGCCGAGCGCGGCGATGGGTCAGCCGTCGAACTCGGTGAGCCACGTAGCGCGCTGCGTTGCGGGCGGTCAGTCGCCACACGCGGGCCGTGCGGCGCCAGTGGACCAGCCGGCTCACACCAGGCGTCGTGCCGCCGGGTTGACCGCCAACAGGTCGTGCGGCAACTCGGCTCCGGTGACCTCGTCGATCCAGTACGTCCCGGCATCGAGGCGGGTCAACGCCACTTCGACATCGGCGAGATCCTGCTCGATCGCATCGAGATCGAGAGGCATGTCGGCGGTGTCGCTCACGTCCGGCATCGTAACCATGCCCGACAGGCGATGACCTACTGTTCGAGGCGTGGCCCAAGTACGACTCGAGCACATCACCAAGTCGTTCGGAGACGGCGACGACAAGGTGAACGCGGTCGACGACGTGTCGCTCGACATCCACGATCACGACTTCATGATCCTGTTGGGCCCGTCCGGTTGCGGCAAGAGCACGCTGCTGCGGATGATTGCCGGGTTGGAGACGCCTACCAGTGGCGACATCTACATCGGCGACGTCAAGGTCAACGACGTGCAGCCGAAGCTGCGCGACGTGGCGATGGTCTTCCAGAGCTACGCCCTGTATCCGCACAAGACGGTGCTGGCCAACATCGAGTTCCCCCTCAAGGTCCGCGGCGAGTCGAAGGCGGATCGGGCGGTGAAGGCCAAGACGGCAGCCGATGCGTTGGGGCTCGGCGAGTACCTCGACCGCAAGCCCGGTCAGCTGAGCGGCGGGCAGCGACAGCGGGTCGCGCTTGCCCGGGCCATCGTTCGGCAGCCGGCCGTGTTCTGCATGGACGAGCCGCTGTCGAACCTCGACGCCAAACTGCGCAGCGAGACGCGCGCCGAGCTCGTCGATCTGCACCTACGCCTCGACGCGACCATCATCTACGTCACGCACGATCAGGTCGAGGCGATGACGATGGGTACGCGCATCGCTGTGATGAATCGCGGGCAACTGCAGCAGATCGGCCTGCCGCAACAGGTGTACGCCAAGCCTGAGACCGTGTTCGTGGCGACATTCATCGGCACACCTCCGATGAACGTCATGCCGGCGGGGCTGTTCGAGCGCGGCGACCCCTTGGTCGGTGTCCGACCGGAGCATCTGCAGATCGCTTCGAGCGGCAGTGTGCGCGCGACCGTCAGGATGGTCGAGCAGTTGGGCCACGAGACGCTGTTGATCTGTGACGCTTCTGGCACCCGCGTCGTCGTTCGCCAGGGTGCAGAGGCGCCTGTCGCGGCCATTGGATCAGAGGTCGGACTCGAGGCGGCCGAGGCTCATCGCCACCGCTTCGATCCCAACACGCTTCGGCGGATCGACACGTGAGACGGAAGTGGCGCGACCTGCCGATCGCGGTCGGCATGCTCGCGCCGTCGGCCGGGATCCTCGGTGTATTCGTGGCGTATCCGTTGGTGCGGGCGATCCAACTGGGTCACCTCCGCTGCGACGCGACGGGCAAACGATGCCGCGAGGGTGGCTGGGGCCAATACCTCGACGTCTTCCGCAGCAACGAGTTCCAGCACGCCCTGGCCAACACGGCGCGCCTCGCGGTGATGACGGTGCCCATCGGCGTGGGACTGGGCATCGGTCTGGCGGTGCTCGCCGACAAGCAGATCCGCGGCATCGGCTTCTTCCGCACCGTGTTCTCCTCGACGGTCGCCACCAGCATCGCCGTCGCCAGCCTGGTGTGGTTCGTGTTGTTGCAGCCGGAGGTCGGGGTGCTGCCCGACCTGTTCCACGGGATCATCCCATCGTTGAAGCAACCGGGCCTGCTGCGCGACCCGGGCACCGCGCTGCCGGCCATTGCGCTCAGCAGCATCTGGGCCAGTCTCGGATTCACCTTCATCGTGATCACTGCAGCGTTGCAGGGCATACCGCGCGAGTTGTACGAGAGCGCGTTCGTCGATGGCGCAGGCGGTTGGATGCGGTTCACCAACGTGACGCTGCCGATGCTCAGCCCGACGATCCTGTTCACCTCCGTCGTCCTGACGACACGGGCGTTCCAGTCGTACGCAGAGGTCGCCCTGCTGACCCAAGGCGGTCCCGAGCCGCAACGGCCGACGGAGACCGTGGCCTACCTGATCTACGGACAGACGTCGTTGGTGAAGAACGACATCGGCCTCAAATCGACCGCCGCAGTGTTGTTGTTCGTGGTGTTGCTGGTACTTGCGTTCGTGCAGTTCCGGGGACTCGACAAACGGGTGCACTATGGCAACGGCTAGCGGCACCGGAGCGACCGAGACGGTACACGGAGGGCGGAAGGTCGGCCGGTATGCGGTGCTGATCCTCGTCGCGTTCCTGGTCCTGTTCCCGATCTACGCGACGTTGATGCAGGCATTGAAGAGCGGGCCCGATGCCATCGACCATCCGCGGTCGCTGCTTCCGGTGGACTTCACCCTCGACACGTTGCGCGCCGCATGGCGGATCGGCGACCTCGGTCGCTTGCTGGTCAACAGTCTGTTCGTCGCCGTGCTCGTGACGATCGGCGTGGTCATCACCAGCCTGTTCGCGGCGTACGCATTCGCCTTCCTCGAGTTCCCCGGTAAGGGCCCGACGTTCATCATCTTCCTCGCCACGTTGCTCGTGCCCGCAGAGCTCACGGTGGTGGTCAACCAGCGCACCATCGACTCACTCGGTTGGATCAACACCTATCAAGGGCTCGTCGTGCCGCTGCTCGCGACCACGTTCGGGATCTTCCTCGTGCGACAGGTCTTCCTGACCGTGCCCCGGGAGCTCCGCGAGGCTGCGGCCCTCGACGGTGTCGGACACTTCCGGTTCCTGTGGGAAGTGGCGGCGCCGTTGTGCCGGCCGACCCTCGGCGCATTGGCGCTGTTCACGTTCCTCGGTACGTGGAACCAATATCTGTGGCCACAGGCCATCATCACCGACGACGCCCACCGAACGATTCAGATCGGTCTCGAGCGATTGAAGACGGGAAAGGTCGACACGTTGAACCTCGTCACCGCCGGCGCCGTCATCGCCGCCCTGCCGATCTTCGCCGTGCTGGTCGCGTTCCAGCGTCAGTTGGTGCGCGGCCTCACTGCCGGAGCGGTCAAAGGATGAAGCGGACCGCGCTGATGTCGGCGGCGATGCTGATCGCCGCGTCGTGTGGCTCGGGCAGGTCGATCATCACAGCAGGCCACCAACCGCCGACGTCGCCGACCCCAGCACCGGCAGTCACGCTCGCACCCGGCGCGACCCTACCGGTCGGCGAAACGCTGCCTCCTGCCGATACGACGATTGCGCCGACCACCACGGCGGCGGTGCTCGACACGTTGCCGGACTGTCCCACCGGTGCGCTCGCGTCTGCCGCCGGCACGGTGGAGCTCACGTTCTGGCACGGCATGAACGGACCGCTGGCCGACGAGTTGAACAAGCTCACCGACGTGTACAACGCCGCCCAGTCGAAGGTTCACGTGACGTTGATCGAAGGCAGCTACGAGGAGACCATCAACAAGTACCTGCAGACCGGTCAGAGCAGCCGGCCCGACCTCGTGCAGATGCCGGAGTACATGGTGCAGACGATGGTCGATACCCAATCGGTCGTGCCGGTCGAGGCCTGCATCAGGTCGAGCGGCTACGACACCAGCGCGTTCCTGCCGACCATGATGAACGCGTGGACGACGCAGGGTGTGCAGTGGGGGATGCCGTTCAACATCTCCAACCCGGTGCTGCTCTACAACAAGAAGTCGTTCACTGCGGCCGGCCTCGACCCCTCCAAGCCGCCGGCCGCGCTCGACGAACTGCGCGCCGACAGCCAGGCGATCGTCGACGCCGGCGCGGCCAAGTACGGCCTCGCCCTGGACTCCGGCTTCGATAGCGGTGGCGGCTGGTACATCGAGCAATGGTTCGCAAAGGCCGGCGAGTTCTATGCCGACAATCAGAACGGTCGTTCCGCCCGTGCCACCAAGGTGCTGTACGACAATGCCACCGGGCAGTCGCTGCTGACGTTCATGCAATCGTTGATAAACGACGGCTTGGCTGTCACCGTTGGAGACAACAGCAGCGGTATCGACAACCTGCTGAAGCTCGTCGACACGGCCGAGCCGGCAGCGATGACCATCGGCACGTCGGCAGCGATCGGCGGCATTCTGGGGGTTCTCGCCGGCGGCCAGTTCCCGCAGTTCTCCGTCGACGATCTCGGTGTGGCCCCGATGCCGGGACCAGAGGCAAGGCCCGGAGCGCTCGTCGGTGGTGCGTCGCTGTGGGTCGTCGACTCCGGCGACGACGCGCGAACCGCTGCAGCGTGGGACTTCACCACGTTCCTCACCTCGGCCCAGGAGCAGAGCGAGTGGGCCTCGGCCACCGGATACGTGCCGGTGCGCACCGATGCATTGGCTCTCGATCCGTTGAAAACCACTTACGTCACCGATCCGCGCTTCAAGGTCCCCTACGACCAGCTACTGGCAGCGCCCGATGTGCCGACCTCGGCCGGCCCCATCGTCGGACCGTTGCGCGAGGTCCGCACCGTGACAGCCCAAGGTGTCGCCGCGATCTTCGGCGGCGCGGACGTCGCCTCGACACTGGCCGCCGCCGCCGCCCAAGCCGACGCCCTCATCGCCGACTACAACTCCCGCAACGCCTGACCCCCTCATCGCACTGCCCGGGTAGCGTGTCGTGTCATGGCTACCCCCTTCCCCGCACTCGATGGCTCGGCACCCCGCAAGCAACAGTTCGACGCTTCGCCCGAGATGGGCATCGACCCCAGCAAGCGGTACACCGCGACCATGGAGACGAGCATGGGCACTCTGGTGATCGCCCTCGACGCGATCAATGCCCCGCTGACCGTCAACAACTTCGTGTTCCTCGCCTCCCATCACTACTACGACGGCGTCGTGTTCCACCGCATCATCAATGGGTTCATGTGCCAGGGCGGTGACCCGACCGGCACCGGGCGGGGCGGGCCCGGCTATCGGTTCAACGACGAGCCCGTCAAGCAGAAGTATCAGATCGGTTCGCTGGCCATGGCCAATGCCGGGCCCAACACCAACGGCAGCCAGTTCTTCTTGATCAGCGGCCCCAACGGTGTGCAGCTGCCACCGCAGTACAACCACTTCGGTCAGGTCGTGAAGGGCCTCGAGATCGTCGATGCGATGCAGAAGGTCTCGACCGATCGCAGCGATCGGCCGGGCACCGACGTGGTGATCAACTCGGTCAGCATCACCGTCGCCGACTGACCTCGTGGTCGCCGAGAAGGTCTCGCTGGCGACAGCGCGTCGTATCGCGCTCGGCGCGCAGGGATTCGCCGAGGCCCGGCCGAAAGGGCGAATCGATCGCCGGCACTTCCGGCGCGTTCTCGACCGCATGGGCCTCATCCAGATCGACTCGGTCAACGTGCTGGTACGCAGCCAAGAGCTGCCGCTGTTCGCCCGGCTTGGGCCGCACCCGCGGAGCATGATCCCCGAGGCGACTCGCGCCGGCGAGGTGTTCGAGTATTGGGTGCACGAGGCGTCGCACGTCGACATGGCCCACTACCAGTTGCACCGCTGGAAGATGGCGAGCGAACACAAGTGGATGCGCTACTTCACGCTTGCCGACCGGCGCCCCGACTACATCGAGGAGGTGTATCGGCGCATCGCCGACGGTGGCCCCGTTGCCTCCGGCGATCTCTCGGAGCGCGTCGGCAAGAAGGGGTCCTGGTGGGATTGGGACGACGCCAAGGTCGCCCTCGAGCACCTCTTCTGGAAGGGCCGCGTCACCGTGACGCGCCGCGCCGACTTCGGGCGCGTCTACGACCTCACCGAGCGGGTGATCCCGGCCGAGGTGCTCGCCCGCCCAGTTGTGCCCGAGCGGGATGCGCGCAAGCAGTTGCTCGAGCTCGCCGCCCGCCACCACGGAATCGCCACGCTCAGCGACCTCACCGACTATCACCGCCAGGGCACGGGTGTGGCGAAACCACTGCTCGCCGAACTGGTGGAGGACGGCGTGCTTCGTGAGGTGGACGTCGAGGGCTGGACGAAGCCGGCGTATGTCCATCGTCACGCCCGAGTCCCTCGACGCATCGACGCGACCGCGCTGCTGAGCCCGTTCGACCCGGTCGTATGGAATCGCGATCGGGCCTCGCGGCTGTTCGGCTTCCATTACCGCATCGAGATTTACACGCCGCAGCCGAAGCGGATCTACGGGTACTACGTCTTGCCGATCCTGTGGGGCGACAGCGTCGTCGGTCGCATCGACCTGAAGTCCGACCGGCAGCGGGGGGCGCTGCTCGTGCAGGCTTCGTTCGTCGAACCCGGGGTTCCTGCCGGTGCGGTGGCCGACGATCTGGCCCCCGAGTTGCACGCCATGGCCGGTTGGTTGGGTCTCGGCGAGGTCGACGTGCTGCCACGTGGGGACATGGCCTCCACCCTTCGCGCTGCGGTCGGTCACTACGCTCGGCGTTGATGCCCGATTACCAGCCGTGGTCGCCGCCTGAGCACTTACCCCGGTGGGTGTGGAAAGCCGTTGCCATCTTCTGGCTGGGTTACATCCTCGCCATCGTCACCCGCTCACTGTGGACCAGCCTGTCGGCACTGTCGTTGCTGCTCTTGGTGTCGTTGTTCCTGTCGCTGGCGATCGAACCGGGCGTCAACCGGCTGGCGGCGCGCGGCTGGCGGCGAGGCACCGCGACGGCCGTCATCCTGATCGGAGTCTTTGTCGGGTTCCTGGTCTTCATCATCGCGGTCGGAACGCTGGTCGGTCAGCAGATCGCGACCCTGTTGGGTGACTCCGAGAAGTACGTCAACCGCACTGTCAACTTCATCAACAGCAACTTCGACACGCACATCAACGCCTCGCGGGTGATCGCCTCGATCAACGATCAGGACGGTGCCGTTCAGAAGTTCATCCGCAGCCAACAGGGCAAGGTCGTCGACCTGTCGGTGACGGCGCTCGGCGTCTTGGTGAAGGGACTGTCGGTTCTCCTGTTCACGTTCTACCTCGTGGCCGATGGACCGAAGCTGCGTCGGGCGATCTGCAGCAGGCTCCGCCCCGACCGGCAGCGGCGAGTGTTGAGCGGGTGGGAGTTGGCGATCGACAAGACGGGTGGCTACCTCTACTCGCGGGCGCTGCTCGCCGGTCTGTCGGCGTTCTTCCACTGGGTTCTCTTCCAGGCCATCGGGATCCAAGCGCCGGTCGCGATGGCCCTGTGGGTCGGCATCATCAGCCAGTTCCTGCCGGTGGTCGGCACCTACATTGCCGGCGCACTGCCCGTACTGGTGCAGTTCGTCGACTCACCGCCGAAGGCACTTGTCATCCTGATTTTCGTCATCCTCTACCAACAGGTGGAGAACTACTTCCTCCTGCCGCGCATCACTGCCCGCACGATGGACCTGCATCCGGCGATCGCGTTCGGTTCGGCCATCGCCGGCGGTGCCGTGTTGGGTGCTGTCGGTGCCGTGTTGGCAATTCCGGCCGCGGCCATGGCCCAAGCTGTCGTCAGCAACTTCGGCGAACGTCACGAGGTGGTCGACAGCCACCTCACCAGCATGCAGCCCGGCAAACACATCTCGCGCCGATCCCGACGTGTCAAGACCGGCAGCACAAGTGGCGACTCCTGAGTCCTTTGCTCCGGTCGCCGTCACCCGTCGCAGTGGCTGTGACGAGTCGGTGCACTTCGGAGCGGTCGTCGGTATCTCGCCGACGGGTGAAATCGACTTTGCAATCGGCGACCCCACGACCCTGATCTATCCGCGTTCGTCGAACAAGCCGATGCAGGCGGTGGCGATGGTCCGTGCCGGCCTGCGATTGCCCTCGGAGCTGCTGGCCCTCGTCTGCGCGAGCCACGACGGCACGCCGGCGCACCTCGATGCCGTGCTGCGGATCCTGGCGACCGCCGGCCTCGATGACCGGGCCCTGGCCAACATCGCGGATCTACCGCTCGACGACCATTCGGCCGAAGCGGTGCTGCGCGCCGGCGGCGGGCCGACTCCGCTGCAGATGAACTGCAGTGGCAAGCACAGCGGGATGCTGGTGACCAGTGCCATCAACGACTGGCCCACCGACGCCGGCTACCTGTCGGCCGAACACCCGCTGCAACTGTGCGTCACCGCCGCGATCGACGATCTCGCCGGCGAACCACACAGCCACATCGGTGTCGACGGCTGCGGAGCGCCGGCTCATGTCATCTCGCTCATAGGTCTGGCTCGAGCGTTCAGATCGATCGCAACCGGCACCGCGGGAAGCGCGGGCGACGATGTGTATGCGGCGATGACCGGCTACCCGCAGATGGTCGGCGGCCTGGGACGCGATGTCACCCACTTCATGCGGCACGTGCCGGGGCTGATGTGCAAGGACGGCGCGGATGGTGTGTTCGCCGCAGCGCTGCCGGATGGGCGCGCCGTGGCGTTGAAGATCGCCGATGGCAGCGACCGGGCGCGGCCGCCGGTGATGGTCGCCGCGCTGCGCGGCCTGGGGATCGACACGACCGAGGTCGAACCGTTCGTCGTGGAATGGATCCTCGGTCACGGACAGCACGTGGGCGAGGTCCGGGCGATCGCCCCGTAAGGTGAGGCGATGAGCGCGATCCCGTTCGTCACACTCGATGAACCGCGCTACGGCGCGGCGGTGCCGGTCTCCCCACTGGTGCGCCGCGTGATCGCCGACAACCCGTCGAAGTACACGTACCTCGGCACGGGTACGTACATCGTCGGTCGCGGGGACGTTGCCGTCATCGATCCGGGGCCGTTGCTCGACGAACACCGCGACGCGCTGGCCGCGGCCCTCGACGGTGATCGCGTTCGGGCCATCCTGGTGACCCATTGCCATTCGGACCACTCGCCGCTGGCGGCCTGGCTGCGCGCCGAGTCAGGGGCGCCGACGATCGCGTTCGGCCCGCACGGCACGGTCGACACCGACCCCGAGATCGACGACGAGACAGACGACGAGATCGAGCCGGGAGTGACGCTGGGGGAGACCACCGACACCGACTTCGACCCCGACGTCCGAGTCTCCGACGGTGAGATCGCGGCGATGGGTACGGGTTGGACGATGCGCGCCGTGCACACACCTGGTCACACGTCGAACCACATGTGTTACGCGCTCGAGGAGGAGCAGGCATTGTTCACCGGCGACCACGTCATGGGTTGGAGCACCACCATCGTGTCGCCGCCCGACGGCGACATGCGCGCCTACATCGATTCGCTCCGCAAGGTGATGGCGCGCGACGACGTCTCGCTGTGGCCGACACATGGCGCGCCGGTGATGGCTCCGAAGCCGTTCCTGGAAGCGTTTCTCGAGCATCGGTTGCAACGCGAGGCGCAGGTCTTGGCAGCGGTGCGCTCGGGCCATTCCGACATCGAAGGCATGGTCAAGGAGCTGTACGCCGATGTACGCGAAGAGCTGCACAGGGCAGCCGGTCGCAGCGTGCTGTCACACCTGGTGAAGCTCGTCGACGACGGCGCTGTGAACGTCGAGGGCAAGGGCAAAGAGTCGAGATACTTCCCGAACTAGTCAAGCGAACTGGTCGAGGATGGCCAATTCGGTGATGCGGTCGAGGGTTTCCTTCACCGCCGTGGCAAGTGATTCGTCCATGCCTTCGGCCTGGGCGATCTCGGCAGTGGTCGCCCGGCGGAGCTTGGCGAGGTCGCCGAAATGATCGACGATCGCGTTGGCCAGCAGTGGGGTGATGCGCGGCACGCGGGTCAGCAGGCGGAGCCCGCGCGGAGTGGCGGGCGAGTCGCCGTCGAGCCCGTGGCCTGCCCAGTTGTCGGCGATCAGCGGGTAGTCGGCCAGAACCAGTTCGAGCTCATGGTTGATCTCGCCGTTCACTTCGTCGACTTGTAACCGGAGCAACCGGGCGTCGACGCCGAGCTCGACGATCATCGTCTCGATCTCCGCCGAGATACGACGAACCATCTCGCCACGTTGGACCACGGCGGCAACGTCGCGGATGGTGGCGACGTCGTCGAGCTCGAGTGCCGTCAGGTTGGCCAGCGTGTCGTCGAGGCGCACCTTGTAGCGCTCGAGAGTCTGCAGTGCCTGGTTGGCGCGATCGAGGAGGCGGCTGATGTCCTGTAGCTGGTGCCGCATCCCGCCGGCGTACACGCTGATGACGCCCATCTCCTCGCTGACGCTGACGACCGGCACGGGTATGGAGCGGGCGACCCGTTCGGCGGTGCGGTGCCGAGTACCGGTCTCGGTCGTCGGGACCGTGGGATCGGGCACGAGGTGCACGTTGGCCCGCGACAGCCGCTGACCATAGGAGCCGAGGATGATGGCGCCGTCCATCTTGGCGAGCTCGCTGAGGCGCTGAGGGCTGAACGGGGCGTCGAGCAGGAAACCACCGGTGCAGATTGCCAGGACGTCGGGACCGTCGCCGAGAATCAGCAAGGCACCCGTCTTGGCGCGCACGATGCGCTCGATCCCGTCGCGTAGCGGGGTACCCGGCGACACCAATGCCAGCGCCTCGTGCAGCGCGTCGGTAGGTGGGCCAGAGGTCGTCATGGAGGAACTCTACTTGGACGAAGAGCCGTGCAATCCCACGGCGACCAGCGCTTCGTTGAGCGTGGCGACGCGAATCAGCGAGATCCCGTCGACGCCGTTGGCCGAGTTGACCGGCACGATTGCCCGGGTGAAACCGAGGCGAGCTGCTTCGGCGAGGCGCCGCGAGGCGTGTGCCACCTGACGGAGCTCCCCGGCCAGCCCGATCTCGCCGAACGAGATGAGATCCGGGGGAAGCGGCCGGTCGACGAGCGCGCTGACGATGGCGAGGCACATCGGCAGATCGCTGCCGGGCTCGGTGAGTCGCACACCGCCGACGACCGAGGCAAAGACCTCGTAGCGACCGAATTCGAGCCGTGCCCGTCGTTCGAGCACTGCCAACAACAAGGCCAGTCGTCCCGGGTCGAGACCTTGCGCGCTGCGCCGTGGCGGCACACCCGTGGTGACCTTGTTGGTCAGCGCTTGCACCTCGACCAGCAGAGGGCGATGACCCTCCAGAGTCGGGGTGACCGCCGAACCGGCTACCCCGGTGCGTCGGTCGGTGAGGAAGAGGCTGCTGGCATCGGGCACACCCAGCAGCCCGCGCTCGACCATTTCGAAGACGCCGAGCTCGTTGGTCGATCCGAATCGGTGCTTCACGGCACGGAGCAGGCGCAGCGCATGGTGGCGGTCGCCCTCGAAGCTGAGCACCGTGTCGACGATGTGTTCGAGCACTCTGGGCCCGGCAAGTCCACCGTCCTTGGTGACGTGGCCGACGAGGACCATTGGAACACTGCGGCGCTTGGCCTCGACCACGAGACGGTGGGCGCAGCCGCGAACCTGTACCACGCTGCCCGGCGCGGAACCGAGTTCGGGATCGGCAACCGATTGGATGCTGTCGATGATGACGAGTTGTGGCTGCACGCTGTCGAGCGCGGCGACGATGTGCGGCAACGAGGTCTCGGCCAGCAACCACAGGTTGGGCCCGAGCGCGCCCAATCGCTCGGCGCGCAGTCGTACCTGCTGCGCACTCTCCTCGCCGCTGACATACAACGTTCGGGTCGGCCACTCCGCGGCCAGCTGCAGCAGGAGCGTGCTCTTGCCGATGCCCGGTTCGCCACCCAGGAGCGTGACGGCACCGGGCACGAGACCGCCGCCGAGCACTCGGTCGATCTCTTCGATGCCCGTCGCCTGTGGGCCACCGACGAACGTGTCGACCTCGGCGATCGGCATCGCGGTGGCACCGGATGTGGCCGAGAGCAGCGCAGCAATATCTGGGTCGGGCCCCTCGACATCTTCGACCATCGAATTCCACGCCTCGCACGACGGGCAGCGCCCGGCCCATTTCGGGTACGCAGTGGCGCACGCACTGCAGCGATAGACGAGGCGGAGTTTCGACATGGCTGCACCCTAGAGAATGGGTGCTACATGGGTTGTGGGCTGCGGTGTTTCACACGCCGTTTGCGCTGGCGCATCACCCAGGCGATGAATGAGGCTGCCAGCACGCACCAGGCCACCAGCGCGATCAACGCTGCCGACGCGGCGACTCCCCAGATCTTGGCGGTGCCGTGATCGTCGACGGCCGTCGTGGTGAGGCGAAGTTGCGAGCCGTCGAGCGGCACGACCCACGACACCGCGCCGCTCTCGACCGTGCCGGTGACCGACGTGATCCTGCCGGGCAGTGACGCCCGCACCGTCACCACGACCGCCTGCGTGGGGCCCTGGCCGGATGCGACGACCTCCTCGGCGTACGGGGTTGCCCCCACCGCGGACAGCACGTCGGGATCGGCGAAGGCCGCGAGCCCGTCGATCCGCAGCGACCCGTCGAGCGAAACCGTCGTTCCACTGTCGTCGATCGACCGAGCGAGGACGACGTCGTGCAGCGGTCCGCCCGAACCGTTGATCGATCGCAGCAGAGCGGTGCCCTCCTCTGGGGTCGCGAACGGATGGGTGAGCTCCACCTTCAGCCCCCCGTCGCCGGTGACGACCGGCGTGGTCACCGCCCAACCGGCCGTTTCGGCATCGTCGAAACGGAGGTCTTCGGCCAGGCCGGGTGCCTTGTCGACGACCTCCTTGTCGGCGATCGCCGTCACCGTGATCTTCCCGCTGCCATCGGCGCGCATCGCCACCTCGACGGTCGCATCGACCCGACACGCGGCGAGCAGCATCACGGCAATCACGATGAAGGCCCGGCGCATAGTGTCCCGATTGTGGCATGTGGAACCTGGCGGGCGCCGGAGG
>JBDTYA010000090.1:0-2604 GCA_040005915.1 Ilumatobacteraceae bacterium
GCGGCGCCAGATCGTCGGGCCCGACCGGCTGCATCGTGCCGGGGTGCAGCGGCGGTGGCGGCGGCGACGGCAGATCGGGAATCACGTTGTACCACTGCGTGGGGATCTGGTCTTCGGTCAACAGGATCTTGTTCTGCATCGACGGAACGGTAGCCCGTCGCGCAACTAGCGTGTCGAGGCATGCAGAGGGTTCACGGCAGGGTGCAGCACTACGCATGGGGCGATCCGACCTCGATCCCAGAGATGCTCGGTGAACCGACCGACGGCCAGCCGTGGGCGGAGTGGTGGATGGGCACCCACCCCCTCGCACCCTCGACGCTCGACGACGGCTCGTCGTTGCAATCTGTCGCCGGCGAGTTGCCATACCTCCTGAAGTTCCTGGCCGCCGGCCAACCGCTGTCGCTGCAAACGCACCCCGACAGCGCCGGCGCGGCTGCCGGTTTCGAGCGCGAGGAGCATCTCGGCATTCCGCTCGATTCGCCCGAACGCATCTACCGCGACCCGCACGCCAAGCCGGAGATGCTCTGCGCGCTCACCACCTTCGACACGTTGTGCGGATTCCGTCCGGTCGACGAGACCGTGTCGCTGCTTCACGAGATCGGTGCCCACGATCTGGCGCAGTTCCTGCAACACGAGAAGCTGGCAACCACGGTTGCAGCTCTGTACCGCAGCGAGTTCTCGGCGGCGTCGACACTCGCTGCCTGTCGGGTCGGCGATCGACCTGAGGCGCAACTCGTCAACGAGCTCGCCGCCGCCTATTCCGGCGACCCATCAGTCGTGGTCACTCTGCTGTTGAACCGGGTGACGTTGACCGCCGGCCAGGCGGTCTACCTCGGGCCGGGCAATCTGCACGCCTACGTCCGCGGGTTCGGGGTCGAGATCATGGGCAACAGCGACAACGTCGTGCGCGGCGGCCTCACCGCGAAGCACGTCGACGTCGAGGAGCTGTTGCGCGTGCTCGACTTCGAACCGCTCGACGAGCCGCGGGTTCGTCGCACGGAGGTCGAGCCCGGTCGGTGGACGTACGGTACGCCGCACACTCCATTCGTGATGTCACGCGTGGATCTGACCGATGGCAAGAACTGGGTCCACGAGGCCTCTGGTCGCGAACTGCTGCTCTGGGTCGGCGGGCCACGCCACGGTGAGTGCGATTACCTCGCCGTCGGCGAGTCCATCTCGGTACAAGGCCCTGCCGCGCTGTTCCTCGTCCAGGAGCCGTAGCCCGCGGCGTGATCCTCCACCGCCCCCTCGCTCACGATTGACGTTTGCGGCACCGATGCGGGGCGTTCGCCGTCAAACGCCGCTGGCCCAAAGTTGCGTTTGACGTTTGCGGCACCGATACGGGGCGTTCGCCGTCAAACGCCGGCAGCCGGCAGCCGGCCGGTGAAGGTCTAGCCGCCGATGGTTTGGATCTCTTGGACGCGCATCTCGACGGGTGTGGTGGTACGGAGTTCGCCGAGTGTCCCACTGGCGCCGTTGGATGCTTGCCACGACACCTGCCAGACGACGGTGACCGAGCCGTGGTACCGCTCGTCGGTAGTTCCGGTGACCTTTTGAACGGACGGATACGCCGGCGTCCACACGCAACCGTCACTCGCCGCCAGTGTCGAGCCCCACGGCCGGCAGTCGATCGTCGAGGCGTCGCCGGCGACCCGTGAGCCGGTGGTCCACTCGATGGCTGTGGCCTGCGCGGTCACGGTCGCCGAGAGTCCCGGCACCGCCGCCGTTGCCGTGATCGGGTCGCTCGGCGTGACACCGAGCCAGGTTTCGAAGTTGACGATCATCTTGTCGACCGGAGGTGAGAACGCCACCTCGGGCCTCGGCACCAACGAAGCCACCATGTCGTACGCCACACGGGCAATATCGGTCGGAGTGTGCGGACCGATGTACACGTACTGGTACACCCCGTCGCAAGTGCGCACGTACAGCGTCGAAGGCTGCCCCGTCGTCGGATTCAGGACGATCGGGCTACCGGGACCTTCGGTCGTCGACCCATCGAACGGAATCCACGGCGTACAGGACGAGGACCCCGTCGGCCGTCCCACGCCCCCATTCACAGCCCCGATCACCCAAGTAGAGATCTGTCCAGAGCCCCCCGGCTGAGAACCGGCGCCGGCTCCTCCGCCCCTCTCACCCGCGTCAGCTCGGCCGGTGACGAGAATCAGCGTGGCGAACACACATGCAACTACACGGCCGGCGGGCAAGAGCTTCCCTCGCCAAGGCGTTCCAATTGCCGTACCTCGCCGACTAACCAGTCGCCGCCTTCCAGGAACACGTGGTACTCGTATCTGATGCTTTGGATCTGATCGTTAACGACGGTCGGCAATCCGTCTGGACCCAGTGGACCCAACACCGTGCCGGCATCAAAAATGCAAAAGACCGCGGTCGCTGCGTCGGCGGACTCCACCGTCGTCGACTCCGCAACACCGTAAGAGCCTCGAACGTCCCTAGAGAAATACAGGCCTTCATTGACAAGACCCTCAACGAACTGCGTCATTGTCGGGCGGGTCGTGCCTTCCAAGGCCGTGAACTCTTCCGGCTTGCATCCAGTTGGCGCGAGTCCGCATTGATGGTACGCCTCCTCATATTTCAGCACGGCTTGCT
>JBDTYA010000091.1:0-1923 GCA_040005915.1 Ilumatobacteraceae bacterium
TGATCACCGGGTCGCTGGTCATCGCGCCGTTCGACCGAAGGCCACGGCGAGCAACGTCGTCGCGTCGAGCGCTGTCACCTTGACCACGGCAACGCGAGAGCTGCTGGCACCTGCGGGGTCGACGAATGCGTCCACGCCGATCAGTCGCCGTCGCCCGCTCGCATCGGTCACTTCGAGCCGGCCGGCGGTCACGACGTAGCCCTCTGGTGCATCGTGGTCGACATCGATCAGTACGACCCCCGCCGGGCACTCGACCTCGACAGCGTGGTCACGCAGCTCCCGTACCTGCTCGTCGTCGAAGTCCGTGACGGGTAGTGCTCGGCGAAGTCGGTCGTATCGCTCCTGGAGGTCCACCGCCGGTCACCCCGCTGCGGCGACGAGCTGGTTGTAGGCGGCCAAGGCGTCGGCAGCCTTCTTGCTCGCCGCTGGAATGACCGTCGCCGGATCGGAACCGTCGGCCAGAATCGAACTCATCAGTTCCGAGAACGCGCTGTTGGCAGCGTCCGATCCAATCCACCGACTGGTCGGGTCCGATCGCAAGGGAGTCGCGAGGATCTGGTCATAGGCCACCTTCATTTCCGGGTGCGAGCTCCAGAACTCCTGCATCGCCGGGAGCGCTGCAGCGGTTGTGCGTGGTGGCACGACACCGGTGACGCTGTCGTACTCGAACAACTGTTGCGGTTCGTTGAGCCACATCACGAACCGGAACGCCGCCTCCGTGCGGGCCGGGTCACCCGAGTCGCGCAACCACATCGCTTTTCCCCCCGCCAGATCGCTCGAGACACGGTCGCGCAGCACAGGCATCGGGCCGATGCCCAGCTCGACCCCGCTGCCAACACCGCTATTGAGTGCGGCCAACACATCGCCGATGTTCAAGGCACCGTTGATGGTCATCGCGGCGTCACCGTTCGCGATCGCCAAGAGCGCCTGCGGGCTCGGATCTTGCCCGAAGCCGATCAGTTCGCCCGACCTGCGCATGTCGGCGATCGTGTTCAACAGGTCGATGCCGAACGGGGAGTCGATGCCCAGCTTGGTCGCGTGCGGGCCGCCATCGGCGGCCGAGGCGAACGCCTGACCAGCCCACGCGAACAGTTCTTGTACGTGTCCGTCGCGCTCCATCGAGATGCCGTGCTTGGCGGCACCCGACGTCATGATTGCTTCGCTGTCAGTGCGGACCTCGGCGAAGGTGATCGGTGGCTTGTCGGGGTCGAGACCGGCCTTGCGGAAAGCGACCTTGTTGTAGAACAGCACCTGGCCACCTTGACCGAACGGCATCGCCGCGAGCTCTCCATTGGAGGTCCCGACCGCCAGTTCCGTTGGCAGAAAGTCTGAGACGTCGGTCTTGGTCGACTCGATGCACGCGCCGAACGGCACCGTGCTGTGGCTGTCGACAAGCGCTTGGCTGTCGACGACGCTGTCCGAGTACAAGTCGGGTGATTCCCCTGCGTGCAAGCTGGCGAGGTACTTGGTCAAGTCGCCGTTGAGGCTGGCTTCGACGTGGATCCTCGGGTGCTCGACGTTGAACCGGTCGACGAGCTTCTTCAGCGCGTCCGCACCGACGCCACCGGTGTCATACCAGAACGTGACGTCGGTGACGCCTGCCGCACTGTCGAGCGCCCCGACCGGGCAGTCGGCGGGATCGCCCAGCGGTGCGCGCACCGGGGTGGTGGTCGTCGATTCACCGGTCGTCGTCACTGGCGCCGGCAGCGCTGTCGTCGACGCCGCTGTCGTCGACGCCGCTGTCGTCGGCGGCGACGTACCCGTGATGGTGGTGGACGGCAGCGTCCTCGACGATCCACTCGATGATGAGCCACCTGACGATGAGCAGCCGGTGGCGACCAACCCGGCGACGAGCGCGACCGCGAACCTGCGATGGCGAGATGGCATCTGGACCTCCTTGGAGCTGACCCGGCTGGTGCCGGG
>JBDTYA010000092.1:0-5451 GCA_040005915.1 Ilumatobacteraceae bacterium
GGCTCGGCATGAGCGACGACGTCGACGTCGCCACCCTTCGCCGCTGGATCGAACAACAGGACGCGCCGTCGATGCTGGCAGCGATGAACGAGATCGAGATCAATGCGGGGCAGGTCATTTTCGTGCCGGCGGGGCTGCCCCACGCGATCGGTCCGGGCGTCATGCTCACCGAGTTGCAGGAGCCGACGTCGTTCTCGGTGCTCGCGGAGTACGAGGCGTTCGGCCTGGACGACGACCAGGCCACGCTTGGTCTCGGCTGGGACGTCGCGCTGTCGTGCTTCGACCTTGGTGGCTACAGCGGTGACCGGCTTGCAGCGCTCCTGCCGCAGCAGACGGAGTGGTCGGTGCAGACCGGCGGCACGGTCGCCGACCTCTTCGCCCCGGTTGCCGACGAGTTCTTCGCGGCTCGCCGAGTGCGTTGCACCGACATGGTGGATCTTGGGGAACCAAGCTTCGCGGTGCTCGTGATCACGGATGGTTCCGGGGCGTTGCGCTGGGACGGGGGTGTCGAGCCGATCGGGCGCGGCGAGACGTGGGTGGTTCCGTACAGCGCCGGAAGCACGAGCTTCACCGGTGATGTCGAAGTGATCGTCTGCCTGCCTCCACGAGCATCAGACCGTCATCGATGAGTGAGGAGACGACAATGCCAGGGTTGACCGCCGAGCAGGTCGAGCGATTTCGCGCGGACGGCTTCCTCGTCGTCGAGGGACTCATCAGCCAGACCGATGTGCTCGATCCGTTGGCGCGGGAGTACGACCGCGTCCTCGACCGTCTCGCACAGGAACTGCACACTGCGGGCTGCATCTCCGACACCTACACCGACCTCGCCTTCAGTGACCGCTTCATCCAGATCGAACGCGAGACGAATGAGACGAACGCGCAGTACTTCGACTTCTCCTTGCCCCAGGGCAACATCGCGGTCGACACACCCATGTGGCTCGGCCCGGCGGTCTTCGAGGCGCTCGTCCTCGCGCCGCTGCTCGATGCCGTCGAGACGATCATCGGTGGCGAGATCTACTCGAACCCGGTCCAACACGTACGGATCAAGCCACCCGAGCGCCTCGGCGCTCGCGATGAGGTAACCGGCCGGACCAAGATGGGCGCGACCAATTGGCACCAGGACAACGGTGTGGTGCTGCCCGTCGCCGATGACTCCGACATCCTCACTGTGTGGTTCTCGCTCGCCGACGCGCGGGTGGAGCACGGCTGCCTGCAGGTGATCCCGCAGAGCCACCGGCTCGGGTTGCTTGCTCACTGCCCTGCAGGGCCCGGTGGGTTGGAGATCCCGGAGACCGTCGCCGGGCGCGACCACGCAGTGCCGCTACCGACGAAGCGCGGCGACGCGATCTTCCTCCACAAGCGGACGATCCACAGCTCGTTGTCGAACGTGAGCGACGAGATCCGGTGGAGCTTCGACCTCCGGTACAACCCGATCGGCCAGGAGACCGGCCGTGGTTCGTTCCCCGGCTTCATCGCGCGGAGCAGATTGCGTCCGGAGACGGAGTTGCGCAGCCGCGACGAATGGGCGCAGCTGTGGCAACGGGCGCGCGCTCGCCTTGCCGACGTCGCGTACTCGGAGCCCTTCAACCGCTGGAGTGCCGACGCCCCGGTGTGTGCATAGCCCGTCGTGCGTCATCGGCGGCCGGCGGTCGAAGCGAACGCGGTGTAACCGCACCCGCGAACGCCGACATCGGCGGCGAACAGGCCGCCTGCGTTCGCGTACCGCCGCAGGTCGTCCTCGGGCAAACCGCTGCGGGCCGTCGTGACGTACAGGATCGATCGGTCGGCGCCGCCGAACGCGCAGCTGGTGACGAAACCGCCCGGCACGTTGACCACGCGGTCGAGTCGCCCATCCGGCGTGTATCGATGGACGGCCCCACCGTCCCAGAGTGCGACCCAGACACAACCATCGGCGTCGACGGTGAGACCGTCGGGGGTGGCTTCGATCTCCACCAGAGTCTCGGACCACTCGGGCAGCCCGTCGGCACCGAGGTGCAGGTTCTGCACGCAACGGGCGAACGAATCGATGTAGTGGCAGGTGCGGCCGTCGGGGCTCCAGTCGAGCCCGTTCGACAGGCCGACGTCGCTGCGGATCTTCGTCACCGAACCTCCGGCGTCGACGCAGAAGAGGCCGGCCCGCTTCGACCCGGACCGATCAGTGGTGCCGACCCACATGCGGCCGGCGGGGTCGCATCGGCCGTCGTTGGTCAAGCCGTCGCCGTCACGCGGCAAGGTCGCGACGAGCGGGCCGATACGGCCGTTCGCGTCGAGGTGAGCCACGGTTGCGTCGACAGCGGCGATGAAGCCGCCGTGTGCGCTGGGCACCACTGCGGTGATCCGGCGATCGAGCGCCACGGTCGTGTGCAACCCACCCTTGTCGAGTTGGTGCAGGAGACAGCTGTCGATATCGAGCCACAGCAGGCGCTCGCTCTCGGCATCCCAGGTGGGACCCTCGCCCAGCAGGCAGGCCGAGTCGACCGCCAGGTCGGCTGTGACCGCGGACGGTCTCACGACACGCCTACCGATGATCCCAGCGCTCGTCGCGGTGGCAGCTCGACTCCGGCTTGTGGCCAGGAATTCTTATATGATAGAATTCGCTCAGTATACAAGTAAACCTACGGCCGTCTCGGCAAAGGATGTACACCATGCTGATCACCGCACCAGTTCTCGTAAAGCCTCGCGAGCCGATGCAGATGATGGAGATGGAGCTCGACGATCCCGGCTTCGGCGAGGTGCGGGTCAAGATGGTCGCGAGCGGTGTCTGCCACAGCTGCCTGCATGCCGCCGACGGGTCGCACACCGGTATCCCGATGCCGATCGTTCTCGGCGACGAGGGATCTGGCATCGTCGACGCGGTGGGCGAGGGATGCAACAGTCTGAAGCCCGGCGACCACGTGATCATCTCGTGGGCGCCCGATTGTGGTGCGTGCAAGTACTGCGCGCTCGGGTTTCCTTCGTTGTGCCTCAACACGCCGCCGATCGGCAAGATGGCCGGCGGTGGCACGCGGTTCCACCACGACGGGACCGACGTCAACCACTACGGCCCGGCGACGTACGGCCCGTACATCATCGTGCCCGAGGCGGGTGCAGTGTGGGTGCGCCCCGACTTTCCGCTCGAGCTCGCGGCGTTGATCGGTTGCTCGGTCACCACCGGCTTCGGTTCGGTGGTCAACTCTGCCGCGCTGCGCGCCGGCCAGAGCGTTGCGATCTTCGGCTGTGGCGGCGTGGGCCTCAACGCGATCCAGGGTGCGGTGGCCACCGGCGCCTATCCGATCATCGGCGTCGATGTGCTCGACAGCAAACTCGACATGGCGCGTGAGTTCGGTGCGACGCATACGATCAACCCGACCCGCCAGGACCTGCAGGACGAGGTGCTGCGGCTCACGGGCCACGGTGTCGACGCGACCATCATCGCCGTAGGCGCAACCATCGCAATGGAGCAGGGCCTCAGCATCCTTGCCAAGCAGGGAGTCGAGGTGGTGCTCGGCCTGCCCGGCACCGGACAGACGTTCCCGGTCGACCCGGCAGTCCTGATGTCGGGTGAGCGCCGCATCGTCGGCTCGCGGTACGGCAGCAGCAATCCCATGGTCGAGTTCCCGAAGATGGTCGAGCTGGCGATGGCCGGTCGCCTCAAGATCGAGGAGCTGGTCACCAAGCGCTACGACCTCGACGAGGCCGACGAGGCGTTTCGGGCGTTGGCCGCGGGAGAACAGGCTCGAGGCCTGATCGTCTTCTGAGCCTCGGCTGCAGACCTTCGACGCTTCCTCCCGCCATGCAACTCGCCTCGGTCCTGACGCCCCTCTCCGACTACAACCTCGCACTCGCTGCACAGACCGGCGTCGAGGAGATCGTCTGCCGGTATCCCGGGCACGACCTGTCGCTGCTCGACGAGGCGAAGGCCCGCATCGAGTCGTACGGCATGCGTCTCGGAGTGATCGAGGGGTACTTGCCCATCGATCGGCTGAAGCTCGGTCACGACGACGGCACCGACATGGCACTGATGAAGTCACTCGTCCGGCACCTTGGCGAGATCGGCGTGCCGATGATCTGTTACAACTTCATGGCCGGTACCGACTGGATCCGTACGAGCATCGATGCCCCTGAGCGCGGCGGGTCAAAGGTCACCGCGTTCGACATCGCTCAGCTCGAGACGGCACGCATCCCGGGCCGCGAGCCGTTCCGCGCCGACTTGGAGCCAGGGTCGCAGCGAGACGACCTCTGGACCAACCTCGAGGCGTTCCTCACCGAGTTGCTACCGATCGCCGAAGACGCCGGCGTGGTACTGGCGATGCACCCCGACGACCCTCCGCTGCCCGTGCTGCTGGGGAACGACCGCATCATGCACTGCGTGGACGGTTTCGAGCGGCTTGTCAGCCTCGTGCCGTCACCGAGCAACAAGATCGCGTTCTGTCAGGGCTCGTTTGCCGAGATGGGCGTCGACATCCCCGCGGTGATCCGACAGCTCGGCAAGCACATCGCGTACGTGCATTTCCGCGACGTGCGCGGCACCGCCGAGTCATTCAGCGAGGCGTGGCAGGACACCGGCCAGACCGACATGGCCGAGGCCATGCGCGCGTATCGCGATGTCGGCTTCGACGGGCCGATGCGCCCCGACCATGTGCCGCAGATGATCGGCGAGGACGACGGCGAGCCTGGTTACACAATGCTCGGCCGGCTGTTCGCGTACGGATACATCCGTGGCCTGATGCACGCGACCGAGAACCATCACGCCTGAGCGGTTGTGCCAGGTCTGACGGCGATGACGTCGATCTCGAACTTCAACGCGGGGGAGAGGCAGTTCGACAACGTCGTGCGGGCCGGGAACGGTGGCGAGAAGAACTCGCGGTAGAGCTGGTTGTAGAGCGGCCCGTCAGCCGGGTCGTGCACGTAGCTCGTGACCCGTACAACGTCACCCATGGTGAGGCCGGCCGACGCGAGCACCGATTCGACGTTGGCCATCGAACGGCGCATCTCCTCCTCGAATGTTCCCGACACGATCGCACCCGTGCCGTCGACCGACGCCTGGCCGGACACGAAGACGAAACCGTTCGCCTCGACGACAGGTGTGAACGGCAGGTGGCTGGTGATGTCCGACCCGATCGGGTGCCAACCGATCCCCGGTCGATCCGCAGCACCGTCGGCTGCCGTCACGACCCGGTCCGTGCTGATGTCGAGGTTCGAGTGCTCGTTTTCGTCGCTGGCATTGGCGAAACGTACCACCGCACGCACGCCTCGGAGCGGCTCGACTCAGGATAGTCGACATCAAGTGCATGTATGGTACGATTCCAGCGGCCAATCCGGCACCGATGACGACGGGGGTGGACGCTGTTCGACCTGGTCATACGCAACGCGATCGTGATCGACGGAACGGGGGCCGTGGCGCGTCCAGGTGACGTCGGCATCGTCGGTGATCGGATCACCGCCGTCGGCTCGATCGAGCCGGATGCGCAC
>JBDTYA010000093.1:0-32144 GCA_040005915.1 Ilumatobacteraceae bacterium
ACATCGTCGGCACCGACATGACCTTCGGGTTCACCACGGCGGTGCAGATCGCGACCGACGCGATCGACCGCCTGCACACGACGGCCGAGAGCCACGACAGGGTCATGATCGTCGAGGTCATGGGTCGGCATTCCGGATGGATCGCCACGTACGCCGGGATCGCCGGTGGCGCCACGGCAATCCTGATCCCCGAGGAGCCGTTCGACATCGAGCACATCTGCGATCTTCTCCATCGCCGACACGAGCGCGGCCGGTACGCCTCGATCGTTGTCGTCGCCGAAGGCGCGGAGCCGCGCGAAGACACCATGCCGACCCGCGAAAAGATCTACGACCGCTTCGGTCACGTGCGCCTCGGTGGCATCGCCGACACGATCGCCCACGCGATCGAAGACCGAACCGGTCTCGAGACCCGGGTCGTGCTGCTCGGCCACGTTCAGCGCGGCGGGACTCCATCGGCATTCGACCGTGTCCTGTCGACCCGATACGGGATCGCCGCGATCGACGCCGTGCACAACGGCGAGTGGGGCAAGATGGCTGTGCTGCGCGGCACCGACGTCACCACGATCCCGCTCGACGAGACCGTCGGCAAGACCCGTTACGTCGACCTCCACCTGTATCACGACGTCGCCGAGGTCTTCTTCGGCTGAGCCGTGGTTGGCGTCACTGTCAGCGCACTGAACGACTGTCGGTCAGGGGGCTTACAGTGAGACCGTGGGAGCCGGCGGGTGAGGCTTCTGTGCGAGCGCGCAGACGTTCCGCGGCTCTGATCGCTCACGCAGAGCACGCAAGAGGGCGTGGCTCGCCACTCCCCGACAAGGCGCGGTCAGCCGGCCGGGGCGCCGGGCGACGGCACCGAGGGAAAGGCCGGCTGCGAGGTCACCACGAGGCCGGGGAAGTCGTAGCGCGTCAGCGGCCGGTTCTGCAGGCCGCCGCTGCCGGCCGGCCATTGCTGCGCCACACCATCGATCGCGATCGACACATCGGAGACCGTGGAGATCTCGGACGCGGTCAGGACGATCTGGGCGACACCGTCGATCAGCGCTTCACCCGTGAGCTGTTGGAGCTCGGCCGATACGTTGACGACCAGGTCGCCGCCATCCTGGGCGACGTCGAGCAGCTCTGTGCCGGCCGGGATGGCCGAGCGCAGCAGCCCTTTCAGCTCCTGGCTGTTGGGTCCCTTGAACAGCGCCTGCAACGCGTCGGCCGGCGTGTCACCGACGTCTCGGGCGACGGACTGCAGAGTGCGCGGCTGGCCCAACACCTCTGGCGACAACAGGTAGATGCGGCCGGATCCGACCGCCGCGCCGGCGGCCGCGTCGAAGTTGGCGTTGAGATCGCGTCGATCGCGTTCGGCGATGTTTCGGGGACCACTATCCGAATTGATGGAGCACGAGGTCGCCGAAATCACGAGGAGTGCGACACCGGCGAGGCGAAGCCGGACAGTCATCCGAGCCCGACCTCTTCGGCGGGAAGTTCCAGCACGAAGCGTGCGCCCGGCTGGCCGTCGGAGCGATCCTCGACCCACACCCGGCCGCCGTGCATTCGAACATGTTCGTCGACCAACGACAGTCCGAGACCGGCGCCATCACTGCTGGATCGCCGCCCGGCCACCGCGCCGCGAGCGAAGCGTTCGAACACGAGGCTGCGTTCTTCGTGCGGCACACCCGGGCCGTGGTCTTCGACGATGATCCACACGTGGGCCAACGGCTCGCCCTCGCCTTCGGCCTCCGTCACCGTGATCTCGGGCGCACCACCGCCGTGCACGCGGGCATTGTCGATGAGGTTGGCGACGACGCGGGCCAGGCGGCGCCGGTCGCCGTGCATGATCAATCCCTCTGCGCGATCGCTGACGGTCAGCTTCGTGCGCGGCAGGCTGCTGACGGCCACGGCCTGGCGGACGAACTCGGCCACGAGCAGATCTTCGAGGTGCAGTCGGATGGCGCCGGCATCGAACCGCGAGATCTCGAGCAGGTCCTCGACCAGTCCCTGAAATCGGGTGACGTCACCGACGAGCAGGTCGAGCGCAGCCTGAGCGCGCTCGGGCATATCGTCGCGGCGGGCCTGCATGACCTCGACGCTTGCGGCGAGCGTCATCAGTGGCGACCGCAGTTCGTGGCTGACATCGCTGGCGAATCGGGCATCGCGTTCGACGCGGTTCTGCAGTGCTTCAGCCATGTCGTTGAACGCGGTCGACAGGAGTTGCAGGTCGTAGTCGTCGGTGTTCTCGAGGCGCGTATCGAGCCGCCCGCCGGCGATCGCCTTGGCAGCCTGGGCGGCATCGCCCAACGGCCTGATGACGCGCTTGGCGGCGATCATCCCCGTCAGCGCACCGGCCAACGTGGTGATGAGGCCACCGAACAACAGGCTGAGGGCGACGTTGTGCAGCGTCGTGTTGGCGTCGGCCAGATCGAAGAATTCGAAGTACGCGGCAGCCGACGATTCGAGTGGTATTCCGATGACGAGAGTCGGCACCTTGTCGAACAGGATGATCATCCGCGCAGGTATGCGTTCGCCCAGCACACGGGTCTGCATCGATGCCGGGATCACGACGGACGTGAACTTCGCGGAGGGTGATGCCCACACCCCGTCGACGTCGACCGCGGCCTGCGAGACGCCGACCTGTTGCAGCTGGTCGATGATCGCCTTGGCGGTGGTGTTGCCCGCGCTGGGGTTGCCGGCGCTGATCTCGCGCTGGGCGACGCGGGCATTGCGGTACGCCTGCTCGGTGGCGGTGCGTTCGCGCTGGTTGACCAAGCTGCTGCGGGTGAACGAATAGGCGACTGCGGCAAGGAACGTCGACAGCAGCAGAGCGCCGATGATGAACATCGACATGATTCGGGTGCGCAGGCCGAATCGCGTCGGCCGCCATTTGGCGAAGAGGTCGAGCGCTGCTCGACGGACCCCACGCCGCGGTTCAGCGGCGACGGCGTCGTGAGCGATGGTCACGACTGAAGGCGATACCCGAGGCCGCGCACGGTGACGACGTGGCGTGGGTTGGCGGCATCCGTCTCGACCTTGGTCCGCAGCCGCCGTACGTGCACGTCGACGAGTCGGCCGTCACCGAAGTAGTCGTAACCCCAGACCTTGTCGAGCAGGCTCTCCCTGCTGAAGACCCGGCCAGGGTTCTGCGCCAGCTCGCACAGCAATCGAAACTCGGTCTTGGTCAGATGCAGCTCGGTGCCGGAACGCAACACCTTGCCCTCGTCGGGAATGATCTCGAGATCGCCGAAGACGAGCCTGGCGTGCGACGGGCTGATCGGCCGGATCCGCCGCAGGAGGGCGCGGATGCGAGCAGACAGCTCTTTCGGGGCGAACGGCTTGGTGAGGTAGTCGTCGGCCCCCGCGTCGAGCCCGGCGACGACATCGTGGGTGTCGTTGCGAGCGGTGACCATCACGATCGGAACATCGCTGTGGCGGCGGAGTGTGCGGCACAGCTCGAACCCGTCCATCCCGGGCAGCATGATGTCGATCAACACGACATCGGGCAGCGCCCGGTGGAACAGATCGATCGCCTCTTCGCCACTACCTGCCTCGTCGACCGTCCAACCCTCGTCCTCGAGGGCCAGTTTGACCGCCGTACGGATGCGCTCGTCGTCTTCGACGGAAAGGATGCGAGTACCCACGGGTCACATGATGCCAGGAGTGAGGGAAGGTTCGGCGCCTGCCAGCAACTCGACCATCTGCTCGAAGAGCGCCGGATTGGCCGCCAGCACCTGGCCCTGACCAACTGGGCTGCCGTCGAATCGCCCAGTTCGGCACCCGGCCTCGCGGGCGATGAGCTCGCCGGCGGCCCAGTCCCACGGCCCGAGCCATTGCTCGAAGTACACATCGAGCCGGCCGGCGGCGAGGTGGCACAGGTCGGGTGCGGCTGCGCCGAGCCTGCGGATGTCACGGATGCGAGGGATGATCTCGACCATTCGCGCGGCCTGCTCGCGCCGTCGTTCGATCTGGTACGAGAAGCCCGTGGCGACGAGTGCTTGTTGCAGCGATGAAGTCGTGCTGCAGTGGATCGGCTTGCCGTCGAGCAGTGCGCCGCCCCCGGCGACGGCGGTGAACAGCTCGCGGCTGCTGGGGATGTAGACGGCTCCGGCCAGTGACTGATCCTCGGTGAGGGCCGCGATCGAGACCGCGTATCCCGGGAGGTCGTATTGATAGTTGGTCGTGCCGTCGATGGGATCGATCAACCAGCGGATGCCGGACCTGCCGGCGTCGTCGGTGCCCTCTTCGCCGACAACGGCGTCGTCGGGTCGTTCGGCACGCAGGCCGTCGACGATCAACACCTCGGAGGCGCGATCGAACTCGGTGACGACGTCGGTGTCACTGGACTTGGTGGAGATCGAGGTCAGCCCGTTCTTGCGGCCCTCGAACACGAGGTCACCAGCGGCGACCGCCAGCCGGGACGCGAGCTCGCACAACTCGAGGGAGAGGTCTGTCACGAGCTGCCGCCGCTCTTCTGGCGGCGCTCGACTTCCTTCCATTCACCGACGGCCCGCAGCACCAGCACTGCGACCACGCTCATGCCGAGTGCGGCGACGATCGCGCCGAACAGCGCACCCAGGCCGCGCTGTGTCGCGCAGGTTCCGTGGCACTGGAGCTTGACGAGGGTGTAGCCGATCAATCCGCCTGCCAGGCCGCCGAGCAGGATGGCGACGAACGCGGCCACCCGGGCGGTCGGCGGCGGAAGCGCGGACAGCGGTACGTCGGGGTCGGCCACCGCCACATCGTACGGCGTGCCGACCTCGTAGGCTCAGCGAAGTGCGTGTCACCGTGGTCGTGCCGACCTACAACGAAGCGGGCAACATCGAAAGGCTGTGCCGCGAAGTACGCCTCGCGGCGCCCGACGCCGAACTCTTGATCGTCGATGACGCGAGCCCCGACGGCACCGGCAGGTTGGCCGAGGAGCTCGGTGGTGTGCTCGGGCAGATCTCGGTCATCCACCGCGCCGGCAAGGCGGGCCTCGGCGCTGCGTATCGGGCCGGGTTGCGCGAGGCCATCACCCGCGGGGCCGAGATCTGCGTGCAGATGGACGCCGACCTGTCGCACGACCCTGCCGTGTTGCCGGCGTTGATCGCCAACGCCCAGCACGGCGCGGATCTGACCATCGGAAGCCGATACGTACCGGGCGGCCTGACCGAGAACTGGCCCCGCCGCCGCCGCATGTTGTCGCGATGGGGCAACCGGTACGCGGCGGGCGTGCTCGGCCTGGCTGTCAACGACGCCACCGCCGGCTACCGGGCGTATCGCACCGACGCGTTGGAGCGGATGGAGTTCGACACGGTGAAAGCCGACGGCTACGGCTTCCAGGTGGAGATGACCTACCGGCTCGTGCGGATCGGGGGCAAGGTCGTCGAGTTCCCCATCACGTTCCGCGACCGCACCGAGGGCACCTCGAAGATGTCGGGCGGGATCGTCCGCGAGGCACTGATGATCGTGATCGAGCTGTGGGTGGCCGACTTCGGTGGCCGCCGACGACGGCGCGCGCAGGGCGGCTGACTCCACGTGGGATCCGGCCGTATCGGAATCCGAGCATGAGGAACTGGGTGGTCGGAGGCGCGTTGATCCCGCGCGTCGCGGGGGTCGAGCTCGACGGCTTGGTGTTGGTCGGCAACCGACGGCGTGATCGCACGATCGAGTGGACTCCGCCAGGTGGCGTCATCGATCGCGGCGAGTCGATTCGTCAAGGGCTGTCGCGCGAGGTGCTCGAGGAGACCGGCCTGACGGTGACTGCGTGGGCCGACCTCCGCTACAAGGTGGTCGTCGAGGCGCCGCAACTCGGCTGGAGGCTGCGCGTCGAGGCGTGGGAGGCGCAGGACGTCGTCGGCAACGTGGTGCTTGCCGACCCGGACGGTGTCGTCGAGGAAGTTCGTCAGGTCGCCTCCATGGAGGCATTGGCCTTGTTGTCCAGCAGCCCGCAGTGGGTGCACGTGCCGGTGAGCGATTGGATCAACGGGCTGATCCACCCAACCGGCTCGTTTCACTTCCGGGTGATCGGCACCGATCGCTCGACGTCGCGGGTCGAGCGCATCGCATGACCCGTGATCGCGTCATCCTGCACGTCGACATGGACGCCTTCTTCGTCAGTGTCGAACTTCGTCGCCGTCCCGATCTCATCGGTCAACCGGTCGTTGTCGGTGGCACCGGCGCGCGGGGCGTGATCGCTGCGGCCTCGTACGAGGCGCGCAGGTACGGCGTCCGTTCGGCGTTGCCCAGCGTGACCGCCAAGCGACTGTGCCCGCAGGCGGTGTTCCTACCCGGGGACCACGCGCTCTACGCCGAGGTGAGCGCCGACGTCAATCGAATCTTCACGTCGATCACCCCGTTGGTCGAACCGTTGTCGCTCGACGAGGCGTTCCTCGACGTATCGGGCGGCCTGCGCCTGCACGGCGCCGGCGCGGCCATCGCCCAGACCATCCGCGACCGGGTGTGGAGCGAGTTGCAACTGCGCTGCTCGGTGGGCGTGGCGCCCAACAAGTTCCTTGCCAAGTTGGCGTCGGTCGCGGCCAAGCCGGTGGCGTCACCGGAGGGCGTGCGCGAGGGCAAGGGAGTGGTCGACGTGCTGCCGGGCCGGGAGCTGGCGTTCCTGCATCCGCTCCCCGTTCAGGCGTTGTGGGGTGTCGGACCGGCCACGCTGCAACGCCTGCAGGGTCTCGGAGTCAAGACGGTGGCCGACCTCGCCGATCTCGACGAGAAGACATTGGTCGCCTGTGTCGGCGCATCGCACGGTCAACACCTGTATCGGCTGGCGTGGGGTCTCGATGATCGGCCCGTGGAGCCCGACCGCGAGATGAAGTCGATCGGTCACGAGGAGACGTTCTCGGTCGATCGCCACACGCACGCCGAGTTGCTACGTGAACTGGTGCGACTGTCGGATGCCGTCGCAGCCAGGCTCCGAGCTCACGGCTGTTCGGCCCGCACCGTGACGTTGAAGGTTCGCTTCACCGGTTTCGAGACCATCACGAGGTCCACCACGGTGGCCGGGGGAGTGTCGACAGCGCACTCCATCGTCGCTGCCGCCGAGCCGTTGCTGCAGGGCGTCGACGCCTCGCCGGGGGTACGCCTGCTGGGGGTCAGTGCCAGCAACTTCGTCGCCGGTTCGCGCCAGCTCAGCCTCGACGACCTGCTCGACGGCGGCCTCGACGATGACCGGCAGTGGCAGCTGGCCGAGGAGACGGTAGACGCCATCCGCAGGCGTTTCGGCGCTGCTTCGATCGGTCCGGCGAGCTCGGTGAGCGACCGCGGCCTACGTGTCGTGCGCCGCGGTGCCCAGCAATGGGGACCCGATGAGGACCCACGTGACTAATTGCTGCGCTCCTGCGTTGTCTCCGGCGTCGAATCGTGGAAAGATGTCGCCAGGCAAGTCGGTCAGGAGTTCGCCCATGCCGCTCTCAGAGGATGAACAACGCATTCTGCGACAGATCGAAGAGCAGCTCCAACGCGACCCGAGTTTCGGCCGTGACATCAAGCCTCGCCATGTCGGGTCGCGCCGGGCCGTGATCGTCAGTTCCGTGGCCACCGTCGTGTGCCTGGTGATGACCGTCGTCCTTCTCGCGGTCAGCCCGTACCTCTCGTTCGTGGCCTTCGTCGCAGCCATCGCCGCGCTGGTGATCGCCGAGCGTCATGTGGCCGCCATCGGCGAGGCCGGCCTCAACCATCTCAGCGACAGCGTGCGCAGCCGGCTCGGTGGTTCCACCGGGCCTCGCGGCGAGTAGCGCCCGGTCAGCCGGTCAGCCGGCCCCAGGCCGATCGCGGATCGAGATGATCCAGCAGCCTGGTAACCAGGCTCATCCGCGCCCGGCACGCCGCGTCCACTTCGCTGCGTAGCAGTTCGCTGCGGTCGGCGGCACCCGCGTCGACACCACGCGGTGAATAGACGGCGCGCGTCACCAGCCTGGCGATCTCGACGGTCTCGGCCCGGCCGACATCCACCGATCTTGCGTACTCGAGTGGTGTCGACCCGGCCACGCGGGGTGCTCCGGCCATCGACAACGAGCGGATCGTCGCAGCCCACGCCGACGTGACACGGTCCGCCGGAGCCTGACCGCGGTGACGCGACCACCGCTTCAACACCCGTGGCATGCCGACGATCCAGGCGATGATCGCCAGGATGATCGCAACGATGATCCACCCGCCCGTGGAACTGCCGTTGCCGGCATTGCTCAGCTGCGCCGGGGTGCGTGCCGTCGACGTCGGTGTCGCGCCGTCGATCTCGACTCGGGGGCGTTCGGTCAACGGCCCGACGCTGGTCGGCACCGGAGTCCGGTCGATCGTGCCACCCGGCGTGCCATTGCCGGTCTCCTGCGCCGCCGCGGCGCCGGTGTGCTGCTCGGCGCCGGGTGCGCCGCGACCGGGCGTGGGATCGAACAGCACCCAGCCGATCCCGTCGAACCACACCTCGTCCCAAGCGTGGGCGTGGCGACCGGCGATGTGGTAGAGGTTGTCGGCGCGCAGGATGCCCGGCGTGAAGCCGACCATCACGCGGGTCGGCAGGCCGACGGAACGGGCCATCGCCGCGAACGTTCCGGAGAACTGCTCGCAGTAACCCTTCTTGATGCTGAGGAAGTTGAGCATCGCATCGTTGCTGTGTCCGCGCTGAACGGTGAGCGAGTACTCGAACGTCGTACGGAACCAGTCCTGCAATGCGCGCGCCTTGTCATACGGCGTCGACAGGCCGGCGGTCACTGTTGCGGCCTGCTGGATGACCTCACTGGGAAGGCTGGAAGGGAGTTCGTAGTAGACCGGGTCGGGTGCCGCGGCGACGGTAGCGGCACGCAACGCCTCGGGCGACGGATCGCTGTCGGCCGACGTGATCTGATACTGGTAACCAGGTTGTAGACCGCCCTGCACGTAGAGGGCGCCTGCCTCGTTGGCCCACATCAACGTGCGCCCCTGCCAGGTGGCACCGGTGGGTGTGCGGACCGCCGGCGCCAGCGTGCCACCGAGCTTCTTGATGGTGATCGTCTCGGACACGAGCTCGGAATCGATGAGCGGTTGCGAGAGTGTCCCGTCTGCGGCTCGGGTGTCCTCTGGCAGGGTCGACCAACGAGTCCCGTCGAACTTGCCGAGTGCAGTCAGCGCCAGATAGCGCGGCGTACCGGTTGCCACGGTGAGCAGTTCGACGTTGCCGCGGTTGACGATTCGCGAACGGATGTCGACGAGCGGGCTGACCACCTCGGTGACATCGCCGTCGCGGTTTCGGGTGTCGAGCAAAGCCTTGGCACCGGCACCGGGAAGTTGTGGCGCGACGGCGACCGCGCCGGTCGTGGCGAACAACGCGCACGCCACCGCAGCCGGCAATGCCGACCACAACGATTGTCGCCGCTTGCCCATCCATGCCGAGTCGTCCTGGGCGTGGGCCATTCGCATCGCGGCAATGGTGAGGATCGCCGCGCCGACCCACAACGCCGCGACCGCAACTCTGTTGCGGTCTACGCCCAGGGCCGAGGTGAAGATGAAGACGACCCCGGCCGGGACGATCGCCTCGGCACGCCCGAAGGCCCGAAATGCGAACGAGTCGGCCAACCACGCGCACAATGCAAGCGCCGTGGTGGCGGCGATGGCGAAGCTTCCCTCGCTGGGCACCGGCGAGACCGCGCCGGGGAACTGTCGCCAGACGAGTCGCATGCTGGTGCGGAACTGCTCGACTGTGTCGCGTGTGGGGATGCCGAATCGGGTCGAGTCGCGGAAGTAGATCAGGCCGAGCAACACCGCCATGACCGCGAGACCCGCCGGCACGGCCAACCAGGCCGAGACTCGCAGGACCCGGAACATGCACATGACCGCATGGACTCCGATGCACACGACCAACATCGGTCGCAGGTAGGCCCAGTCGGGGAAGACGCGGCACATGCTGATGGCCGTGACGACGGTCAGCAGCGTGAGGACGACGGTTGCCGGCAGGTGCGCATCCATCGGCTGGACTTCGTCGTTGACCGCAGATCGCGCCGGACGCGCCGGTTGGGCCGCCATCGTCGCTGCCGTCACGACGGAACCGCCTGGCTTGCACCGACGATCAGCATCGTCCACGACGCGATCATCGCTTCGGTCGAGGTCGCATCGACGATGAAGCGGCTGCTGGCCGCGAATTCCGTGGCGCACACCACGACCAACGTCTCGTCCTGGCTGGTCGCGGCGCGTATCTCGGCAGCGGCAGGGCTGCCGGCGTCGCCGGTGACGATCACGAGAAGGCCCATGCCTTCCGACACTCCGCTGTTCAACGACACAAGTTCGGGCGGATCGTCGAGAGGCTCGACAGTGGCCAGCCAGCGCAGCGCGTTGGCCGCGACATCGGGACCACGCAGGTCGACGTCGTGGGTGAGGAAGCGGGTGTTGACGCCGGTGTGAGCAGAGCTTGCAGTGATGCTTGCGGCGGCGATGACGGCCTGCTCGAACGAACCGCCGACGAACTGCGACGCCGTCGTGTCGAGCACCACGGTGCATCGTCGGATGCCCTCGAGCGCCGTCTCGCGAACGATCAACGACGTGGAACGCGCCGATGCCTTCCAGTTGATTCGGCGGATGTCGTCGCCGCGCTGGTACTCGCGCAGTGAATGGAACTCGCTACCGGTCTGTCCCCACGACTTCATCCGTAGGTGCTGACCGAGTCTGCCCGACGAGCCGATCGACGGGAACGGCAGGGCGATGGTGTGCGGGACGATGAGCACTTCCTCGGTGCCGGCCAACGTCGTCGTTCGCTGGGTGAGGCCCAACACGTCGCGTCGCAGTGCGTGCAACGGGCCGGTACGAATGAGGCCGCGGCGTGAGGTCGGGACGCGGTAGGCGGCGCTGGCGGCCTGGCCGGGGGCCAGCTTGGCCAGTTGCATCGGCGCCCCGCCGTTGTTGCCCACCGGCTCCCACAGCTGCAGGTACGGCGACGCCTGACGGCCGAGGTTGGCGAGCTGGATGTCGACTCGTGCCGGTTCGCCGACCGAGACCAGCGACGGGCTGACGATGCGCTTCACGTTGAGCGGCGGCAGCCGGCGCTGCACGGAGATCACCGCGACCAGCAGGGCGATCACCATGCCGACACCGATCACATACAGCTCGATGAGCCCGAACACGCGCCCGATCATGAAGCAGGCGGCGGCGCCGATGATCGCCGTCCAGCCGTGACGCGTCAGCATCTAGCGACCGGCAGGAACAGGCACGGAGCCAACAATTTCGCGGATGACAGAAATGCCCGTGACACCCCGGGACATCGCATCGGGCCGCAACATCACGCGGTGCGACAGCACTGGCTCGGCGACAGCCTTGACGTCGTCGGGCGTCGCGTACTCGCGCCCTTGGCTCGCTGCGCGGGCACGAGTGGCGCGCGACAGCTGCAACGTCGCACGCGGCGACAGCCCGAGCAACAGCGCCGGGTGGCGGCGGCTGGCCTCGGCCAGATCGACCATGTAGCCCTGTAACGTCCCCGCCAGGTGAACCGTGCGCACGGCCTCGATCAGCGCCATCACCTCCTCTGTCGTCACGACTGCCTGCAGATCGCTCATCGCCGCGTTGCTGCCGTGTGTCTGCACGATTGCCAGCTCGGCATCGCGGTCGGGGTAGCCGAGCGAGAGGCGCATGAGGAAGCGGTCGAGTTGGCTCTCCGGAAGACGATAGGTGCCCTCCTGCTCGACGGGGTTCTGCGTGGCGATGACCATGAAAGGCTCGGGCAACATGTGGCTCGCACCGTCGGCACTGACCTGTCGCTCTTCCATCGCTTCGAGCAAGGCTGACTGGGTCTTGGGTGAGGCTCGGTTGATCTCATCGGCCAACACGATGTTCGCGAACAGCGGGCCACGCTGGAACACGAACGACTCGCTGGATCGCTGGAAGATGCTGACGCCGACGAGGTCGGCCGGAAGCAGGTCGGGTGTGAACTGCACGCGCTTCCACGTGCAATGGACCGAAGCGGCCATCGCCTTGGCGAGGCTGGTCTTGCCGACACCGGGCACGTCTTCGATGAGCAGGTGTCCTTCGGCGAGCAAACACGAAACTGCGAGATCGATCGCGTCTTTCTTGCCCTGAACCACGCGAGCGATGTTGCTGGTGATCGCGTCGAAGAGCGATGCGAAGGTACGCGTTGGTGGAGTCTGGATCGCCGTCACGGGAGGAAGGGTAGACGGCGCACGGCGGATTGCAATGGCGGGACGCTACGGTCTCCCGCGTGACTCGCTGCTATCTCGCCGTCGATGTCGGCGGCACCAAGCTTGCAGCCGGTGTCGTCGATGAGTCCGGGCGGATCCTCGTGCGCGACCGCCTGCTGACGCCGCCACGCGATGTCTGGCCGACGCTTTCGCGACTCATCCTCAGGGTGGTCGCCGCCGCACCCACCGACCTGGTCGGATGTGGTGTCGGATGCGGAGGCCCCATCGATCCATCGACGCGCACGGTCTCCCCGCTGTACATCCCAAGCTGGAGCCGGTTCCCACTCGCCGCCGAGCTCGAGGAACTGCTGCAGCTCCCGGTGGCCGTCGACACCGACGCGCGCGCTCTCGCTTTGGCCGAGGCGTGGTGCGGTGGGGCCGTCGGCGTCAGCGATTTCATCGGCGTGGTCATGGGCACAGGTGTGGGCGGGGCAGTCGTCAGCGGCGGCCAATTGCTGCAGGGACGGGTCGGAAGCGCCGGATACATCGGGCATGTCGTCGTCGAGCCCGACGGCCGGCCGTGCATCTGCGGCGGTAAGGGTTGCCTCGAGACATATTGCAGCGGCCGGGCAATCGAAGCCGAGACAGGTCGTCCGCCGCAACGGGCGCAGATCGCCATCGTCGAGCGCACCGGGGTGATGGTCGGCAGGGCGCTGGCCTCGGTCGGCGCCGTGTGCGACCTCAAGCTGGCGCTGATCGGGGGATCCGTCGCCCTGGGCTTCGGCGAGCCGTTCTTCAGGGCTGCGCAGGACGAGCTCGACAAGCGCGCCAGGTTGCCGTTCATCAGCGGCTTTCAAGTGATGCCGGCGACGTTGGGTCCCCGTGCTCCACTGATCGGTGCCGCAGCGCTGGCCAGGCGGCATCACGACTGATACTCCGCCTTCATCGCAGTGTTGTCGCCCGGTTGATCTGCTGGTGCTACCGGTGGGTAACCTACGATCATGCGCCCTACGTACTCCGCAGATGCAGAGGCCTACCGCGAGAAGGTGCAGGCCTTCCTCGCCGAGAAGTTGCCGGCCGAGTGGGGCGGTATGGGTTCCCTCGAAGGCGATGACCTCACCTCGTTCGTCCACGAATGGCGCGCCACGCTGTTCACCGCCGGGTACCTGGCGCCGGGCTGGCCCACCGAGTACGGCGGCGCCGGCCTGTCGGCTCTCGAGCAGGTCATCATCGCCGAGGAGTTCGCCAAGGCCGGCGTGCCGACCGGTGGTCCCAACGATGTGTTCGGCATCCAGATGCTCGGCAACACATTGATGCGTTGGGGCACCGACGAGCAGAAGGACAGGTACCTGCCGCGCATCCTGTCGGGTGACGACACGTGGTGTCAGGGATACAGCGAGCCGGACGCCGGCAGCGACCTGTCGAATGTTGGCCTGCGGGGTGTTCTCGACGGCGATCAGTGGGTGCTCAACGGCCAGAAGATCTGGACATCGGCCGGTCATCTCGCCGACCACATCTTCACGCTCGTTCGCACCGATCCCGATGCGCCGAAGCACAAGGGCATCTCGTTCATCCTCGTCGACATGCGTCAACCGGGGATCGAGGTCCGCCCGATCAAGATGATCTCCGGCGAGAGCGAGTTCAACGAGATCTTCTACACCGACGCAACAGCGCCGAAGGACGAGGTCGTCGGCGGCGTCAACAACGGTTGGGCCGTGGCGATGACGTTGCTCGGCTATGAACGCGGCGAGGCCGCTGCGACGGTGCCCATCCGCTATCAGGCCGAGCTCGACCGGCTGTTGCTACTGGCGAAGGAGACCGGGGCGATCAGCGATCCCAACATTCGCCAACGGCTGGCCTGGTGCTACAGCAAGGTGCAGATCATGCGGTACAACGGCATGCGCACCCTGACCCAGTTCCTGCAGGGCCACCAGCCCGGCCCCGATGGCGCCATCTCGAAGCTGTACTGGAGCGAGTACCACAAGATCGTCACCGAGCTGTCGCTCGACATTCTCGGCCCGTATGCCATGACGCCGACGGGCAGACGGCCGTCGACCGCGTTCCAAACCGACGATGCCGGGGCGCCGAACAGTTCGTGGAGTTGGTTCGGTACGTTCCTCAACGCCCGCGCCGGCACGATCTACGCCGGATCGTCGCAGATCCAACGCAACATCATCGGCGAGATGGTCCTCGGTCTGCCGAAGGAGCCGAAGGCGACTGATCCGAAGGCACCCAAGCCGCAGTGAATCCTGGGACGCTTCTGCGTTGCACGACAGCGATCGCAACCCATCCGCGGTTGTGGCCCACAGCATTGCGGCAGTACCGGGTTGCGGTGCCGCGACGTTGGTGGAAGCGTCGCCCGTTCCTTCCCATCCCGCCGGCCGACTACATCAGGTTCCGGTTGCAGACCCAATACGGGTCGGCTGACCACCGCGTCGAGGGCGTCGATGTGCTGAACTACCTCTCGTGGTGCAGACTTCACCGATCGCTGGCTTCTTGATACGGATGGCTGCGAGTGCGAATTCGCTCTCGCCCGACTGCAGGCGTCGGTAAGGTCGGCAGCAATGAGGAGCGCGCTGGTTTTGAACGCAACGTACGAGCCGCTCTCCGTCGTGCCCTCACGCCGCGCGGCGTGTCTCGTGTTGGCCGACAAGGCCGACATCATCGAGGACGACGGCACGCATCTCCACTCCGAATCGCTGACCGTTCCCAACCCCATCGTCATCCGGTTGCGCTACGTCGTAAAGGTTCCGTACCACCGGCGCACGGCCATGTCGCGTCGGGCGGTGTTCGTGCGCGACGAGCACAGTTGCCAGTACTGCGGTGAACTGGCCGACTCCATCGACCACATCATGCCGAGGTCGCGCGGCGGTCAGCACATCTGGGAGAACGTCGCCGCAGCGTGCCGTCCATGCAACCTCCGCAAGCGTGACCGCACCCCCGACGAGGCCGGGATGAACCTGGCGCGTCCGCCGCGCGCCCCGAAGGAACTGGCCTGGATAACGGTCTCGGTCAATCGCGTGCCCGAAGCATGGAAGCGGTATCTGGCACTCGCCAGTTGACGATGCCCTCGTGGCGGATACAACACGTTGCCGGCGACGCTGCGGCCTTCCATGGCCGGGACCTGCCTGCCGACGAGCGATTGGCGAGCTTCTTCACCGTCGACTCGGCGGCCCTCGTCCTGGGATCGTCTCAGGGCCAGGAGTCGGTCGATGCCGACGCAGCCGCCCTGCAGGGGGTCGAGATCGTCCGCCGCCGATCTGGAGGCGGTGGAGTCCTGCTGTTGCCGGGCGAATTCGTCTGGCTCGACCTCGAGATGACAGACGGCGACGAGTTGTGGAGCGACGATGTCGGCAAGGCGATGTGGTGGGTGGGGGAGCTGTGGCGCAGTGCCCTCGCCGACCTCTCGCCCCTCGCCTCGGTCCACCGCGGCCGTTTGATCCACACACGATGGTCGGCCGACGTCTGCTTTGCCGGTACCGGGCCCGGCGAGGTGATGCTCAGCGGCGCCAAGCTGGTGGGCATCGCCCAGCGCCGCACGCGCCATGCCGCCAGGTTCCAGACGATGGTCCACCTGCAATGGCGCCCCGACGTCGTCGCCTCCTTGGTGGCCGGCTCGCCGTCGATCGAGGAGCTGGCACCGCTCGTTCGTACGTGCCCGGCCACGGCCGGTGACATCGTCGCCAGACTGACCACCGCCCTCTCGCACCTGTAGCCCGGCGTTTGTGACCTGGCGCCCCGTAGCGGGGCCGGTGCCGTCAAACGCGCTCCGACGGACGAGGCGCTTGTGAGCTGGCGCCCCGTATAGGGGCTGCAAACGTCAAACGCACTGGGGCGGGGGTGGGGTATTCCCATTCGCCGGCACGTCGGGATGGCGCGTTGTGGGTATATGTGGGGAAGAATGGTTGACATTGGGGGGATTCGGGGTACATAATGGCGGCCAGTGGGGAGCGCGGGCGTAGCGCCCGTTCTCCGGCGTCGAGGCAGGTCGACCTAGTTGCGAAGGGTGGTGACGCGCGAGTGATGTTCGTTGGGGCGCATGAGCGCCAACTCGACGACAAGGGCCGGGTGGCCCTGCCCGCGACCTATCGCGCCCACCTCGGCGAGCACTGCTACCTGGTGAAGGGCACCGACAAGTGCGTCGAGGTGGTCCCCTCCGAGGCATTCGAGCAGTTCGGCCGCGAGCTGATCGCCAAGGTCGAGCGAGGCGACCTGACCCTCAACCGTCAACGGGCGATCGCCTCCAGCGCCGTGTTGGTGACCCTCGACAAGCAGGGGCGCGTCAACGTCGACGAGAAGTTGCGCGAATACGCCGAGCTGACCCCCGAGAGCCAGGTCGTGGTGGCGGGAAACCTCATTCGGCTGGAGATCTGGTCACCGGAGCGGTATGCCCGAATCGACGCAGAGGGCACCGACGACATCGCCGGAGACCCGGCGTGAGTGGCATCGATGACCGAAACAACACGACTGACCGAAACAACACGACTGACCGAAACAACACGACTGAAAGGAGCAAGGCAACGAATTGACCAACGAAACGGATCATCCGATCCGTTCGCTCATCTGCAGTCCTCCGGCCTGCAAGATGGACAGCCCCTACTCCGCCCGCTTCCGTCTCGTTTGACCGGGGAGACATCCCGGCGACACCCGCGGACCGGAGGACTGCAGATGAGCGAACGAGATTGCGATGGTGTGCGATGACCGAGTCGTTCCTTCACCTTCCGGTGATGGTCGATGAGATCGCCAAGGTGTTCGAAACGGTTCCTCCCGGGGTCGTGCTGGACGCAACGCTCGGCGGCGGAGGACATGCCGAGCGGCTGCTGGAAGGCAACGAGCGGCTCAGGATCCTCGGACTCGATCGCGATGACGTCGCACTGCTCGCCGCCAGAAGGCGGTTGGCTCGTTTCGGAGATCGGCTGATGACCCAGCACTGTCGATTCGACCGCCTAGAAGCCGCCATGGAAGCATTCTCAGTAGACAGTCTCTCCGGTGCCATCTTCGATCTCGGTGTCAGCTCGCCACAGCTCGACGAGGCAGACCGGGGGTTCTCGTATCGCAACGAGGCCGACCTCGACATGCGCATGGATCGCACCCAGGCATGGACTGCGGCCGATGTGGTCAACGGCTACCCGGTCGACGAACTGGCACGCGTGTTGCAGCAGTACGGCGACGAGCGCTTTGCCCGACGGATCGCCAACGCCATCGCGGCGTCTCGTCCGATCGAGACCACGACCGAGCTGGCTGCGATAGTCGTTGCGGCAATCCCCGCGCCCGCCCGGCGAACCGGCGGACACCCCGCCAAGCGCACGTTCCAGGCGATCCGCATCGAAGTGAACGGCGAGCTCGACGCGTTGGCGCCGGCCATCGATGCAGCGATCGCCAGGACCGACACCGGAGGTCGAATCGCCGTGCTGTCGTATCACAGCGGTGAGGATCGGATCGTCAAGGAGCGCATGCGGCTGGCCGTGACCGGTGGATGCGAGTGTCCTCCCGAGCTGCCATGTGTTTGCGACGCGGTGCAAACGGTTCGCATCGTGCGAGGGATCCCGCGGACGCCGAGAGCGACCGAGCAGGACGCGAACCGTCGCGCCTCCAGTGCCCGGTTGCGCGTCGTCGAGCGCATCGCCGATACGCCACATCGCGGCTCGGTGGGTTGACCAATGGCCAGCGCACTACGAGCCGAACGACACGGAATCGAGCGTCACGGAATCGAGCGGCAGGGGATCGCACGCGATCGCGTGCATTCCGACGGCGGCGTGATGGCTCGACCGATGATTCGCTCGACCGTCGGCATCACCAGTTCGCCGCGCACGCAGCTGAAGGTCGTGCCGCGGCGTCGTCGCACGGCGCGGCTCGTCGCGTTCGCCGCATTCTTTGCCTCGTCGATGATGCTGGGCGCCGCTGCGTTCCAGACGCAGCTCGCCAGGCGTCAGGTCGAACTCGATCAGGTCGATCGCCAGATCCGCAATGCCCGCAACGACTTCAACGAGCTTCGTAGCCAGCGTGCCGAGCTCCGCTCACCCGCCCGGCTGGCCGCGAGCGGTTCAGCGCTCGGCATGACCTCGGGAGGCAAGTCGGAGTTCGTCGACATCTCGCCCGAACTGGTCGCAGAGGTGCAGCAGAGCGCCGGCGGCGTGTTCGATCCGGGCGCCGACGTGCAGGACCCGGTGTTCGAGGAGTTCAAGATCGTCAAGTCAGTCGCGGGCGGGTAAGGCACCACATCATGAGGGACGTGAATCAGCAGGCTCGTTCGCGCAGTCACCACCGGCAACGGGGCGCCGCGGTCGAGGTGGGTAGGCGAGTGCCTCCGGTACCGACTCGTCGTCCACTCGAACCGCGCCCCACAGCGCGAGGTCCCTTGCCTCGGCATCCGCCCGCGCCGCTCAGGTCTGTGCGGGATACGCCCAAGCGTGACGCTCCGAAGCACGCCCGCCGCCTTCCCCCCAACACACCGCGTCGCGCGGTGGCGGCCGCGCCGCCCAGGCGTCGGGCACGGGCCCGTGCGCAGCGGCCGGGCAACGCAAACACGTTCCGCAAACGCGCCATCCCACAGCGTCGCAGCCGCATCTACAAGGCCGGTCAGTCGTCGCGGCGCCTTGTCGCGGTGTTCGTGATCGCTGCGTTGCTGTTCTTGGCGGTGCTGGCACGCGTCACTCTGTTGCAGACGGTCCAGGCGGACGCACTTCGTTCCGCCGGTAAATCTCAGAGCACGACCCAGCAGCGGCTGAAGGCCCACCGCGGCACGATCTTCGATCGCGATGGCGCAGACCTGGCGCTGTCGGTCCCGGCGCGAACCATCACTGCCAACCCGAAGTTGGTGCTCGACCCGGCCGGCACCGTCCGCACCTTGACCGCTCTGCTGCAACTGCCGGCCGACAAGCAGGTCTCGCTGACGGAGGCGTTCACGCTCAAGAAGAACTCGTTCGTCTATGTCGCTCGCCAGATCGACCCTCAGCTGGCACAGACGATCTCCGCGCTCGGTCTAGCCGGCATCTCATCGCTCAGCGAGGACAAGCGGATCCTGCCTGACGGCGACGTCGGTCGCAGCGTCGTCGGTCGCACCGATCCGGATCTCCAAGGAACCGGTGGCCTCGAGAAGGAGTACAACGACATCCTCAAGGGTGTCGATGGCGAGCAGTCGCAGGAACACGACCGCGAGTTCCGCACGATCGCCGGTGGCGACGAGACGGTCGCACCGGTGCCCGGCTCCGACATCGTCCTGACCCTCGACCGCGGCTTGCAGTACGAGGTCGAGAAGGCGTTGAAGGACCGCGTCGAGGCATTGACGGCCGTTGGTGGAACCGCAATCGTGTACGGGGTCAAGACCGGCGACATCTACGCCAGCGCCAACGTTCGCCGCACTGCCGATGGCACGGCCGAGGTGACGTCGGCCAACCTCGCGGCCACGGATGCGCACGAACCGGGATCCGTGGCCAAGGTGTTCAGCCTGTCGGCCGCGGTCAACGAGGGCCTGGCCACGCCGGAGACCACCATCAACGTCCCCGGCTACCTCGTCTATCGCCCTGTCAACAAGAGCGACGAGAAGTGGAAGTTCAAGATCCGCGACGCCGAGCCGCACAACGACGAACAGATGAGCTTGCGCGACATCATCGTGCACTCGTCGAACATCGGCACCGTGTTGATCACGGACCCTCTCGGCACATTGAAGTTCGGCGACTACCTCAACAAGTTCGGTTTCGGTTCGACGACCGGGCTCGGCCTTCCCGACGAGAGCTCCGGGATCATGAAGCCGGCCGCTGATTGGCAGGCGACCGAGAAGGTCACGCCGCGTTACGGATATGGCTACGCGGCCACCTCGCTGCAGATGGTCGCAGCAGTCAACACCATCGCCAACGGCGGTGTGTACGTGGCGCCCCGCCTCGTGCTGTCGACGATCGATGCCAAGGGTCAGACCCACGACGCGCCGCCTTCGCCCTCGCATGAGGTCGTGACGCCGCAGACCGCCGCCACAATGACATCGATGATGAAGGACGTCGTGTGCTACGGCACGGCCAAGTACGCCAAGGTTCCGGGCATGTCGGTCGCCGGCAAGACCGGTACTGCCCTGCTGAAGCCAACCGTCGATGCCGCGGAGACAGCCGCTCAGAAAGCGCAAGCCGCCAAGGGTTCGCCCGACAAGCCGATCAGCACCAACATCGTCCCGGCGAACAGCGATTATCAGGGCAACGATGGCTCGAAGGAGTACTTCTCGACCTTCGTCGGCTACTTCCCGGCTGACAACCCGCAGGTCACGATTCTCGTCTCGATCGACCGGCCGGACCCATCCAATCAGGATCACCTCGGAGGGACGGCCGCCGGACCGCTGTTCTCGACGCTCGCCACCCTGGCAATGCACGAGCTGCGCGTCAGCCCGACACCGAACGACAGCGGCTGCCAAGACAGCGCGGGGTGACGGGCGATGTCTCGCATGCTTCGCGAGGTGGTCGACCAGGCGGGCCTCGGTCAGATCGGACTGCTCGGTGACGACGTAGCAATCGGCTCGGTGGAATTCGACTCACGACAGGTGCGCGCCGGCTCGCTGTTCTGCTGCCTGCCCGGGGCGCTTGCCGACGGTCACGAATTCGCCGCCGGCGCCCGCGATGCCGGCGCTGTCGCACTGCTCGTCGACCACCGCCTCGACATCGATCTGCCGCAGGTCGTCGTCCCTGATGCGCGGCGGGCGATGGGCTGGCTGGCGGCGAGCTTCTTCGACCATCCCAGTCGCTCGCTGAGGATGATCGGTGTCACCGGCACCAACGGCAAGACCACCACGACGAGCCTGGTCGCCTCGATCCTCGACGCTGCCGGAAGGCGCTGCGGCACGATCGGGACGTTGACAGGAGCACACACGACGCCCGAGTCTCCCGAGCTGCAGGCTCGACTTGCGGCGTTCGTCGAGCAGGGTGTCACCGACGTCGTGATGGAGGTGTCATCGCATGCTCTCGCACTGAATCGGGTAGCCGGATGCCGTTTCGACATCGCCGTTTTCACCAACCTCGGCCGCGACCATCTCGATCTGCACGGGACCCAGGAGCGCTACTTCGCAGCGAAGGCACTGCTGTTCCAGCCCGAGCTGTCGGACGTCGGTGTCGTCAATGTCGACGATCCCCACGGACAGCTGCTGATGGACGTGCAGTCGATACCGACGGAGGCCTACAGCCTCAGCGACGTTCTAGACGTGCAGGTCTCGGCGACGGACCACGGCTACACGTGGCGCGGTCGACGGATCGAGGTGCCGATCGGTGGGGACTTCAACGTGATGAACAGCCTCGCCGCGGCCACCGCATGCGCCCGCGTCGGCATCGAACCGACGACGATCGCCGAAGGATTGCGTCGCACACCGGTCGTGCCGGGACGCTTCGAAGCGGTCATCGCCGGCCAACCGTTTGCAGTGATCGTCGACTACGCGCACACACCGGACGGGCTCGACAAGGCGATCGATGCGGCGCGCCGCGCTGCCGGTGGGGCATCGGTGATCGTCGTGTTCGGATGCGGCGGTGACCGGGACCGCGAGAAGCGCCCGATGATGGGTGCGGTTGCAGCGACGTCGGCCGATCATGTGGTCATCACCTCCGACAACCCGCGGTCAGAAGACCCGTTGCAGATCATCAATGCCACGATGGAGGGGGTACCCCCGGACTACCGTGGCCGCGTTGTGATGGAACCAGATCGCCGCCGGGCCATAGAGATCGCCATACGCCGGGCGCATTCGGGAGACGTCGTCCTGATCGCCGGAAAAGGCCACGAACCGACGCAGACCATCGGCGACCAGGTGCTCGACTTCGACGATCGAGCCGTCGCCCGGGAGATCCTGGAGGCGATCGGATGATCGCGGTCATGATCGCCGGAGCGTGCGCGATGCTGGCCTCGCTGGCAGGCACGCGTTACCTCATCACCTTTTTCCGGAACAGAGGAAAGGGTCAACCGATCCTCGGCAAGGAGGACCGCGGCCCCGACCACCACATGCACAAGCAAGGCACGCCCACGATGGGCGGTCTGGCCATCGTGGTGTCCGCATTCTTCGGGTGGGTCGTCGCCCACTTCCGTCACGGACTGGTCTTCTCCAACCAGGCCGCCATCGCCTGGGTCGGGATCCTGGTGCTTTCGGCGATCGGCTTCCTCGACGACTACATCAAGATCAACAAGAAGCACAACCGTGGCATCTTCTGGAAGAAGAAGAGCTACGTCACCCTGGCCATCTCGATGGGCATCGCCTGGTGGCTGGTGACCGCGACGGGCGTCAGCGAGACGATCTCCTTCACCCGTTACAACTGGCCGGGCTGGCACGTGCCCTGGCCGGTCTGGGTCGTGTTCGCGGGTGTCACCATCTGGAGCACATCGAACGCGGTCAACGTCACCGACGGTCTCGATGGCCTTGCCGCGGGCGCCGGGCTGCTGGCGTTCCTGGCCTTCACCATCATCGCCTACTGGGCGTTCCGTAACCCGGAGATCTACGGCGTCACCACCAGCTCGCTGGCTGGTAAGGGCGTGGTCAACCCGCTCGACCTCGCTGCGATGGCGGCCGCCTTCGCGGGTGCGTGTGGAGGTTTCCTGTGGTTCAACGCGGCACCGGCGCGGATCATCATGGGCGACGTCGGCGCGCTCGGGATCGGCACAGCGCTCGCATTGTTGGCGCTGACGACCGACACTCAGATCCTGCTCGTGCTGATCTGCGGCATCAACGTGTTCGAAGCAGGCTCGGTCGCGGTGCAGATGGGTGTGTTCAAGGCCTCCGGCCGCAAGCGCCGGCTGTTGAAGATGTCGCCGATCCACCACCACTTCGAGCTGCTGGGCTGGCCGGAGACCACGGTCATCATCCGTTTCTGGCTGATCGCCGGCATCTGCGTGGCGACCGCATTGGCCATCTACATCGGCGACTTCACCCGCCTGGAGTTCCGCCGGTGACGACGACCGCCCTGGTGTACGGCATGGCCATCTCGGGTGAAGCGGTGGCGCGGGCGCTGCACGAGCGCGGCATCCGTGTGCTGGTCGCCGACGACGCCCCGAACGACTCGAAGGCCGCCGCAGCGCGCGCCGTCGGCGCAGAGTTGGTCGCCCGACCCGACGCCGCCTTGCTCGACGAGATGGTCGCGGCGAGCGACCTGATCTGCCCTGCGCCAGGTGTGCCGGAAACACATGCCGTGGTTGTCGCCGCCGATCGCCACGGCAAGCCGATCCGCACCGAGATCGACCTCGCCTACGAGTGGGAGCAGCAGCGCATCGGCGGCCCACGGCCGATGCTGGCCGTCACGGGTACCGACGGCAAGACGACCACGACGATGATGGCCGCGGCGATGCTGCGCTGCGCCGGGCTGAAGGTGGCTGCTGTCGGCAACACCGAGCTGCCGCTGATCGGCGCGCTCGACAGCGACGTCGACGCGTTCGTCGTCGAGTGCAGCAGCTTCCGGTTGAACTGGATCGACCACTTCCGCAGCGAGGCCTCGGTGTGGTTGAACCTGGCGCCCGACCACCAGAACTGGCACGCGTCGATGCAGGCATACGAGCAGGCCAAGGCGCGCATGTGGCGCCACAACCGCACCGGCGATGTCGCAGTCGGTTTCGCACTCGATCCCATCGTCATGCGCAACCTCGCCGAAGCCGCAGGGCGTCATTGCACGTTCGGCGGCGACGCGGCCGATTACCGGCTGGTCGGGTCGGCGTTGACCGGTCCCGCGGGCGCGATCGCCGAGCGGACGACGATGACCCGCGACCTACCCCACGACGTCACCAATGCCCTCGCCGCCGCGGCGATCTCGATCGAGTCAGGTCTCGCCTCTCCTGCCGCAGTGGCCGAGGCGTTGGCCACGTTCGAGCACCCTCCGCACCGCATCGAGCCGCTCGGCGAGTTCGCCGGGTCGCGTTGGTACAACGACTCGAAGGCCACGACACCGCACGCCGCCATCACTGCGATCCGCGGATTCCACAAGGTGATCCTCCTCGCCGGCGGGCGTAACAAGGGCCTCGACCTCGCCGGCCTTGCGGCCGAGCACGACCGGGTGAAGGCCGTGGTAGCGCTCGGTGAAGCAGCGCCGATCATCAGTGAGGCGTTCTCCCCATGGTGCCGGGTCGTCGAGGCCTCGTCGATGGGCGCTGCGGTTGCCGCGGCGGCCGGCCTCGCGGCACCGGGCGACACGGTGCTGCTGTCTCCCGCATGCGCCAGCTTCGACTGGTATCCCGACGGCGGCTACCCGGCGCGCGGCGACGATTTCAAGCGACTGGTACACCAATACTTCGAGGACGGAGCACGATGAGCTCCTCGACGACCATCATCGGTGACCGCCGCAGGCAAGCCCTCGAACGCGCCGCGGCGCTCCGCCGCCACCCGACGCGACGCATGTCGTCGAAGCCTGCCGCACCGCCGACCGTTGCGTTCTACGCGATCGCAGTCGTCGTCGCGGTGTTCGTGATGCTCGGTCTGGTGATGGTGCTGTCGGCGTCGTCGATCAACCAGTTCCACCAAGGCTTCTCGCCGTACCGGATCTTCAACAAGCAGGTGATGTGGGCCGCACTCGGCGCAGTCGGCCTGTACATCGGGATGCGCGTGCCGTATCACTTCTGGCGCCGCCTCGTGCTGCCCGGCCTCATCGTGTCGTACGGGATGATGTTGCTGCCGTTCATCCCCGGGATCGGCGACCGGGTCAACGATGCCAACGCGTGGATTGCGATCGGCCCGTTCTCCCTCCAGCCGTCGGAGTTCCTCAAGCTGTCGGTGCTGCTGTACTGCGCCAACCTGTTGGCGAAGCGCCGCGACGAGATGGCCGACCCGCACCGCACGTTGGTGCCCGTGATGTTGGTCGCGATCGTGGGCAGCGGGTTGTGCCTGCTGCAGAGCGACCTCGGCTCGGCCATCGTGTTGGCGTCGATCGTGTTCGTCGTTGCGTTCATCGCGGGTGCGCCGCTGCGGCCGATGGCTGCGGCCGGCGCCATGGGTGCTGTCGGCGCCCTCGGCTTCGTCGTCTCGAGCCCACGTCGCCAGGCCAGGTTCACTGCGTTCCTCGACATCGCCGCGCACAAGGATCACCTCAGCTATCAGACGTATCAGGCGATGATCGCTCTTGCCAATGGCGGATTCGCCGGTGAGGGTGTCGGCCAGGGCAAGAACAAGCTGGGCGACTTCCTGCCTCTCGCTCACAGCGACTTCATCTTCGCCGTCGTCGCCGAGGAGTTGGGGATGATCGGCGTGATCGCTGTTCTCGGTGGGTTCCTGATCCTCGCCTACGCGGGCGTGCAGGTGGCCCTCGCAACACAGGATCGGTTCGCCAGCCTGCTGGCCGGAGGCATCGTCATCTGGTTCGTCGTTCAGACGATCATCAATGTGGGCGGCGTGACCGGGATGATGCCGGTCACCGGGCTGACGCTTCCGTTCTTCTCGGCAGGCGGCAGTTCCCTGTTCGTCACGATGACCGCGGCCGGGCTGCTGCTCAACGTGGCTCGCAACGTGAGGTGACTGCATCATGACCAGCTCCGGCGGGACCTTCGCCGTGGTGACCGGTGGTGGTACCGCGGGGCATGTGCTCGCCGCTTTGGCCGTCGCAGATGCGCTCGTCGCCCGCGGTCATCCGCACGCTTCGATCCACTACATCGGTACGAGGCGCGGCGTGGAGTCCCGCCTGCTGCCACCCACCGGCTACGAGCACTCGCTGCTCGACGTCTCCGGCCTGCAGCGCTCGCTGTCGATACGGAACCTGGCGTTCTTCCCGAGACTGATCCGCTCGACCTGGGAGGGTTGGAGGTTGATCGGCAAGCTGTCGCCCGAAGTGGTCGTCAACGTCGGCGGGTACGCCAGCTTCCCGGCTACGGCGGCGGCGATGTTGCGTCGTGTCCCCGTCGTGGTCGTCAGCTACGACCACCGGCCGGGTCTGGTGTCGAAGCTGTTCGCCCGGCGCGCTGCGGCTTGCGCCGTGGCCTACGAAGGCTCGACGTTGCCGCGCGCAACGCTGACCGGGGCGCCCGTCCGGCAGGAAGTGATCGCGATCGACCGCACCCGCGACCGCGACGCAGGGCGTGCCCAACTCGGCCTGCCGCTCGACCGTTTCGTGATCGCCGTGTTCGGCGGCTCTCTCGGTGCCGGACGGCTCAACGAGGTCGTCTCGCAGGTGGTCGGCAAGCTTGCCGACCGAAAGGATCTGGCGGTGTTCCACGTCGTGGGCGAGCGCAACCTGGCTGGTGCCGCGCCCGGTCGGGATGCCGGTCAGGGCATCATGTACCGAGTGGTTGGATACGAGGACCGAATGCCGCTCGTCTATGCCGCAGCAGACCTGATGGTGACCCGGGCCGGGGCAGCGACCGTCGCCGAGTTGGCCACCGTGGGGGTTCCTTCGGTGATGGTGCCCTGGCCGGGCGCCGCCGAGAACCACCAGGTCGACAACGCCCGACGGCTCAGTGACGAGGGTGCAGCGGTGATGCTCGAAGAGCGTGACCTCACCGCCGACCGGCTCGTCGCCGAGATCACCGAACTGATCTCGAACCCGGCCAAGTTGGCCGGCATGGCCAGCGCAGCGTTCGCTGCGGGCGCGAATCATCGCAGGGGAGCATTGGCCGAGTTGGTGGAGAAGGTGGCTGCTTCATGACCGGCGTACCGCAGGTCCCACTCGATCTCTCGACGCCCCAACGGCTGCACGTCGTCGGGGTCGGCGGGCCTGGAATGAGCGCGATCGCGATCGTGCTGGCCGAGATGGGGCATCACGTCAGTGGGAGCGATCTGCGCGACCGACCGGTGCTCGAGCGCGTGCGTGCGGCGGGTGTCGAGGTGTACGTCGGCCACGATCGTCGCCACGTCGCCGGTTGCGCCGCCGTCACCGCCTCGACGGCCGTGCCGGTCCGCAACATCGAGCTCGACGAGGCAGCTCGCACAGGCATCACAGTGCTGACCCGCGCCGGGATGCTGTCGTCGATCTGCGCACAGGCCAAGTCGCTCGGTGTGGCGGGAACCCACGGCAAGACCACGACCACGTCGATGCTGATGCTGATACTCGCCGCGGCCGGCCTGCGACCGTCGTTCATCGTCGGGGGCGACGTCACCGACATGGGCACGGGCGCGCAGTGGACCGAGGGCGAGTGGCTGGTCGTCGAGGCCGACGAGAGCGACGGTACACATCTCGAGCTGCCGTTGTTCGGAACCATCCTGTTGAACGTGGAGGTCGACCACCTCGACTTCTTCGGCACAGAGGACGCGATCGTCGCCAGCTTCGATCGGTACCTCGCCCAGACAGCGGGTCCGAAGGTGTTGTGCATCGACGATCCTGTCTGCGCCGAGCTGGCTGCCCGGCACGGTGCGATCACCTACGGAACCTCGGCGGCCGCCGAGTACCGGGCCGTCGACATCAGCTCCGATCACGGGTCGAACTCGTTCACCGTGACCCATCGCGGTGAGGCGCTCGGCACCGTCGAACTTCCGTTGCGTGGCATCCACAACGTGCGCAACGCGCTGGGCGCAGTGGCCATGGCGGGCGCGGTCGGGATCGACTTCGGGGTTGCCGCGCTGGCCCTCGCCAAGTTCGGCGGAGTGGCCCGCCGTTTCGACATTCGCGGCGTCGACGGCGGCGCAGCCCTTGTCGACGACTACGCCCATCTCCCCAGCGAGATCAGCGCCGTGCTCTCGGCCGCCCGATCGAGCGGCGACGGCTGGCGTCGCGTGGTCGCGGTGTTCCAACCCAATCGTTTCAATCGCATGGCCACCATGTCGCCCGCGTACCGTGACGCATTCGTCGACGCCGATCTCGTGGTGCTGACCGACATCTACGCGTCGGGCACCACCCCGATCCCGGGGGTCACGGGCAAGCTCGTCGTCAACGCCGTGCTCGATGCCCACCCGGCCACCCGTCTGGCCTGGATGCCGCGCCGCGCCGACCTCGTCGACTACCTCGCCAAGGAGCTGCGCGACGGCGATGTGTGCATCTCGATGGGCTGCGGCGACATCGCAACGCTGCCCGACGAGGTGCAGCAACGCCGGGCCGAGCTGAGGGTGGACGCGAGTTGAGCATCGACGACCGCCTGCGCTCCGCGATGGACGACCTCGGGCCCCTCGGCCGTACCAACGAGCCGCTCGGTCCGCTGACCACCTATCGCGTCGGCGGGGCGGCGGCGATCTTCGTCAGCCCGCGATCGATGGCCGAGTTGCACGAGGTCGCCGATGTGATCGCCGCGCACGACCTGCCGGTTCTGGTGGTCGGCCGCGGCAGCAATCTGCTGGTTGCCGATGCCGGTTTCGCCGGTGTCGCGTTGAGCCTGGCCGAGTGGGCCGACGGCATCGAGGTGACCGGCCACGACGTCGTCGCCGGCTCGGCGGTCGCCCTACCCGTGCTCGCCCGCCGAACTGCTGCGGTGGGGCTGCGCGGATTCGAGTGGGCAGTCGGCGTGCCGGGCTCGATCGGCGGTGCAGTACGGATGAACGCCGGTGGCCACGGCTCCGACATCGCCGCCTGCCTCGTACGCGCCGAGGTCTTCGATCTGCGCGCCAGGGATTCGAGCTGGCGCCCCGCCGAGTCGCTCGGTCTCAGGTTCCGTGGCTCGAACCTCGTCGATCACGAGATCGTGTTGACCGCCCACCTGTCGTTGGCTCCCGGAGACGTCGCCCAGTCCGAGCGCGAGATCGCCGAGATAGTCCGCTGGCGCCGGGAGAATCAACCGGGCGGGCAGAACGCAGGCTCGGTCTTCGTCAACCCGATCCCCGGCGAGCTGTCGGCGGGCGAACTGATCGATCGTGTCGGCCTCCGCGGCTTCAGGATCGGCGGCGCGTTCGTCTCCGACAAGCACGCCAACTTCATCCAGGCCGGCGACGGCGCCACCGCGGCCGACGTGAAGGCCGTCATCGATCGCGTGCGCGAGCGCGTGGCGACCGACACCGGTTTCGAGCTGCGCAGCGAAGTCCGTCTCGTCGGGTTTGCCGAGAGCCCACTACGACCCGAGAGCTCGGGCCGTGGCTGAGAGCCCCGAGAAGCCGGAGCCACCGGAGTCGCGCAGTCCCGGGCACGAGGACGTGCCCGACGTCGTCCTGGAGGAGTTGCTCGCCGCGTTCTCCGCAGAGGACGCCGAGGCGATCGACTTCGACGACCCGTCGATCGATCGCATGTTGGGCCTCGGAGACAACGCCGATGCAACAGACGGAAACGTCACGAACCTCACGGAGGGGCTCGACAGGACCGAGCCCGCGGAGATCACCGATTCGCTGACGTCGGCCAACACCGTCGCCCTGACGCCGGAGATCCGGGCCGCTGTCGAACCCGAGGCCGAGACGGCCGAGGCGAACTCCGAGCGCAAGGTGATCGTGATCGGCGATGACGGTCGCCCCGACGCGCTGTACCTCGACGAGGAGTCCGGCTCCCGGCTGCGCGAGGTGCACACCGCCGAGGTCGACGACACCGGCGGCCGTTCGACCATCATCATCAAGGACCTCGACGAGAGCGGCAGCATCGAGGCGCTGCCGGCACGGTCCTCGGGCTCGATGGACCCGCGGGTGCGCGCCCGGCGTATCGCGGTTCGGCGCGCGAAGGGACGCAAGCGGCTGATCTGGGTGGCGATCGCGGCAGCGATCCTCCTCGTTCTCGTCGGCGCAGTCGCCATCCTTGCGTCATCGTTGTTCGACGTGCGCACGGTCGACGTGCAGGGTGCGGTCTACACCGATCCGCAGCAGCTCTCGTCCATCGTCGACAAGCTGCGCGGCGAGGCGATCCTTCTGGTCGACACCCGCCAGATCGAACGCCAGCTCGAGGGCATCGCCTGGGTGGAATCGGCCCGAGTCTCTACCCAGTTCCCACACCGGGTGTTCGTCGACATTCGCGAACGAAAGCCGATCGCCACGTTCTCCGGCTCGGATGGCAAGTTCCGCGTGATCGACCGCGACGGTCGCGTGTTGGATGTCGTCGACGGCGTTCCCATCGATTACATGCTCGTCACCGGGGCCAACCCCGATGTCGAACGCGGTCAGTTCGCCGGCCGGCCGTTCGCCTCGGCGGCCCAGCTGACCATCGCCCTACCGCCCGAAATCAGGGCGCTGACCAGGTCTATCGGGGTTGATGCAACCGCCGGTGACCTGACGATGCAGATCGGCGACAAGATCGCAGTGCAGCTCGGCCCGGCGGCGGACCTGTCGGGCAAGCTGGTACGCCTGCTCTCGGCGGTACGCGGCGGGCTGGACGGGATCTGTGCGCTCGACGTCTCGACCACCGAGATCGCCTCTACGAAGTGCTGAACCTCACGATGTCCACCGCTTCTGGCCTCCGACGTGCGAGACTTGACGAAACGGGCCTTGACATGCCTCAATCCATTCGACAACCAGCACTTCGGAGGCTTCCCTGATGGCAGGCGCACCTCAAAATTATCTCGCGGTCATCAAGGTGATCGGCGTCGGTGGCGGTGGCGTCAACGCCGTGAACCGAATGATCGACGCCGGCCTGAAAGGTGTCGAGTTCGTCGCAGTGAACACCGACGCGCAGGCACTCCTCATGAGCGATGCCGACGTCAAGCTCGACATCGGTCGCGACCTCACGCGGGGATTGGGCGCGGGTAGCGATCCCGACGTCGGGCGCAATGCAGCAGAGTCACACCGCGAAGAGATCGAAGAAGTCATCAAGGGCGCCGACATGGTGTTCATCACGGCGGGCGAAGGCGGCGGCACCGGCACCGGCGCTGCCCCCATCATCGCCGAACTGGCGCGCAGCATCGGCGCGTTGGCCATCGGTGTCGTCACCCGTCCGTTCAGCTTCGAAGGCCGGCGCCGCTCGGTACAGGCCGACGCCGGTGTGCAACGACTCAAGGAAAAAGTCGACACGCTCATCGTCATCCCCAACGATCGACTGCTCACCGTCGCCAACGAGAAGACGAGCGTGCTCAACGCGTTCAAGATGGCCGACGAAGTGCTGCTGCAAGGCGTCTCCGGCATCACCAACCTCATCACGACGCCGGGCCTCATCAACACCGACTTCGCCGACGTCAAGATGATCCTCAGCAGTGCCGGCTCGGCGTTGATGGGCATCGGCCAGGCCAGTGGCGAGAACCGCGCCGTCACCGCGGCGAAGGCGGCGATCTCCAGCCCGCTGCTCGAGGCCGCCATCGACGGGGCCCGTGGCATCCTGCTCAACATCACCGGTCCGTCGGGGATGTCGCTGTTCGAGATGAACGCCGCCGCCGAGATCATCCATGCTGTCGCCCATCAGGATGCCAACATCATCTTCGGCACCGTCATCGACGACGAGCTCGGCGACGAGGTGAAGGTCACGGTCATCGCCGCCGGCTTCGATCGTTGGGACAGCGGCGCGACGACACCACGTCCTGGCGGCAAGACCACCGACAAGCCCACGGCTTCGTTGAAGGATCTGTTCGCCGATCAGCCGGAGGACCCGCTCGACGACGGCGACGACGATTTCGATGTGCCCTCCTTCCTGAAGTGAATCAGCTCGGCGAGGTCGCCGAGCGATTGCACCGTGTCCGCCAACAGCTGATCGAGGCCGGCGGTCCAGATGTCGAGGTGCTCGCCGTCACCAAGGGTCATCCTGGGGCGATCGTGCAGCTCGCGGCCGATGCCGGGTTCACCGCGGTCGGCGAGAACTATGCGCAAGAGGTCGTGGCCAAGTTCGCTGTCGCCACGTTCGGTGTCGCCGTCCATTTCATCGGCCAGTTGCAGACCAACAAGGTCCGTCAGATCGCCTCGCTCGTCGACGTGTACGAGACCGTCGACAGGCCGGCACTGGTCACCGAGTTGGCCAAGCGGGTGCCGGGGGCCCGTGTGCTCGTGCAGGTCAACACCTCGGGTGCGGAAGGCAAAGGCGGTTGCGTTGCGGCCGAAGCCGAGTCCCTGGTCGGCCGGGCAACGGATGCCGGCCTGGTCGTCGACGGCCTCATGACGGTCGGTCCGACGACGGGCGGGCCCGAGGCGGCACGTCTCGGCTTCCGGTCGGTCCGCGCCCTGTGCGACACTCTCGGCCTACCCACGTGTTCGATGGGGATGAGCGATGATTTCGTCGTCGCTGTGCAGGAGGGGTCGACTCGCGTTCGCCTCGGTAGTGCCCTGTTCGGCATGCGTCCAACTGCGCCGTCGCGAGTACGGTAATCTCAGGCGAGGAGGACAGAGAATGCCGATCT
>JBDTYA010000094.1:0-3759 GCA_040005915.1 Ilumatobacteraceae bacterium
GTCAACTCCGACTTCTACCCGCGTGCCGAAGGAGCGCTGAAGACCTCGCTGGCCATCAACACCGATGACAACTTTCTGGCGTACGCGGGTCTGGCGGCTCTCGCCAACGCACGCCACGACTTCGCAGCTGCGAAGGTCTATGCCAATCAAGGTCTGGCGATCAACGGTTACAGCACCATCCTCTACGGAGCGCTCAGCGACGCCGAGACGCAACTGGGGGATTATTCAGCAGCGTTCGCGGACGTGCAGAAGATGGTCAACCTCTCGCCCGACACGTCATCGTTGTCACGTGCGTCCTACTCGTGGGAACTGCGCGGCGACCTCGATCAAGCCCGCACGCTGATGACGCAAGCGCTGAACGACGCTCCCACCGGTGCCGACAGAGCGTTCGCCATGTTCTACCTCGGCGAGCTCGATTTCAACAGCGGCGACATCAACGGCGCGCTGACCTACTACCGCTCAGCGCTCGAGGCTTCGCCCGGCGATTCGGCGGCGCTCGCCGGTAAGGCCAAGGCCGAGGCCGCATTGGGGCAGAGTCTCACGGCACTCGACGACTACGCCACCGTGGTCCTGCGAACGCCCGAGCCGAGCTATCTGATCGAGTATGGCGAGCTGCTGCAGTCGCTGGGTCGCACCGCCGAGGCCGACAAGCAGTACGCAATCTTCGGCACGACGCAACAACTGTTCGAGGCCAATGGAGTTGCGCCCGACTCGGCGCCGTCGCTCTTCTATGCCGACCACGGCGATCCGGCGCTGGCCCTCAGCAACGCCGAGAAAGGCATCGTGACCCGACCCTTCGCTGTCATGTACGACGCGTACGCCTGGGCCCTGCACAAGAACGGACGAGACACCGAGGCGCTGCGAGCGGTCGAGCAGGCGATGCAGCCGGGCATCAAGAACGCGCTCTTCCACTTTCACAAAGGGATGATCCAGGTGTCGCTCGGACATGTGGACGATGCCCGAACCGAACTGTCGACAGCGCTCGAGATCAACCCCAGCTTCAACCCCCTCGATGTGCCGATAGCGACGGCGACACTGGCTCAGCTCGGCGCAACGCTGTGACGCGTTCGACGGTTCGCCGCCTCGTGGTGGCGATGTGCGCAGCTCTCCTCGGCGGACTTTTCTGGGTCGCCCCGGCACAGGCCCATCCTCTGGGCAACCTCAGCATCAACCATCTCGATTCCCTGCAGTTCGGGACGACCCGCATCGTCGACGACGCCATAGTCGACACCGCCGAGATCCCGACTGCACAAGCCGCCGACCAGGTCGATGCCAACGGCGATGGCACCGCATCCGCAAGCGAGCTCGAACGGTATGGGGTCGCCCAGTGCGCTGCCTATCTGGCCACGCTGACGCTGACGGTCGACGATCGATCGGTCGACCTCTCCACCTCGTCTACGGCGTTCGCCTATCGACCGGGCCAGGCCGGTCTGCAGACGACCAGGCTCGAATGCCGATTCGAGGCCCAGACCGATCTGTCGATCCGGCGACGGGTCACCTTCAGCAATCACTTCGCGTCGGACAGAGTCGGCTGGCACGAGATCGTCGCAGTCGGCGAAGGCTCGACACTGGCCGGCTCGACGGTTCCGACCAACAGTGTCACCGAGGGCCTCACCAAGTACCCACTCGACTTGTTGAGCTCGCCGGTCGATGTGCGCGACGCCGACTTCGACATTGCACCGGGTGCGAGCGCACAGGTCCGGTCGTCATCGACAAAGCAATCGGCATCCACCTTCTCTCGGGCGATCGGCCCATTTTCGGGCGCCGTCGAACGGGTCAACCGGGTCTTCAACGATCTTGTCGGCCGGCGCCAGCTGACCCTCGGAGTAGGCCTGCTCGCTATCGGATTGGCCCTAGTGCTGGGCGCCTCGCATGCTCTGCTGCCGGGTCACGGCAAGACTGTCATGGCGGCCTACATCGCCGGCCGCCAAGGGTCCGTGCGCGACGCCGTGCTCGTGGGGGCAACCGTGACGGCCACGCACACGGGCGGAGTCCTCGTGCTCGGTCTCGCCCTGACGGTGTCGACGTCGTTGGCCGGGGAATCGGTACTGGCATGGTTGGGTGTGATCAGCGGATTGCTCATCGCCGGACTTGGCGCCGGTCTGGTGCGCAGCGCCGGACGGCACACGCATGGCGAGCACGACGGCCACGGTCACCGCCATGGATTCGGTCACAGTCATTCGCACACCACCCACGTGCACGACCATCCACACGCCGAGCACGCTCACCCACACGGTGACCACTCGCACCACGGTCTCGCGCTGGACCTACCCCGTATCGACCTTGCCGGTCCCAGCAGTCGCCAGGCACTCGTTCTTGCGACCCGATGGGACGCCAACGGTTCGGTGGCACTGGCCGAGCGACCCGTCGACACCTCGGCGTTTGCCGTCATAGGCAAGCCGAATCCGTCAGACGCTCCACCCGTTCACCGCGACCAGGTTCATGACGCCGCCGTCAAGAACGTTTCGCGACGCGGGCTGGTAGGCATGGGTATCGCCGGGGGGCTGGTACCGAGCCCGTCCGCCCTGGTCGTGCTGTTGTCAGCCATCGCACTCGGGCGCACGGTCTTCGGCATCATCCTGGTGATCGGCTACGGCGTCGGGATGGCCGGCACGCTCACCCTCGCCGGGGTATTGCTCGTGCGAGTTCGTGATCGCTATCGAGACAGGCCGCCGGCAGAGCGTGGCAGGCTGCGAATGTTCGCCGCACGGTGGACCCGGCTTGCGCCGTACTTCACGGCAGCGCTGGTGTTCGTCGTCGGACTTGGCCTGGCGTTCCGGAGCCTCGGTTCGATCTGACTCGGCCGCCAACCGGAGGGGGCGGGGCGTCGACAACGGGTTTGCGTGCCATCGCCGCCGAAGCGGTCCCGCCCACAGCGTTGGTGTTAAGTGGTATCCATGCCCCAGTTCTCCGGCCTCTCCGCTGTCCTCCTCAACTGCTCGCTCGTTCACGATCCGGCAAAGTCGCACACCCGTCGGCTGCTCTCACGCGTCGCCGGCGTCATGGACACCGAGGGGGTCTCCGTCGAGTTGATCCACATGCTCGACCACCGCATCGGGTTCGGCATGGTCAAGGACACGACGACGCTCGGTGACGAGGTCGACGACTGGCCCGCCATCCACGGGCGGATCATGAAGGCCGACATCCTCGTGATCGGCACACCCATCTGGCTCGGCGTGAAGTCGAGCGTGGCGACCCTCGCCATCGAAAGGCTCTACGCATACAGCAGCGATACGAACTCGGCCGGGCAGTACCTGTACTACGGCAAGGCGGGCGGCTGCGTCGTCACGGGCAACGAGGACGGCGTCAAAGCCTGCGCGATGGAGACCCTCTATGCGCTGTCGCACATCGGGTACACGATCCCGCCGCAGGCCGACTGCGGTTGGATCGGCGAGATCGGGCCGGGCCCCAGCTACGGCGACCGGGTCGAAGGATCCGATGTGCCGATGGGGTACGACAGCGAGTTCACCAACAAGAACGCGACCATCATGAGCTGGAACCTGATGCACCTCGCCCGCGTGCTCAAGGATCTCGGCGGATTTCCCGTTGGCGGTAACGTCGCCGCCACCTGGCAGGCGACGACGAACGCGGCAGACCAGGACCCTGACCGCTTCTGACTCAGCAGCACTGCTTTCCTGCGTCGGTCGCCGCCGATTGCGAAGCGAGCGCCGCGAGCGAGTTGAAGTACGTACTGCAAGTCCTTATCAGGAGATGATCAGGAACACGGTTCCGAGGACGATGAGCGCGGCACCGTAGATC
>JBDTYA010000095.1:0-3453 GCA_040005915.1 Ilumatobacteraceae bacterium
GCCGTTCGCGTTCTTCGAGGGTCAGCGAGAGGCCTTCCCAGTCGTGGTAGCCGATCTCGCCATAGAGCATCGAGGTGTCCTGTACGAGGTGTTGGAAGCCGTGCGTGAGAGCGGTGACCGCGAGCGCGTCGGGCACGTGCGCGTGAAACACGACCTTCCACTTCGGGAAGTCGTTGTGGATCGCCGAGTGGATCACGAACCCCGCCGTGTTCACGTCGGCTGGGCCTTCGAGCACGTTGCCGTCGCTGTCGACCTTGATCAAGTTCGAAGCGGTCACCTCGTTGTAGAGCAGGCCGAACTTGTTGAGGAAGAAGTCGTGGTCCGATCCGGGCACGCGCATGCTGATGTGATTCCAGACGAGGTCGTCGTAGCCGAAGTGCGCCGCCAGTCGGTACATCGCCGCCAAGTCGACTCGCGCTGCCCATTCGTCGCCGACGAAACTGCCGGCGTTGGTCGCCCGGAAATCGTCGGCCTTCACTTCACGATGACCGGTGGTTGACTCGTTCATGTCGGTGTTCCTCTCACATTCATGGATTGCTGGATTTCGTGCAGGACGAGGTCGTTGGCATCCTCAATCCGTCTCATCGCCATGAGATGCGGCGCCGTCGGGCCGAACTCCGCCTCGGCGACCGCGTAGAACTCGGTAACACCGGCTGTGAACGGCAACTCGGCGCTGACGGTCGACGCCAGTTCCATCGCGAGTCGGAGGTCTTTCGCCGCGAGGGTCAGGTCGAACGTGTCGTCATAGCACCCGTTGAGGATCTCGGGGCCGTACCGATCGGCGACGTAGCTTCGACCGGTGCTGTGGCGGATGATGTCGAGCATCTTGTCGGGTTCGACGCCGCCTTTGACCCCCAGGATCAAGGCTTCGGTCAGGCAGACCGAGTTGAGGTAGCAGAGCATCACCTGGGCGATCTTGGCGACGTATCCCGAACCGTGGGGGCCGAGCAGATCATGGCGGTCGCCGATCGCTTCGAACAGCGGCAGACAGCGGGCGTGCGCAACGGCGTCTCCGCCGACGAGCACCGACAGGGTGCCGGCTCGGGCCCCTTCGACGCCACCGCTGACCGGGGCATCCATCACGTTCACACCATGTCGCCCGGCAAGGGCGCCGACGTAGCGGGCGCAATCCAGGTCGTTGGTGCTGAGATCGACCCAGATCGATCCGCTCGTCATCAGCGGGATGATCTGGTCTGCGATCGCATGCACGTGTTTCGGGCCTGGGAGTGAAGTGAGCACGATGTCAGCACCGGCCACGGCGGTCGCCGCGTCGGGTGCGGCGGTGGCCCCGGCGCTGACGACCCTCGCGACCTTCGCTCCGTCGAGGTCGCTGACGACGGTGTCGAACCCTGCGGCGACGATGTTGAGGGCCATCGGGCCACCCATGTTTCCGAGACCGATGAAGGCGACGCGCATCAGTCGACCAACCCGTCGACGAGCACCAGGTCGCGTTGGCGATGTTGCTCGGTCGCTCGGCCGTACAACGTCTCCGAATGGAAGGAACGGTTCATGCGATACGGGTCGTGCACATACGACGGCAGGCCGATGTAACGCGGAACCGAGCCTTCGACCGGGGTGACACGGTGCAACGAGAATCGCCCGGCGAACAACTGCAGGTCGCCGGGCAGCAGGTCGAGCTCGCGCACCCCGTCGCGTCCGCCGGCGAGCACGTGGGCCACGTGGTCGTAGTTCTCGACGTCGGGCCGGCGGATGTTCGGAACGTACTCGAAAACTCCGCCTCGCTCGGCCTTCTGGGCGAGGATGCTGACGGTGAACTCGTTGCCGTCGAAATGCCACGGCAGCCACTGACCGGGGTCGGTCACCCCGTACGGGTTTCTGGCCAGCGGATCGGCCCATCGATAGATCGGCTTCGCCGCGCCGAGGCACTCCCAGACGAAGTGCAACAACACGTCGGAGTCGTAGAGCTGACGCAGCACCGAGTCGCCGGCCAGCACATCGGAGTTGATGAACCCGGTCTCGCGATGCTGCCACGTGCGTCGCGGGTGTGCCTGGGGGAACGAGTCGTCGTCCGCCGAGAAGTACGGATTGTGATCCTGCACGGACCAAAAAGTCCGGTCGTGCAGCGACGTCGCCTCGACCCGCATCCGCTCGACAGCATTCGGGCGAACAAAACCAGGAAGTAGGCAGCAGCCGTCAGCCGACATCTGGGCGCGCGCCTCGGTGACGATCGCCTGCCGCGCCGAGCTGGCGAGGTCGTGGATCGGATAGACGTCCAGATCGATCAGCGCAGCGAGGTCGATCTCGAATGCAGCAAACGCTGACGTCATGCACTTCTCCTGGGGGTCTTGCCGGCCGAGCCACGGTCCTGGACGTTCGTTCAGCGAGATGATACGCAATGACTGGACGTTCGTCCAGTCATCGGCTAGACCTGCCTGCGATGGAGTTGACACAGACACAGGAGCAGATCCTCGACGCCGCCATGTCATGCATCGGCCGCGATGGCATCGACGGTGCCAGCATGCGCAACGTCGCACGAGAGGCCGACGTCTCCCTGGGTTTGTTGAGTTACCACTTCGACGACAAACGGTCGCTGATCGTCGCTGCCTTCGAGCTGTCGACATCGCGACTGTTCAACGCATCAGTTGTGTCGCTGATCGACGTCGACGGAGCCGAGGAGCGCGTTCGGGCCTACATCCGTGGGGCATTCCGTGGCGAGTTCCTCGATCCCCAGTACCTCGCGCTCCGGCTTGCCCTCTGGGCGATCTCGCGAACAGACCCCGAAATCGAAACCGTCGAACGACACCTCTACGAACGGTACGCAGACCAGATGACCGACCTCATCTCCGAGGCGCGACCGGGCACCTCCCGGCGCGAGGCACGCGACCGAGCAACAGACGTCATCGTCACCCAGAACGGACTCTGGCTCCACTGGGCGCGGCACGCCGACCACGGCGACCTCGAACGTGGACTCGCTCGCTGCGACCGGATCGCGCTCGGTCCGTGATCGACCTCTTTCAACGTGCTTCAGCGACCGCACATGATCGGTTGCACGGCGCCCACGTCCGTGCCGACAATCCGAGGTACTCAGAATGAGCGAACTTGCCGAGACCTACCAACGCGACGGAGTGATCAGCGTCCGGGTCGTGTCCGAGGGTGACGCTGCCCGTCACCGCGCCGAACTGGAACGCGGCGAAGCCAACCTCGGTCCCGTGCACTACCTCGACAAGGTGCACACCGTCATGACGTCGCCGTACGAATTGTCGACACACCCAGCGGTACTCGATGTGGTCGAGTCACTCATCGGCCCGGACATCCTGTTGTACAACTGCACCTACATCATCAAAGAGCCCGGCTCTGCTGCGTTCGTCGCCTGGCATCAGGACCTCACCTACTGGGGACTCGAGGATCCCGATGCGCAAGTGTCGATGTGGCTCGCACTTGCCCCGGCAACCGTCGAATCGGGCTGCATGTCGATGATCCCCGGCAGTCACA
>JBDTYA010000096.1:0-4339 GCA_040005915.1 Ilumatobacteraceae bacterium
ACGACACGCGCACCTCAATCTATCGGCAGGAAAAGCATGCTTGACCTGCGGTTATGTTGGCGACCTTCGAGCTGGCTTCCTGCGCATCAGCCGCCGTCGCAATCGCTCACCATCCTACCGGACGGGTGTGACACAAAGGTGGCAATCGCGGCGCGTTTCGGGGTGCGCGAAGCGCCCGCCGGGGCGGGAAATTGCGGCGCCCCCGCAGACACCGATTCGTGACTGTCAGCGACCCTTGACCCGCACCTCGACGGTCTCGATGACGGCGCCCGCGACCTCCAACAATCGCTGCTTCAACGCCGTCTCCAAGAACCGCAACTGCGTCGCCCACGCGGGATCGTCGACCTCGACGATGAGCTTCGTGCCATCGAGCTTCACCGGCTTCACGTGTGCTGCCACTGCATCACCGACCGCCTCGGCCCAGCGGCCGAACACACCACCCATCTGACTGGCTGTGTGGCTCGACGCGCCCCCTGTCGACGTGTCGTTGCGCAGCGAACGGACAACCCTGTTCAGGCTCTCGCCGATCGGCAGCGGATCGCGGCTCACACCACCACCATGCCTGATTCGATCCGCACGACCGCGTCGGGGTGGGCAACGTCCGGCAACACACCGGCGGTCGTCAGCACCACCTGACCCGGTGGCAGGTGACGCAGCAGGGCCTCGCACCGGCCGGGGTCGAGCTCGCTCAGCACGTCGTCGAGCACCAACACCGGCGCACTGCCGGCCGTGTCGGTGACCAATCGATGAGCGCCGAGGCGCAGGGCCAACGCCAGCGTGCGCTGCTCGCCCTGCGAGGCATGGGTGCGCGCCGGCATCCCATCGATGAACAGCTCGAGATCGTCGCGGTGCGGCCCGACGCTGGAGACGCCACGACGTACGTCGTCGTTGCGAGCCTCCGCCAGGGCAACCGCCAAGCCCCGTTGCCGCCAGGGGGGTTCGTATCGCAACTCGATGGCCGTCGGGCGATCCGCGAGTTGCTCGTAGGCGGTTCCGACGAACGGTGTCATCCGCGCCACGAGCACTGCGCGAGCGTGGCCGAACTGATCACCGACCTCCGCCAGCTTCGAATCCCACACATCGAGGGTCGACCCGGTGTCGGTGCTCAGCCGGCCGGCCGTCTGCTTCAGCAGCGTGTTGCGTTGCTTGACGATGCGATCCAGTTCAAGGCGCAACGCGTCGTACTTCAGTGCCAGGGTTACGAGCACATCATCCATGAAGCGGCGCCGCAGCCCGGGGCTCTCCTTGATGATCGCCAGGTCGTCGGGCGAGAAGACCGTGACGCGCATCACGCCCAGAAGGTCTCGGGCTCGGCCCAACTTCTGCCGGTTGACCAGCACGCGGTTGCGGCCCGTCCTGGTGAGCTCGAGCTCCACCAGCACCTCGCGGCCGTCGTCGTGCAGCACGTTTGCTCGCACGACCGCTGACTCGGCCCCGACGCGGATCATCGCATCCAGCGGCGCGCCTCGGAAGCTGTCGAGCGTGGCCAGGTAGGCCATCGCCTCGGCGAGGTTGGTCTTGCCTTGGCCGTTCAGCCCGACAACCGCTGTGGTACCCGGCTGGAACTCGAACGCAGCGTGACGGTAGTTGCGAAAATCGGTGAGCTCGAGCCGGCTGACGATCACGTCGCTTACGGCACGCGGACAGGCATCAACAGGTACAGGTAGTCGTCGTCTCCGACACCGCGGACCACTGCCGGCTTCAACGAGTCGAGTGTCGACAACGTGATCGAATCCGCCGAGCAGGCCTCGACCCCGGAGGCGAAGTACTCGGGGTTGAACGCAACCGTCAATTCGGAGCCCTCGTACGTCGCGTCGAGTTCTTCGGATGCGTTGCCGACGTCTTGCGTGATCGCGGTCAGGCGCAGCGTGTCGCCGCCCATCTGCAGCCGCACCGGCGTGGCGTCCTTGGCCAGGATCTTGACGCGGCGGATGGCCTCCAGCAACGGCTCGCGCTCGACCGTGAGCGTGTTTGGGTGGCTGGCCGGGATGAGCTGGCGGTAGTTCGGGAACTCGCCCTCGATCAATCGCGTCGTGAGGCGTGTACCACCGACCTCGAACGTCGCGTCGCGATCACCGAGGCGCATGGTCAGTTCTTCGCCCCCACCGACCAAACGCTGCAGTTCGTTGAGTGCTCGACCGGGCACGAGCACCTTCTGATCGTCGCCGAGGACCTGATGGCCGGCGAGGTCTCGTACCGCGAGGCGATACGAGTCGGTGGCGACCATTCGCAGCCCCCCGTTCTCGGCGGTCAACAGCACGCCGGTCAGGATGGGACGGGCCTCGTCGGTGCTGGCGGCGCGCACCACCTGGCGCAACGCCTCGCCGACCGCTGCCGCCGGCAGCGTGACGGACGATGTGCTGGGCGTGGCGAGCTTGGGATAGTCGTCGAACGACAGCGGCCTGACGCTGAACTGTGATCGGCCGCCGCTGATGTTGACCTCGTCGCCGTCGACGACGACCTCGACCTTGCCGGCGCCCATCGAGCGAACGATGTCGGCGGCGAGTCGAGCCGGTAACACGACGCCGCCGTCGGCCTCGCCGCCAACCGTCAGGGTCAGTTGGATCGTCAGATCGAGATCGGTACCGGTGATCTTCAACTGGTCACCGGCCAGTTCGAGGCGCAGTCCGGACAACACGGGTAGCGCCCCGGTGCGGCCGGTCGCAGCGCGTCCTGCGGTGGAGAGCGCTTCGGCGAGAGACTCGCGTTCGCATCGGAACTTCACAGGGAGGCCTTTCTCACAATGAGGTGATGTATAAAGGTAATAACGGTAATAAGGGCTGTGGACTGTGCATAAGTCGTCGATCGGCCAGCGTAGGGGGCCGAACTGCTTCCCCATGCGTATCCCCCGCCGTACACAGGCCGGAAATGACACAAATGTCGTTCGGTGGACAGTGGTGGTGTTGTCCCCCGTTCGCCGACCCTCGTCCACACGACGTGCACAGCTACGCCTTCTTCAACCGCTGGACGAGATCGGTGACCTGATCGTAGACCTGCTTGCGTTCTTTCATCAGCCGTTGGATCTTGTCGACGGCATGGATGACGGTGGTGTGATCGCGACCGCCGAAGAGGCGAGCGATGGCCGGGTAGCTGAGGTCGGTGAGCTCACGGAAGACGTACATCGCCATCTGTCGAGCGGTGACCAGAGGACGCTGGCGGCTCTTGCCGCGAAGGGCCTCGACGCTGTGGCCGAGGATGACCGCCATCTCGCTGAGCAATTCGTCGTCGGTGCGCGGCTTGACGTAGGTGTCGCTCATCAGATCGGTCAGGAGTTGCTCGGCGAGGTGCGTGCTGATGGGAACGTGGTTGAGGCTGGCGTACGCCGTCACGCGGATCAGAGCGCCTTCGAGCTCACGGATGTTGGTGGTGATCCGCGAGGCGATCAGCTCCAGGGTCTCGGACGGCACCGGGCTGTGATCACGCTCGGCCTTGTTTCGCAAGATGGCCAGACGTGTCTCGAGATCGGGCGGCTGGATGTCGGTGATCAGTCCCCATTTGAACCTTCCCCGGAGGCGTTCTTCCAGCGTGGGGATGGCATCGGGCATGCGGTCGCTGGAGATGACGATCTGCTTGTTGGCTCCGTGGAGCGAGTTGAAGGTGTGGAAGAACTCTTCCTGCAGACCTTCCTTGCCCTCCATGAACTGGATGTCGTCGATCAGGAGTACGTCGATGTCGCGGTAGCGACGCTTGAAGTTGGCGATGGTGTTGGTACGGATCCCGTCGACGTACTCGTTGAGGAACGTCTCGGTGCTGACGTAGCGGACGATGTCGTGTTGGTAGTGGCTGTGGACGTAATGCCCGATGGCGTGCAGCAGGTGCGTCTTGCCGAGACCAGCTGAGCCGTAGATGAACAACGGGTTGTACGACCGCCCCGGCGTTTCGGCGACGCGCAGCGCAGCGGCGAGCGCGAACTGATTGGAGGCACCCTTGACGAATGCCTCGAACGTGTAGCGCGGATTCATGCCGCCGCTGTTGTTCGGCATCGCCGAGCCACTGCGGCCGCTGTTGTTGGTCGGCTCGGCCGCCGGGTCGGGGATCTGTTCGATGAACTCCTGCTCGGCGGTGTCGGCGACCTGCACCTCGACGACGAATTGACGGTTGGCGGCGCCGATCTCTTCGAGCGCATCGCGCACCAGGGGCAGGTAACGGGACAAGATTCGGTCTCGGGTGTGCCCATTCGGCGCGCCGACGCGCAGCATCGACGGATCGCTGTCGAGCGCCGTCACATCCTGGAAGGTCGAGAACCAGACCGCCTCCGACACCTGGGCCCGTAGGAGCTGGGCAACCGCTGTCCACAACTGATCATGGTCGCTCACCTGCACCTCCATTCATCACATCG
>JBDTYA010000097.1:0-11367 GCA_040005915.1 Ilumatobacteraceae bacterium
GACATCCTCATCGACGTGATGGTGCAATGCGAGACGCATGGTGCGTGCTCGGTGTCGTCATAGCCGTCGATGTGACGAAGACAGACCAGCTCCGGGAATGACTACTCGGGCGGTTCTCCACTGACGACGAGGACCGGCCGGTAGGTCTCACGTACGACTCCCGAGGCCACAGACGGATCGACCAATCGCCGCAGAGCCGACTTGTCGTGCGACCCGACCACGATCACATCCACGTCGTGGTCTTCTGCGGCCCGACAGATGAGCGTCACGGGATCACCCGAAGCGGTGTGCGGTTCCGGGTCCCTGATGCCAGTCGCTTCGGCGCGGGCCACGAGCTCGCCCTCGAGCTCCTCGCTCGGTTGCATCCATGACGGATCGACGACGAGTGGAGCCACCATCCCATACCCAGCACCGCCGGCCCACATGAAAGGCGCTGGGGTCACGCTGATCACCAGAAACTCGGTGGTCACGTCGGAGAACAAACGGACGGCTTCGCGCGCAGCCCGCGCCGACACCGGCGACTCGTCGAGCGCGATCAGGATCCGCACGCCCACCAGCCTCGCACACGCAGCCGTGGCAGCCGGGCGCGTCTGGGTAGGTACATGGAGACTCCCAGTGGCGGAGTGGCCGACGTGCGGGCGAGCGATTCGGCTCGAATGAACATCGTCTCCGCGAAGCGGCGCGTCAGGGCGTGTTGGCGACGCGCTACCGCGGTCCGGAGCAACGCTCCCGAGCCGATCACCGACCGAAGGTACGGCAGAGAGGTGTTCAGTCTCGGGTCAACCATCTCGATGGGGCCACGAGACGGTCGGCGGCATGGGGACCCCAGGATCCGGGAGCGTATGGCAGCGGTCGCCGCCGGAGGTCGAGTATTGGCTGCACGACCTCCCACGCATCGGCCAACCCGTCGGGTCGTGTCACCAATGACCTGTCACCGGCGAGCACGTCGTGGAGGAGGCGCACGTACGGCGGCAACGGGTCGCGCGTGCCGTCGGTGTCAGGTGGCGTCAGGGATGTGGTGAAGGTGTCCAACTCGAGTCCGATCCCGGGCGTCTTCGTCGACATCGTCAGCTCGATGTCACCCGCACCTCCGAGATCGAACCGCAACACGTTGGCCTCTCGGGGCGACGCGGCGAATGGTCCGTCGACCGGTGCAAGAACCAGGTTGACCGATTGAGCCGTGCGGTGCATTCGCTTGCCGGTCCGTAGGTGGAACGGGACACCCTTCCATCGTGGCGTGTCGACCCACAGGGTGGCGGCCACGAAAGTCTCCGTTCGTGATCCCGGTCTGACTCCGTCGAGATCCTGATACGTGTCGTACTGTCCGAGCACCACGTCGGCCGGATCGAACGGACGGAACGACGCGATCACGGACTCTCGCGCCGTGATCATGTCGTTCGGTCCGAGGCTCGCGGGTGGCTCCATTGCGACCTCTGCCGCCACCTGCAGCAGGTGGGTCGCCAGCATGTCCAACACCGCGCCCGTCGAGTCGTAGAAGGGGGCACGATCGGCAACGCCGAGCGTCTCCGGGCAATCGATCTGCACCGATGCAACGCGATGACGGCCCCACATGTCGGCGAACACGCCGTTGGCGAATCTGACGACATGCAGGTCCTGGGTCGCCTCCTTCGACAGGAAGTGGTCGATCCGGTAGACCTGCGACTCGTCGAAGACCTTGTGAACGATCTCGTCCAGTTGTGCGAAGGTCGACTGTGAGGTGCCGAAAGGCTTCTCGTAGACGATGCGAACCCCACGGGCGAGATCGTGGTCGCCGATGCTGATCGTCAGCGGACCGAACGCCGCTGGAGGAACTGCGAGGTAGTGGACGAGCTGCGAATCCGATCCGAGCTCGGCACGCGCATCCGCGATCTCTGCCACGAGTGCGCCGTGACCGCCGGCCGTGAAGTCACCGCTCGCGAACCTCAGCCGGCCGGCGAAGCGATCCCATTGCGTCTGACGGAGAGGCGGGCCGAACATCGCGATCGACCGATGCACGTGCGCAAGGAACCGGTCAGCCGTGAAGCCGTCCCGACCGCTGCCGATCAACCGCCAACGGTCCGGAAGCAGACCAGCGACGTCCAACTGGTAGAGGGCAGGAAGCACCATCCTCTTCGCCAGATCGCCGGTCGCGCCGAACAACACGAAGATCGTCGGACGCAGCGTTGGTTCAGACATTGCCTTCAGACTCGCGCGCGAACTCGTCGTCGTAGGCGCGGCGCACCGCGTCGACGTATGACACGGCGTTGGCGTCGGTCAGCACTCGACGTCGTGGCGAGACCGGTCACGTCGACTTCTCGGCGTGGCCGCCGAATTGGCCGCGCATCGCAGACAGGACCGCGCCAGTCAATTGTCCTAGGTGCGCGACTCGAATCATTCGTTCAGGGCGGCTCCGATGACGGTTGCGGGGACGGCTTCTTCGATGCCGGCATCACGGCCCAACGGCCCCCGCCCGAGTCCGAAACCCTGCCCGAACCCGACGGTGCGGCTCGCGACGCCACACGCCGCCGCTGGTGCAACAGTCGACGTATTGGATCCCACCGATCCTCCGGTCGGGGGGCTCGTGCAATGTCGTCGGTCGGCCGTCCGCCGGTTGGATATGCCCGGGGGCACCATCACCCAACAGCACGAGGGCGCTCGAGGGCGTCGACGAAGTCGTCGAGAGAGGCGGAGCCGACCGCCCTTCGGCCGCGAGTTCGGGCCACGGCGCCGGCGTTGAGGTCGTAGACGACGCAACGGTGCCCGTCGGCGTGAACTCGGCGGAGGCGGTCGGCGCCATCCGCCCCAAGCCAGTCATGCCTAGCTGCACCGGGTCGTGGTCGTCATGGTGGGTGGCCAGCGCCGTAGAACAGTCCCGGCCCCAGCGAGGCTGATGCCAGTGCCGATGTCGAGCGCACGTTAGGACTTCCGATCCGATAGCCCGCAGGATCACGGCGGGCTCATCGTCTGGGGCGCCGCCAGATGAGGCGGTGGATGCCGAAACGTCGTGGAAGCCGGTTCAGTCCTGGTATCCACGGGAGCAGAACCAGACCGATCGACAACACTGCCATCAGGCCCCACACGAGTGCGTCGGCGTTGCCGGATGTTGCGAAGGGTTGGATCTGGTACCAGAAGGTGTACAGCCAGAGCCAAGGCTGGCCGGGGTAGCTCTCCGCGCCGTTCATCATGCCCCACTGACCGCCGCCGAGGTGCTGGGCGTCGGCGAGATTCTCCAGGTAGGTTCCGTCGGCGAGCAGAAGCAGTGGTTTGGTGCTGTCGCCTCCGTAGAACGTCGTCCCGCTGGTGAGCAGACCTTCGAGACCACCGGCTGCCGCGAGGGTCAATTCACCGTGGGCGAGCGCGGGGACGGGGCCGTAGTCGCCGGCAGCGACTGTTGCGGGGTCTCCGTCGGTGGTGGCGGCGAGCGCGTCGGCGTAGTTGTTGGCCCACGTCAGCCGCTGAGCTGGTGAGGCGGCATCCCAGGTTGACAACGCGCCGACCACCGAGGTGTCGGTGGACATGCTCAGAAGCGGGGCCAGCACGAGATCGTTGGCGGAATCGATCGGGATCCGCACGCCGGCCCAGCGCTGCAGAGCGAGCGGGCCAATCGTCTGGCCGGGGTTGTTCGTGTTGTATGGGGCGCCGTAGGAGGCGCTCGTACTGGTGCCTGCCAGTTCGGAGGTAACGGTCGCGATGACATCGTTGGGTGCTGCGCGGGCCCAATCCTGCAGGCTGATCGCTTTCTGGTCAGGCGAGGAGAACACCGCAGCGAGTACCGATGTCAACACCAGAATCACCGCAAGCGCGATCGCGAACTCCTTGACCAAGTCATACGGCCGGGTCGGGAACGAGCGACTCTCGGGCGTGATACCACGACGATGCCCCGGTGCGCGCTGTCGAGCGTTCACGGCGTTGCAACTTCGTGAGTGGCTTGGACCGCGGTCAACGCGGGGGATGGTTCGAAGAGGTCATCTTCGGCATCGATGGGAGGAACGACACCATGGCGGCGGACCAGCACGATGTGCATGACCGCAATGATCCCGACGAGCAGGGGCAGCAACGACACGTGCCACAGGAGCATCTGGCTGCCGTCCAACACGTTGAAGAACGAGCCCACACCTGCTGCGTTCAAGCCGTCCTTGGCTTCGGAGCTGATCCACTGCGACTCGAAGTTGGCCTGGCTGAGATAGCCGGTGAACGCGGTACCAATCGACCCGAAGAACGCCAACGCACCCGTCACCCAGGTCATCGCACGTTTGCCTCGCCAGCCTTCCATGAAGAACTGGCCCCACAAGTGGATCACCATGGCGATGAAGAACAGTTGCACGCTCCACAAGTGGGTCGAGTTGACGAAACGACCGACCGAGCTGGTGTGCCACCACAACGAGCCTTTCAATGCGAGGATCACACCGGTGCCGATCACGACGATCAGCGCGGCGAGGGTGAGAACGCCGAACACGTATATCCCCGACCGCACATAGGCCGGTTGACGGTCGGGAAGGGCTTGACCCGCCGGCACGACCCGCTTGAGACGGCCCTGCAGCGCCGTCGTCCAGTTGCCGTCGATGCGCGGGGTCGCGGCGGTCGACGGTGCCGGAACGTCGGCGGGCTCGGTCGGCCCGCCGCTGCCCGGTAAGCGAACCAGGATGGCGGTGACGAACAACGCGATCATCACCACGATCACCAGAAGGTTCGCAAGCGAGATCCGAAAGACCCACCAATCAAAGAACACCGCACCCAAGACACTCACGTCGCTGCGTCCGCTATGGGTCCTGTCGTCTCATCGTCGGGCCGTGGGTCGTGCGCAGCGGGCACCATGGCGAGACCTTCACCTGGGGATCGTCGCAGACCACGCTCGTCCCGATGACTGGCGGGATCGGCCGACGGACTTTGCTGCTCCGCGTCCACCACAGGTCCTTCCCCGACGCGCGTCGTAGCACCGAGTCGGCGTCGATCACGTGGCGGCCACGAACTGCCAGTCGGTGAACCGGAACGAACATCGAACACGTCGAGCCTCCCTGACGGGGTTCAACGCGCGACCGGGGTCCTGAGCAACGCGATCGAGAGCGAAGCAGCCCTCTGTGCCGCAGCCTACGCTCACCCCACCGGAATGCAAGGGCGGTCTCGGCTGGTGTTTTAGAGATCGTCTGTGCGTGGCGACCCTCGGCGCTCGATCCTCGGCTCGCCTCCGGATCGTCAACGCGGTGCTGCGTGAGTCGGACGGTGCGCGGGCTGACGCGACTGTCATGCGGTCGCGAGTGGGCCCATTGGCGACCTCAACGTCGGTGGCTGGTGTCGATCGTGCGGTGAGCGGATTTCTCCGCGATGGCGCAACAGCGAGTTGAGCGGCAGGCTCGTCCGGTCGAGTCAGTCGTGCACCGATCTTGTATGAATGATGAAGACCGTGGCAATCGGCAGGGCGGGGCGACTCCACTGCATCAGCGAGCCCGCTAGCCCGAAACCAACCGGGAATCGGAGGCGAGGTAACCCTCCTCGCTCGTCGATGACAGCCGACACCGCGGACTCGGTATCGCTGTGAATCGTGACCGCCGCAGGACCAACTCGGGCCTGCATGTTGCGCTCCTTCGGTGTGATCAGGTGTCGAGCAGACGAGCGCGGCCGATGGACGCCGCGCCGACGATGCCCGAGTCGTCCCCCAGCGCCGCAACGACGAACTTCAACTTCGGGCTGGGATGCAGGATCCATGGGCGGGCTTCGCGGCCGATGCGATCAGCGAGAACTTGCCCGAGCTTTTCTGCCATGCCGCCGCCGACGACCACGAGCTGGACATCGACCACATTGATCACCGATCCGATACCCCCCGCAATCACGTCGACGGCCATGTCGAAAAGCTCTACGGCGAGTTCGTCACCCTCCTCGAGTGCTCGGGCCCACACCTTCGATGTCAGCTTCGACTTCTTCTCGTCGCGCTGGATCTCGAACAGCGACGTGTGGCGCCCGGCGTCGACCATCGACGACACGATGGCGGCCAATGAACGCCGACCGGCGTAGGCCTCGATGCACCCTCGACGGCCACAGGTGCACAGCGCGCCGCCGTAGTGCGTGACGACATGACCGATCTCGCCGGCCGAGCCACGCGACCCGGAGAACGGACGCCCACCGAGAATCAGGCCTCCCCCGATGCCGGTGCCCATCCACACTCCGAGAACGTCGTCAACACCCACCGCGGCACCGGCTAGCCACTCGCCGAGCAGGCCGACGTTGGCGTCGTTGCCGAGCGCAACCGGCACACCAAAATGGTCCTCGATCATGCCGACGATGTCGAACGAATCGTCCCAGCCGGCAAGGTTGGGCACCTCGAGGACACGGCCCTTGTGAATCACGCCGGGGATCCCGATCCCGATCGCCGAAGGCACATCACCAAGACCCTCGATCAGCTTCACGATCGTGCGCCCGATCTTGTGAGGACTTGATCGAGGGGTGTCACGCTTGCCGCGCTCGCGTACCCGATGCCGGTCATCGACGAGCCCGACCTCGATGTTGGTGCCGCCGACGTCGACACCGGCTACCAACACGATGGATCTCCGACCCACGAAGATGCGGCGCTCAGACCGCCCAGCGACCGCTCAACGAACGGGACGAGGCTGACAGCGATGCACCAAATTGACACTTCAAAAACTCTACCCGTACCGTCACGACCTATCCGGGGGTTCGCCCCGCAGCAACACAGCTCTGGCTCGTCCTTTCGACGACCGATGTTTCAGAAGCTGCTGCGGCGGGAACAGTTGAGGCGATGAGCGCGATCTCGCGACGACGCATCTTGGTGTCGATCGAATGCGATGACCGCGGCAAGCAAGCGCTCTCGTGGGGGCGGATCGTCGCTGCCGAGATCGATGGCGAACTCGTCGGCGTGTTGCAGGTGATGAACACCTCCGCCGAGCACTCCAGAGAGACTGCGCATGAGTTCGCAGAGCAGACCGCCACCTCGGCGCGCTCGTGGGCGGCGGCTTGCGGCGCTCGACTCGATGACGTTTGCGTCGTGGAAGGAGCCCTCGAGGACGAGCTCGTTGAACTCGCCGGCGTCGACGATCTCGTCGTCGTCGGGGTCGACCATCAGGTTGGTGCCACCGGCTGGGCCCTCGGCAGCCTGCCGCACGAGTTGGCCCATCACCTGGCCTGCCCACTGGTGCTCATTCCCCCGGACGAAATCCCCGCACTGGGAAGCCAGGTCATCGTCGGCGTCGACGGCAGCGAAGCCAACGATCAGGTGGTGTCGTGGGCGAAACGATTCGCACAAACGATCCGATGTCCCTTGGTCGCGATCTACGCCCGCGAGCCCATCTACGAAACATTCGACAACGCCGGCAACTACGGTGGTGAAGAGCGCCACGCTGTAGCCGAGGCCCAGGACGACTCGGTCTCTCTCGTCGAGATGACCGGTGAACCGGAAGACGTCCTTCGCGCCTACGCACACGACCACGCGACGTTCCTCACTGTCATCGGGGTGCGCGATCGCGGGTCCCTTCACGGTCGGCTCCTCGGCGCCGTCGCCGACCATGTGATACATGAGCCGTACGGGCCTACCGCAATCATCCCTGACGGGCTCGCGACGACACCTGAGCAGTGATGAACCGATCATCGTTGACCGTTCCGCTACCTCGCAGGACGAACGGTGGCTCTGCAGTCCCGCTCCCACATCGATAGCGCGGAGCGTGCGACGTCGTAGGTGGGTTCTACGGTTCCGGCGACCACCGCAGCACTGCCGGCAATGGTCCGTCCCTGCGCTCGGCGCCATGAGCCGTCGATCCACGTATGTGAATTCGTTGGCGAGGAGAATGTCGGCTGTCCTGCTAATTTCCACTGGCATTCGGCTGCGCAGGATGCCAGGACGGAGAGGATCACGTGGGCGAGACGGGAAAGGAATCGGCCGCCCCGTTGGCAGCGCTGCGGTCCTTCCGCCGCCGGACCGGCGGTCCGTGCGTTGTTCGCGGGACCAGCCGACGTGACTGAGTACTTCGGCAACGTCAGCGATCCCAAGGGACTCCTGCCGGCCGAGCGCGAGCCCGTGACGGGCCGCCGAGTTCCTTCGCATCGATCGAAGCGTTCCCAGCCCGGTCACGGCGTCTCATCGATCCGCCGTGCGTGGTTGCGACCTCGTGCGCTGATCGGTGTCGCCGCTGCCGCAGCCCTGGTCGTCTTGATTTTTGCGCTCGTTCGGCCGGGCGACGACCAGCGAGCACTCACCACGGCAAGTTCTCCACCAACGAGCACTCCGGCTCGAGCGGTGCCCGCGTCACCGACGAAACCGGCTGCCGGTCCGCCGACGCCCGCCGCTTCGATCACCAGTGCACCTGCTACGGCCGCGCTCCCGGTAGGCACGACAGGGTTCAAGATCTACTCCGGTGGCACCATCGTCGAGCAGATCAATACAACCCAGTCGGACGAGACGTTCTTCGTCGAGTGCCGCACCGACGGGTGCTTTCTCCAGCTACCTTTTGGCGCCCCGGGAGCCGGTGGAAGCGAGGTTCCACTCGTCGCCGGCCATTGGACGTACAGCCACACCGATGACGCCGGGCCGATCTGCATCCCTGGCGACACGGGTATCCCCGAAGGCGAACTGCTGCAGGTCGACACCTACGACCTGCAGCCAGTCGGGACCATCATCGAGAACGGGTTGTCCTATCCTGCATCGCTCACCGGCACGTACCGCTCAGAGACGCCGGCCGTCGCAAACTGCCTGCCGCAGTCCCTCTTCGTTCTCGACGTCGCAGCGACACCACTCCCCCCGGGCTGACGCTGGGCGGACGAGACAAGTGGCGATCGGATGATCCGTTCGCCCTCGCGATTCACAAGTCAGGAAGTACCGGGTCGGACCAGTCCGACTTCGTAGGCCACGATCACGGCTTGCACGCGATCGCGCAGATTGAGCTTGGCGAAGATGTGTCCGACGTGGGACTTGATAGTGCTCTCACTGAGGAAGAGTTCGTGGGCGATCTCGGCATTCGATCGCCCGCCGGCGATGCAGGCGAGGACCGTCACCTCTCGTTCAGTCAGGTCGGCGAGGCCGTCGGGAATTCCCGGCCCGAGCGGAGGTGGCTGTTGGCAGAACTGCTCGATGAGCCGGCGGGTCAGGCTTGGGGCGAGCAGCGCGTCACCGGCTGCGACCACACGTACCGCGTTCACGAGGTCTTGGCGGTGTACGTCTTTGAGCAGGAAGCCGGCGGCACCGGCGCGCATCGCGTCGTAGACGTGCGAGTCGCCGTCGAACGTTGTGAGCATGAGGACCTTGGTAGCGCCGGAGCCGGCCGCCAGGATCCGACGAGTCGCCTGGACGCCGTCCATACGGGGCATCCGAATGTCCATCAAAACCACGTCGGGGCTCAAGCGTTCGGCCTCGGCGACAGCTTCGAAACCATCGGTGGCCTCACCGACGACCTCGAGATCGTCCTCGCGTTCCAGCAGTGACCGGAACCCGTCGCGTACAAGTGCTTGATCGTCGGCAATGAGAACCGTGATCATGTCGGCGCCGCTTCGAGCGGCAGCGTGAGGCGCACCTCGTAACCGCCGTCGTCCCGGGCTTGCGCAACGAGGGTGCCGTCGTAGAGTCGTGCGCGCTCACGCATGCCGACCAGTCCTCGTCCACCGCCGGGCCCGCGGTCTGGTCCGACAGCGCTGTTGTTGGCGACGCTGAGTTCGACCCGAGTTGGCGCAAACGTCAGCGTGATCCAGGCGGTGGCACCGGGCGCGTGGTTCAGTGCGTTCGTCAGCGACTCCTGAACGATGCGGAAGACCGTGAGGTCGACACCTGCCGGCAGCGCCTCGACGTTTCCTTCGATCGTGAGCTCGACGACCAGTCCGGCGGCCCGCACCTCGTCGAGAAGCACGGGAAGGTCGCGTACGCCGGGTTGGGGACCCGAGTCGTCGGTTTCAGGCCCGTCGTCGGCGGCGACGAGCCGTCGCATGTCGGCGAGGGCATGCCTGGCGACTCGTTCCATGGCCTCCACCCGGTGCTTCGCACCGAGGGGGTCGCCATCTTCGAAGTCACCCAACGCTGCACCGGACTGCACGATCACGACGCTCAGGCTGTGAGCGACGATGTCGTGCAGCTCGCGTGCTATGCGGGCCCGCTCGGCCACTGCCGCTGCACGCTCATTCGCCTCTTGCTGCTCCCTCTGCCGGACGAGTTCGCTCTCCAGGCCCGATGTCCGTTCCGCGCGATCGCGGACCAGGCGGCCGAGCACGGGGGAGGCGAGCAGGATGAGGTAGCTGGCCTGGATGCCCTGATTCTGGTTCGACGCCTTGGGGTCAAGGCTGTAGTGCACCACCAACACGGCCATCCCGATAGCGGCGGCACCTACGAGCAACTCGACTCGGCCGTCCTCACGCGCCAGCGTGTACAACGCGATGCACAGCACCGCATAACCGGCCAACGTGCCGCTGTTCGGGTCGGGAAAGAAGTCGGGGATCGACGCAACGACCTGCCAAGCGAAGAACCACCACGGGATCCGCCGCCTCCAGGGGAACGGCACGATGCTCGCCACCCACACCAGACCGCTCCACCCCGGGTGCGGAAGCACCCGGTCCGGACCGGGGTGCGAGACCTCCAGCAAACCCACCGGCAACAGCAGCAGCCAGACCACCACGTCGAACACCGGCGGCCGCGGCAAACACCGGCGACGAACCATGGCAAGACCGTACTGCGGGAAACCGGCCCTCGCCTCGGACCGAGGGACAGTCGATCTCGTCCTTCAGGACATCTCTACGGCACCGCAGCCCGATGACTTTCAGCGGAGTCGGAGTCACCATGTGAACAAGCACCGATATCCCGTCGATGCCCTTGAAAGGAAACCGTGATGCTCTCTCGCCTGCCAACCTTGTCACTCGTCCTCTTCGGTGTCGTCGCCATCGTCCTCGGAGTCATTGGGGTCACCTACGCGCCACCTGCCGTGGCCAAGGTCTTCTGGACCGCCATCACCATTGTGGGACTGGCCAGCCTGGCCGTGGCCCACCGCCGCCGGCAGGTGAGGCGACCGATGGGGTCGTGACCGCGCTGGTCATCGGACCCCAAGGGGGCCCTCGGACAGACGTGCTACAGGTACCTGCCGAAGCGGGCCCACGGTGCTACGTGGCGGCGCCGGCCTGACTGCACCACGCGTTCGGTGTCCTTCGCCACTCGCCCGATCGCATCAGGTGACGTGCTCTGAACACCGCCGGTGATCGATCGGTAGGTATCCATGAGGGTCGCGAGATGAGCGGCAACGATTGCGTCCCGGCACGTGGTGTAGAAGACCGTGCGTTCCTCGAAGCTGTTGGTCAGGTTCGGGGTGCTGCTGGCAAGGCTAGTTCGCCGGGCTGGTCGGTGAGGTCGGCGACCGATGCGGCGGCGATGTAGCGGCGTTCGGCGGCGATCATTTCGTCGTTGATCTCGAC
>JBDTYA010000098.1:0-1971 GCA_040005915.1 Ilumatobacteraceae bacterium
TGTCGGCCTGGAACGACGTGCACAACGTCGTCCTGCAGATGCTGGTCACCACGGGAATCGTCGGGATCGTGCTGCTGACCCTGTTCGTCGTGTGGGCCATGCGTCGCGCCGACTTTGGGCTGTCGCTGGCTGTAGTCGCCATCGCTGTCAACTGGCTGCTTCAACCGTCCACCACCAGTTCGTTGATGATCGCTGCGATCTTCCTCGGGGCGTCTGCGGCCCGCATCACAGCACCTCCGGTGAGCACCGGGCCCTCTCGTCGATGGCTGCGCCTGGTGACGGCCGGCGCCGCAACCCTCGGGCTGCTGGCCGGCATGCTGCTCGTCGCTGCCGACCTGCACCTGCGCGACACGGTCTTGAACGGCAGTCGAGCCGATGTGCGGTCTGCGGCGGCATGGTTCGGCGACGATCCGTTCGTCGTCGACTTCTTCATCTTGAACTCATACCGCACCGACACCGCCGGCGACCGCGCCGAACGGCACGATTTGGCCCTGCGAGAGGTCGCTGCCGAGCCCGACGTTCCCCGGTGGTGGAACGAACTGGCAATGACCCAGTGGGACTTGGACGACCTGGCCGGAATGCGCGTTTCGATCAACAAGGCGCTTTCACTGCAACCGAACCACATCCGGTCCTGGGTCCAGATGACCGCTTACGCCAAACGAGTGGGCGACGTGCATCTCGAGGAGATCGCCCGGGCCCACGCCTGCGAGCTCGGTGCGCCGGTCTGCTAGCGGTGATGGCGGTCGCGCAATCGCCAGCCCCTCGCCGATAGCATTGAACACCGTGCCTATGGCCATATTGGGCCGTGCGTACCCCCACGCAACGACACAACCTGAGAGCAAGACCCAGAGAGAGAAGTAGAGAGATGGCTAAGCGCGAATTCCCACTCGAGCGCACTCGCAACATCGGCATCATGGCCCACATCGACGCGGGCAAGACGACCACGACCGAGCGCATCCTCTACTACACCGGCAAGAGCTACAAGATCGGCGAGGTCCACGACGGCGCGGCGACCATGGACCACATGGCGCAGGAGCAGGAGCGTGGCATCACCATCACGTCCGCTGCCACGACGTGCATCTGGAACAACCACCGCATCAACATCATCGACACCCCCGGCCACGTCGACTTCACGATCGAAGTCGAGCGCTCGCTGCGCGTCCTCGACGGTGCAGTCACCGTGTTCGACTCGGTCGCCGGCGTCGAGCCGCAGACCGAGACCGTGTGGCGTCAGGCCAACAAGTACAAGGTGCCGCGCATGTGCTTCGTCAACAAGATGGACCGCATCGGTGCCGACTTCTACCGCACCGTGGCAATGGTCAAGGATCGTCTGCAGGCAACTCCTGCGGTCATCCACCTGCCCATCGGCGCCGGTGGCCCCGAGGCCAACAAGCCGTTCATCGGCTTGGTCGACCTTGTCAAGATGAAGGCCCTCATCTGGCACGACGAGGAGCTCGGTGCCAAGTGGGACGAGGTCGACATCCCGGCCGACATGACCGAACAAGCTGCCGAGTATCGCGAACTGCTCCTCGAGACCATCGCCACCAGCGACGACCATCTCATGGAGAAGTACCTCGCCGGCGAAGACGTCACCGAAGCGGAGATCAAGGTCGCATTGCGCGCCGGCACGCTGGCGTTCGACTTCGTGCCGATCCTGTGCGGCTCGGCATTCAAGAACAAGGGCGTGCAGCCGATGCTCGACGCCGTCATCGACTTCCTGCCCAGCCCTCTCGACATCCCGCCGACGTCGGGCACCAAGCCCAACCACGAGGAAGAGATCCTCTATCGCAAGCCGTCGATCGACGAGCCGTTCGCCGCGCTGGCCTTCAAGATCGTCGCCGATCCGTTCGGCAAGCTCACCTACTTCCGTGTCTACAGCGGCCAGATCAACAAGGGCGACGAGGTCTACAACTCGACCAAGGAACGCCGAGAGCGCCTCGGCCGTATCCTGTTGATGCACGCCAACCAGCG
>JBDTYA010000099.1:0-10500 GCA_040005915.1 Ilumatobacteraceae bacterium
TGAACGATGACGGTTGGCCGTCCGCCAGAGGCTGAACTTTGTCGCTGCGGGGTCGTACGACGACCGGGGAGCAACAAAGCTGGCTTCATACCGTCAAGAGTGAGGCAGGCTCCAGTTCAACGTGACATAACGATGATTATGGGCGTTGTGGTCGGAGCTCCCGGTCACGCAGCGGGCGGGCTGCTTCGAGCAGCCAGCTCAGCATCTCTTCGAGATCCTTTGCTCCGGGAGATCTGCCGGCGGCGGCGGCGTCGCGTTCGACGTCATCGACGGCGCAGGCCAACACGTAGAGCTCGTCGTGCAGATGGTCGAGCTCCGCCTTGGTGATGACCAACTCGTCCTCGTTCAACTGCAGCTCCCGTGCCCGCTGACGACCGACCCAGCCCCACTGACGGCACGACTGGCTGCAGAAGACCCGCGGGCGCCCCATATTCTGAACGGGAAGCACGCGACGACACCAGCGACACCTCGACCGCCGCGGCACCGGGTCATCCGATACTTTCGTCATGACGAAACTCTAGGCGGTCGGTCGGTCAGTCGGCGTGGACCTGCACGATCACCTCGACCTCGACGCAGATGTCGAACGGCAGCTCGGCCATGCCCACTGCGCTGCGCGCACCTCGACCGGACTCGCCGAAGACCTCGATGAACAACTCGGAGCAACCATCGATCACGCCGGGCGTGTTGTTGAATCCGGGCGCGCAGTTGACCATTCCCAACAGCTTCACGACGCGCGAGACAGCGTCGAGCGAGCCGAGCTCCTCGTGCATCACGGCGAGCAGCTGCAACCCCACCAGTCGAGCCGCTTCCCGTCCGGCCGCGAGGTCGATCGTGCCGCCGAGCTTGCCGCGCACGAAGCTCCCGTCGCTCTGCACCGGACCGGCACCCGAACAGAAGAGCAGATCGCCCACGCGCACCGCGCTGCGGTACAGACCTGCGGGAGGCGTGAGTGCGGGAAGTTCGATACCGAGCTCGGTGAGGCGCGCTTGTGCTGACATTTTCGCAGTCTCGCGCAAGCGGACGACATTCGATATCCCCAGCGAATCCACAGGTAGTTGGCACTGACGATCCACAGGTGGGGTGGTTCACAATGGCGCAATGGCCATCAACATGCGAGATCCTGCCCTGCGACCTCGACGTCATGGCGAGTGCATCGGGCCGGTGGATCGCCGGGCCCTCGAGCGTGCCGGCTGGAGGACGATGATGGACTACCGCGAGAACCACGTGCGTGGTCGCGACGGTCGTCTCGTCGCGGTCGAGGCAGTGTGGGTCGCCGAGGCCGAACGGTTCGATGGGATGATGGTCGTCGCTTCTGCCACTGGCCCGAACATCGAAGAGGCATGGGCCGCACTCCGCGCGGACATCGACGAGTCGCGCTATCAGACGCTGTCACGGATCCGTCTGCTGGAGCGATGACGCCGTGATGACGGCGTGACCCGGCGCCGGAGTCTCCACTGCGCTCGCTGATCCCTCCCTCTCCCCCGTCGTGCGCGCCGAGACCTACCGCTAGACCGGTTCGTGATGAACGCACCAGGACGAAATCCGCCGGCCGTTCATCGATGTCGGCCATGGCTGATTGGGTGCCCCGATCGACTGACTCCCCTGCCAGACTGACGCGATGAGTGCAAAAACCGTACGAGTCGGTTTGGTGGGGACCAGCTGGTGGGCGGAGGCGATGTACCTGCCGGCGCTTGCAGATCATCCGATCGGTCGTATCACCGCGATCTGCGGTCGTGATCTCGAGCGCGCCAAGAGCGTCGCTGCACAGTGGTCGATACCCGACGTGTTCACCGACTGGAAGGCGATGATCGGCAGCGGCGAGATCGACGCGGTCATCATCGCCGCACCCAACGAGACCCACTACGAGGTCGCGATGGCAGCCCTCGATCACGGCCTGCCGGTGCTCTGCGAGAAGCCTCTCGGCATGGACGTGTCGGAGGCCCACGAGATGGCCGCATCGGCACGCCGACGCGACGCGATCACGATGGTGCCCTTCACCTACCGCAATATGCCGACGAACCAGTTCGTCAAGCAACTGATCGACGACGGATACGTCGGCCGGCCGTACCAACTCAGCATGCGCTACTTCGCCGGCTACGCACGCGACGGCGAGTATGCGTGGCGGTTCGACGAGGCCAAGGCCGGCACCGGAATCCTCGGCGACCTCGGTTCACACTGGCTCGACATGGCGAGATGGTTGCTCGGCGAGGTCACCGAGGTCAGCGCCTCGCGCAACTGCTTCGTCGACCGCGCCCCCCGACCCGACGGCACGCCGTACACGCAGTTGGAGGACAGTGCCGTCATTCTCGCCCGCTTCGAATCGGGCGCGTCGGCGACCCTGCAGTGCAGCGCCGTCTGTTGGGAGGGCACGCCGTTCGGCCAGATCCACGAGCTCGATCTGCACGGCAGCGGTGGGACCCTGCACGCACTCAACGACTGGGACACCGTGCAGGAGGTGCGCGGCATTCGTTCAGGTGAGCCAGGGCCGGCGCAACCGCTGACGATTCCCGAGAGTGCGTGGAACGGGTCGCCGCGCGAGCGCGTGCACGACACGTATCGCCACATCTTCCGGCGCACCGAATCGATGACCCGTCAATGGGTCAGCGCGATCGCGGACGGCCGCAAGGTCGAACCCGACTTCGCGACCGGCGCACGGATCCAAGAATTGGTCGCCGCAGCCGTGACGAGCGCGACCACCGACGGCTCCTGGCAGAAGGTCCCTGCGACCTGATCCCTCAGCGCTCGTCGAGCGCGTTGGCGGCCCGCCACGCCGCTTCTGCACGATCGAGCCGTTCGGTGGCGACACCGCGCAACTGCGTCGCCGCACCGGCAACGAGCACGTTCATCAAGGCCAAGGTGCCGACGTGGCTGTCGAAGGGTCCCGCGCCAGCGGCGGTGACCACAAGGGTGCGTTGGGCGCACGCGGCAACCGGCGACAACACGCTGTCGGCGATCGACACCGTCCACACACCGGCCTGCGCTGCAGTACGCGCTGCTTCGACAAGCCAATGGTCGTAACGGCGCAGGTCGAGCGTGACCAGCACGTCGTTCTCCTCCATCACCGCCACCGCCCGGCGAACGGCCACATCGTTGCCGTCGACCATCGTGACGTTGGGCCGCAAGGCGTCGAGGTCGCCGACGAACTGCGCGGCAACGCCCTTCGAGGCGTTGCCCGACAGCACGTGTACGCGCCGCGACGGATCGGCGAGGTGGGCGACGACGTCGGCCAATGCGGCCTGATCGATCTCGCCGAGGGTCGTCTGCACGTTGCCCAGCTCGAGCTGCAGATGGCTGTTGAGCGAGTCGTGAGCGGCGGGATCGCGGATGCGTTCGGCAGCCGGGCGCAGCTGGTTGGCCAAGTCCTGCTGGACCGAGGCCTGCAGCGCGCTGAAACCCTCGAAGCCGAGCTTGGTGGCCAGGCGAACCACCGTCGCTGCGCCCGAGCCGGCCCCCTCGGCCAGATCGGCGACCGTACCGAAGGCGACGAGCTGTGGATTGGCCAGCACGACTTCGGCGACGCGCCGCTCGGCGGTCGTCAGACTGGTGCTGGTCCGCCCGATCCGATCTGCCACTTCCACGGCCGCGGATCATAGCTGTTGACCCGTTTCGGAATCATTTGTTCCTGTTAGGATCAGTTATCGGAACAGTTGTTCCGACTCCGGGAAGCGGAATGGACGCCATGAGAACCCTGACACAACACGCCCTGCCGGTCCACGTCGAATTCGGCCCCGCGGCGCCGTGGTCGACCGCCGCCGTACCGGCATTGACCGACGGTATCGACCTGTTCGTCACAGCTGCGGGCCACGCCGCCAGGATGCTGCCGGCCGACGTCCACGATTCACTGGTCGACTTCGTCGACGCGGCCCCCTGCTCGGGAGCATTGCTGGTCCACGGACTGCCCGTCGGCAACCTCCCCCCGACTCCCCCGACGCCGACCACGCCGGCCGACAAGGACTCGATCAGCGAGTTCACGTTGCTGACGATCGCCCGTCGCCTCGGCCAACCCGTGGGCTACCAGCCCGAGCACGGCGGCAGCCTCGTGCAGAACATCGTTCCGACCAAAGCGGCGATCGACCGTCAGGTGTCGACCTCGTCGAAGGTGCAGTTGATGTTCCACACCGAGGCCGCATTCCATCCACACCGGCCGCGGTACCTGTTGCTGTTGTGCCTGCGGGGCGATCCGGCGGCTCACACGACCCTCTCGTCGATCTTCGAGGTCGTTGGGCAACTACCCGGTGACGTCGTCGACACGCTCTTCGCGGCCCGCTTCAGAACCGCCGTCGACGAGAGCTATCTCGATGGGCGGCACAATGTGCTCGGCGCGCCGATGGCGGTGCTCGGTGGCGATCGCGATCGTCCGTCGATGGTCTTCGATGCCGATCTGATGGTCGGCATCGACGAAGACGCGGACCGTGCACTACGAATGCTCGGCGATGCCACCAGCGCCTGTCACGCCTCGGTTGCCCTCGAGGCCGGCGACCTGCTGGTGATCGACAACACCGTTGCCGTGCACGGCCGTAGCCCCTACGCACCTCGCTTCGACGGCACCGACCGCTGGCTCCAGCGAACCTTCGTCGTCAGTGATCTGGCGCCGAGCGCGCCAGACCGCCAGGGTCGTGTGATCACGACTCACTTCGGCGAATGAGGCAGTGCAGGGCAGAATGACGTCCGTGATCCCCGACCTCGCCCAGCGAATCGCCACCATGCCACAGGCACCGCAGCGGGCATTCGCCAGCGACAACGCCGCCGGTGCGCACCCGGTGGTGATCGAGGCGATCGTCGCGGCCAACTCCGGTCACGCATTGGCGTACGGCGCGGATCGCTGGACCGCGCAGGCCGAGGCGACGTTGTGCGAGATGTTCGGGCCCACGTCGCAGGCCTTCCTGGTGTGGAACGGCACCGGCGCAAATGTGATGTCGTTGGCGACGATGGTGCAGCCTGCCGATTTCGTGCTGTGCACCGAATGGGCACACATCGCGGTCGATGAGACCGGTGCACCGGAGCGAGCGCTCGGCGCCAAGATCATGCCGGCTTCCGCGCCCGAGGCCAAGCTCCATCCCGAACAGATCGATGGCCTCGCTCGTTACCAGGGCGACATGCATCACGCCCAGCCCGGGGTCGTCTCGATCACCCAGAGCACCGAACTGGGCACCCTGTATTCGCCCGACGAGGTCGCCGCGCTGTGCGACGCGGCACACCGTCTCGGCATGGTCGTGCACATGGACGGCGCCCGTATCGCCAACGCCACGGCCGCGCTCGGCGGCACCGTTGCGGCGATGCGATCGTTCACCGTGGATGCCGGCGTCGATGTGTTGTCGTTCGGCGGGACGAAGGCAGGATTGGTCGGCGGGGAGGCGGTCGTGTTCCTCAATCCGCTGCTGGCCAAACGGGCGATATACGTCCGTAAACAGGTCAACCAGTTGCCGTCGAAGATGCGGTTCGTCGCCGCCCAGTTCAACGCGCTGCTCGATGGCGACCTGTGGATCCGCCTCGCCGAGAATTCGAACGCAATGGGCGCGCACCTCTTCGACCTGACATCGCGAATTCCTTCGGTCGTGCCCGGCCGGCCTCCCGCGGTCAACAGCGTCTTCCCCAGCCTGCCGCCGGAGGCGATCAAGCCGTTGCAGGATTGGTGCTTCTTCTGGGACTGGGACGTCACACTCTCGCAGGTGCGTTGGATGACGGCCTGGGACACCACGATCGACGACGTCGAGCAGTTCGCCGCCGGCGTTCGCCATCTCGTCGGCTGACCGCGAATTCCTTGCAATCTACAATTGACTACTTGTCGATGCCGACTTAGTCTGGCGGAGCTGCCCGAATGGGTGCCCCGGGGGGCGGAGCAGCACATGCAGTACCACAGACATGTCGCACGAGGGGGTTCTTATGGCCGCGGTGGAGATCTTCTTCCATCGAGTGCTCACTGACGATCGCTGGATGAACCAGGCTGCGTGCAAGGGGCTGACGCACCTGTTCTTCCCTCCACCCGCCGAACGGCCGCAGGCCAGGGACAGGCGAGAGGCCGCTGCCAAGTCTGTGTGCTCCAGCTGCATAGTTCACGGCGCGTGCCAGGAGTACGCCCGCACGAACCACGAATACGGGTTCTGGGGTGGCGAGAGCGAAGACGAGCGGCACTCGGCCGGCTATCGGCTCATCGCACCGATCGGCGTGCGGGCCCGCAACGTCGGCTAGCTCCGACCGAGCGCCTACGATCGCCGCATGAGCGGCGCGACCACCCACCGCCAAGCCGTGGACGCGGCGTGGGAGGCGTACGGCGACCCGCGCAGGATCGTCGCCGCGGATGAGGTCAGCGCCAACGTCTCGACCAATCGTGTCTACCGATTGCACCTCGACGACGGTTCGACCGTCGTCAGCAAGGTGTCGTCCTATGGTTCGTACTTCCTGTTCGTCGAGGACCACGAGCAACTCGATCGGTGCGCGCGGTACCTGGGCGCCACCCGCTTCACCGGGATGCTCGCCGACATCTGGAGCCTGCACGGGCGCACCTTCACCTGGTACGACCAACAGATGTGGGCGGTGTTCTACGACGATGTGCCTCGGCGCGACTCGCTGCCGCGGGTCCTGACCGCCGACCAGATCGCCAACCTGGCCACCGAGATGGCCGAGTTCCACCTCGCCTGCACCGACATCGCTCCCCTGCTGCCGAGCGCGTCGAAGACCATCAAGAGCGACGCGATACATCTGCTCGATCTGCTGGAGAGCCCCTTCGCACCGCGCAACTTCGAGATGCCGCCGGAGTCGATCGCTGTGTTGTGGAAGCACACCCACCGCTTCCTCGAGCGCCTCGTCGAGGTCGGCTACGACGAGTGGCAGAAGATCCCCATCCTCATCGATTGGAACCTGGGCAACTTTTCGGTCGACACAGCGGCTGATGGTCGGTTCCGTCTCTTCAGCAGATGGGACTACGACTGGTTCCGCATCGAGCCGCGGCTGCTCGACTTCTACTTCCTTTCTCGGGTCTCCAGCAGCACGGGTGATCGCACCCGCTTCACCTACGGACCACACACCCTTGTCGAGCCATCGTTCCTGGCGTTCCTCGAGGCCTATCGCAGCGTGTTCCCGATGAGCCTCGACGAGGTCGCGTTCCTACCCGAGGTCTATCGGTTCTTCATCCTCAACTACGTGGTCCGCGAGGGTGCTCGATTCTTCCGTCACGACCTGTGTACGCAGTTCCGTCGCGATGCTGTCCGCAGCTACCTACCAGCGCTCGACACACTCGACATCACGCCTTTGCTGCACAAGACCTAGTACACCTAGTCGGTGAACACCTGCTCGGTTCTGATTGGCCGGCCGAGGGTGATCGCTGCCCAGCCATCGAGGGTCGACCGTTCGAGTCGTCGCAGCGGCAGCAGCGCCTCCACCACGTGGTCATGGCGATCGGCCAGTACCCCACTGATGATCAGCACGCCATCGGGCGCAACCACGCGGCGGAGGTCGGCAGCGAGGTCGATCAGCGTCGGGGCGAGGATGTTCGCGACGACGATGTCGTACTGACCCTCGACGTCCTGCAGCGCTTTCGTCGAGACGTCGATCAGATCGCTGACACCGTTGGCCGCGGCGTTCGCTGTCGTGATGGGAACCGACGCCGGCGAGATGTCGATGGCCGTCGCGTGCGATGCACCCAGCAGGCACGCGCCCACAGACAGCACCCCAGACCCACAGCCGACGTCGAGGATGGTGGCGTGGGGCGTCAACGCCATGCGCAGAGACCTCATCGACAACATCGTCGTCGGGTGATCACCGAGACCGAACGTGGCCCCGGGCTCGATCCGCAGCGCGATGACACCGGGTGCCGGTTCGAATGGGATCCACGCCGGGCAGATCACCAGGTCCGTGGCGATCCACACCGGTTCGGCATGCTGTCGCCAGGTGTCGGCAACCCGCTCATCGACCTCGACGAACCGCCACGCCCAACTGCTCAGCCGTCCTGTCGCGTCGGCGATCACTGCGTCGGGGTCATCGCCGAGAGACGTCCACAACTCCACGCCATCGCCGACGAGGCGTTCCTCGATCGCGACGACACCGAGAGACCACAGCGCGTCCGAAGCCAACTCCGCCTCCGACGTCGTTGCCGATACGACGAGAGCGAGCACTACTCGATGCGCCGCAACTCGGACTTGAACCGGGCGAGGCGTTCGACGTACGTGGCAACGCCGCGCTCGATGTCCTCGAGGCGGGCTCGGCCTTCCTTGATCGTTGCCGGTGTGCCAACGGCCAGGGCACCCGACGGGACGATCGTGTCGTTGAGGACGACCGCATTGGAGGCGACGATCGCGCCCGTCTTGACGACCACGCGATGCAACACGACCGAACCGACACCGATCAGGCACCACGGTTCGATGGTGCACCCCTCGAGGTGCACGAGGTGACCGATCACACAGCTGTCGCCGACGATCGTCGAATCCTCGGCCGTGGTGTGCAGCACGCAGTTGTCCTGCACGCTTGTTCGCTGACCGATGCTGATCATGCCGTCGTCGCCGCGCAGCACCGCACCCGGCCATATAGAACTGAACGCGCCGATGGTGACGGAACCGATGACGACCGCGTCCGGATGCACGTACGCGTCGCGATGGATGGCCGGAACGCGGTCGCCGAGGGCATAGATGGGCACGAGTTGCAACCGTAGTGACCGGGCAGTTCGCGTCGACAACTGCGATTCGCTGTGGAGCGAAGCGGCCCGTACCAGATACGGTTGCGGGCCTATGTCCCGAAGGATCGAAATCGAGCTCACCAGCGCGCGCCCGGACGGCACGTGGACATGGCGCGCCGCCGGCGCACGCGTGCCGAAAGGTGTGCTCGACGGGTCGCTTCTGCCCGACGGTTCCAAGATCGGATCCGTGCTGAAGGCCGATGCAGAGGTCGAGCTCGACGGCATCTCGATCCTCTCGGTGGCGACGACCAAGGAGAAGGCCGAGAAGTCCGGTCTCCTCGATCTCATCCCCAGCGACAAGCCCTTCGAAGGCGTCACGCAACAGCTCGCCAAGCGCGACCGCAACGACCGCGGAGACCGGCCGCCGCGCCGCGACGGCGCACCCGGCGGCGATCGCCGCCCGCGCCGCGATGCGGGCGATCGACCACCTCGCCGCGATGGCGCGGCGCGTCCCGATCGACCGGCAGGCGAGCGGCCGGCCGGAGATCGCCCCGGCGGCAGCACCCGCCCCGACCGCGGGCCACGTCCCGAGCGGCGATCACGCCCCAACTTCACGGCGCCGCCCGAACTGCCGCAGCGGCCGAAGCCGAAGCGGTTGAAGCCCGGTCGCGCCCACCGCAACGCCGTGCTCGCCGATCTCCCCGAGGAGCAACGTCCCGTCGCCGAGCGCGCCCTGCAAGGTGGCCTGCCGGCAGTCCGTCAGGCGGTCAATGAACAGAATGCGCGACTCAAATCCGAGGGCCAGCCCGAGGTACCCGCGGGTGGCCTGCTGTCGATGGCCGAGGGCTTGCTGCCGTTGTTGCGCGTCGCAGAGTGGCTCGACCGGGCCGACGCGGCGATGGCCGACATCGAGGAGCTCGACCTGCGCGATCTGCGCAGTGTCGTTGCCGCCGGCGAAGACCCGATGGTCGCTCGCGACGAATCCACTCGCGCGGTCGCCATGGCGCTGAAGGCCGCGCTCGTCACGAAGCAGGAGAGCGAGCTGGCTCTGTGGTTCGAAGACATCGATGCCGCCATCGGCGTCGGTCGCGTCATCCGTGCCCTCAAGCTGTCGTCGCAGCCACCGAAGGCCGGGGTGCGTTTCCCGGTCGAGCTGGCAGCCAAACTGGCCAACGCGACCACCGGCAACCTCACCTCCGACGCGCTCGCCGACCGGTGGGTCGCCGTGCTCGAAGCTGCAGCGTTCTCGCCCGTTCGGGCGCTGATCCAACCCACCGCCAAGCCGACTCAGGTCGGCGACGAACTGCTCGCAACCGTCAAGCGCGTCGGCCCACTACTGCCGCAGATCGCCGCCCTGTTCGAGATCGAGGTCAGCCAGAGCGCCACGGCACCCAAGCCATTGCGCCCCACTCGCCCCGTGGCCCCCAAGAAAGCTGCCAGGGTTCCCGCACCACCCCGCGCCCCCAAGCCCGCTGCGGCGACGCCCGCCACCGACACTCCCGCCACCACAGAACCGGCCGCAGCCGAGCCCGGTGCAGACGAGACTCCTACAACCGAGGAATCCGCCGCCGCTGAACCCCCTGCCGATGAGGCGGCGGCCGCCGAAGAAAGCTCTGTTCCTGAAGAGACGAGCGCTGTCGCCGAGCCCGAGGCTTCCGCAGGCGAGCCTGTTGATGAAACCCCTGTCACCGACGAGGGCCCTGCTCCCGACGACGCACCTGCTGCCGACGAGACTTCGTCCGACGAAGCGCCTGCGGCCGAACCGGCAACTGACGACACTGCGTCCAGCGACGACAGTTCGATCCCGGAGCCGTAGCTCGTCGGTCCGTTGGCACTCCTCGACATTCACCTGGGCGCGAGCAAACGTTCGGCATCCAGATCACGAGCTCGAC
>JBDTYA010000100.1:0-1576 GCA_040005915.1 Ilumatobacteraceae bacterium
GGCGACAAGGACAACTTCTGGCAGATGGGTGACACCGGCCCGTGCGGTCCGTGCAGCGAGATCCACATCGACCGCGGCCCGGCCTTCGGGCCCCCCGGCGGTCCATTGGGCGACCCGCAAGGTGATCGTTTCATGGAGTTCTGGAACCTGGTCTTCATGCAGTACAACCAGGCTCCCGATGGCAGTCGCTCGCTGTTGCCGAAGCCGTCGATCGACACCGGCCTCGGCCTGGAGCGCATGCTCTGCCTGTTGCAGGGCGTCGACGCCGTCTGGGAGACGGATCTGATGATGCCGCTCATCGATCAGGCCTGCAGCCTGACGGGCAAGACCTACGTTCCGGGCGACTACGACGATCGCGATGCGTTCGCCATGCGGGTGCTCGCCGAGCACGCCCGCAGCAGCACGATGCTGGTCAGCGACGGCGTGTTCCCCTCCAACGAGGGCCGCGGCTACGTGCTCCGCCGCATCATCCGCCGCGCCGTCCGCTACGCGTACCTCCTCGGCACCGAGAAGCTGGTGATGCCGTCACTCGTCGAGACGGCCGTCGACATCATGGGCAACGCCTATCCCGATGTCTCGAAGAACCGCGATTTCATCGTCGGTGTGCTGACGCGTGAGGAAGAGCGTTTCCGCCAGACGTTGAAGCACGGCCTCTCCATCCTCGAGGACGAGCTCAGCGTCGATCGCCCCGAACTACCGGGCTCCACCGCGTTCCTGCTCCACGACACGTACGGGTTCCCGCTCGAACTGACGGAGGAGATCGCCGGCGAGCGCAACATCCCTGTCGACACCGCCGGCTTCGACACCGAGATGAAGGCGCAGCGCACCCGCGCCAAGGCCGCCCGCAAGGGCAACGCCAGCGACGACGATCGTCTCGACATCTACCGCGAGATCGTCGAGCAGTTCGGCATCACCGAGTTCCTCGGGTACACCGACGACACCACCGAGTCTCGCTTGCTGGCGGTCGTCGCCAACGACGATGGAACCGTCGAACTGTTCCTCGATCGCACCCCGTTCTATGCCGAGAGTGGTGGCCAGGTCGGCGACACCGGCACCATCCGCACAGCCGACGGTGGCGTGGCGGAGGTCATCGACACAACGTTCGCGCTGCCCGGCCTGCGGCGCCATACGGCCACCATCACCTCCGGCACCCTGACAGCCGGCTCACCGGTGACAGCGGCGATCGATGTCGGTCGCCGCTCGGCAATCCGCCGCAATCACACCGGCACCCACGTGTTGCACTATGCACTGCGCAAGGTGTTGGGTGAACACGTCAAGCAGGCCGGCTCGATGGTCTCGCCCGATCGGTTGCGTTTCGACTTCAGCCACTACGACGCGGTGACCGCCGACCAGATGCTCGAGATCGAAAGGATCGCCAACGGCGAGACGCTGGCCAACTCGCCGGCCCGGGTCTTCGAGACGACCAAGGACGAGGCGAGTGCGCTGGGTGCCATCGCGTTCTTCGGCGACAAGTACGGCGACGTCGTGCGAGTGCTCGAGGTCGGCAACTCGATCGAGCTGTGCGGCGGCACCCACGTGCGCGCCGCCGGCGACATCGGGCTCATCAAGATCGTCA
>JBDTYA010000101.1:0-7470 GCA_040005915.1 Ilumatobacteraceae bacterium
ACGAGAGCCCGTCGGCCATCGACGGCAGCCTGTCGATCATCGCCGACGCCTGCGCGGAGGTGGGCGTGCGCGTCAACTGCGCGTACGGGATCACCGATCGCCACGGGTCCGCGCAAGCGCAGAGCGGATTGGCCGAGAACGAGCGCTTCCTACGAGCAGGTGGGCGGGGGATGGTGGGCGTGCACGCCGCATTCACGTGCAAGGACGAGACCCTCCAGGCTGCTGCGGCGCTTGCCGCGGATCGCGGCGTCGGGGTGCACATCCACGTTGCCGAGGGCGTCGCTGATCGCGATGCAGGTGCCCGTCTGCAGTCCCTGGCGACCGACGATTGGTTGCTCGTTCACGCCGTGCACCTCGACCGTCCACTGCCCGGCACGATCGCCCACAACCCGCGATCGAACATGAACAACGGCGTCGGGTACGGCGCCCCCACGACCCGTCCGAACCGCATCGTGTTGGGCACCGACGGGATCGGGGCCGACATGCTGGAGGAAGCCCGGCTCGCCTACATGCGGCTACGCGAGTTCGACGTCGACGCAACGCCCGACATCGCCTGGTCGTGGTTGCAGGAGGGCTACGCGTACTTCCCCGAATGTCGTGATGATCGTGTCGGGTTCAACTACGACCACGTCGACAGTGTGTGGCACACGGCGTTCACCCCGGGTGTACGCGCCGTCGATGTGACGCTGGGATCCGGCGAAGTCGTGCTGCGCGACGGCCGCCCGACGCGTGTCGACGTCGACGAGGTCCGCGCCAAAGCGGGCGAACAGGCCGCTCGCCTGTTCGCCCGCTTGTAGGCCGATTGTGAAAGGGTTCGAATGACCACACCAGCCGCCATCTACCTGCAGGACGCGCACCCCATCCGCGAGGGCATGGAATTCGCCAGGTACGCCGAGCAGAAGGGCTTCGACGCGGTCTGGCAGGCCGACAGCCGTTTGGTTCGCGACGCGGTGGTACCGATGGCCGCCTTCGCGGCGGTGACCGACACGATCCGGATCGGGTCCGGTGTCGTCGATTGCTGGACGCGCAATCCGGCGCGGCTGGCGTCGACCTTCTCGACGCTCGACGACCTCGCTCCTGGACGTGTGATCCTGGGCATCGGCGCTTGGTGGGACCCGCTTGCTGCCAAGGTCGGCATCCAGAGAGACAGCCCGTTGCGCGTGATGCACGAGGTCGTGACGGTGGTCCGGGCCCTGCTGCACAACGAGACCGTCAGCTTCGACGGCCAGTACGTGCACCTCGACGGGGTCGAGCTCGACTACGTGTACCAGGAGCGCCGCCCGAAGGATGTACCGATCTACATCGGCGCCACCGGGATGAAGATGATGGAGCTCACCGGAGCGATCGCCGATGGGGTGGTACTGAACTACCTCGTCTCGCCGGAGTACAACCAGCAGGCCATGGAGGCCTTGCAGATCGGGCTCGATCGATCGGGTCGGACGATGGCTGACATCGATCGGCCGCAACTGGTGGTCTGCTCGGTGCACGAGGATCGGCAGACGGCGCTCGACATGGCGCGGCTGATGGTGACGCAGTACCTCGGGCAGCAACCGCACATCATGAAGGCGTCAGGGGTGCCGCAGAGCCTGCTCGACAGGGTCGGCGATGTCCTGACCTGGCCGGCGACCCACGAGCAGGTCGTCGCCGCGTCGAGGCTGGTGCCCGACGAGATCGTGCAGATGCTGACCGCCTCCGGCACTCCGGCAGAGGCCCGCGAACGCGTGTCGCACTACGTCCGCAACGGCTGCACGTGTCCGATCCTGTACCCACTCGGCGATGTCCATGCCACGATCGACGCGTTCGCCGGCTGGACCGCTACGTAGCCTTGCGTCGTGGATGTCGACCTGCCGCTGGTTCGCCGGTTGGAGACGACTGCGGCGACGGCAGGCCTTGATCTGATCGACGGGATCAAGGCACTCGACCCGAACACTGTCGCCGCCGGCGTGACGTTCGGCGACGGCGCACTGATCGCGATGGGTCCTGGCAAGTACGTGAATCGGGCGGTCGGTATCACGACGGTGGATCTGTCGGTCGAAGATCTCCAGGAGATCGACGAGTTCTTCGGCCAGCGCCGGTTGCCATCGATGATCGAGCTCTCGTCATGGGCGCCGCCGACGACGATCGACCAGCTGGCCGGGCGCGGATACACACCGGCCTGGTTCCGTTCGGTCTTCGTCCTCGTGCCGCGCCGTTCGACCGCCGCGCTGCGGACCGACCTGCGCATCGCCGAGGTCGGCAAAGCCGACGCGCCGCAATGGCTCGATGTGTTCGCCAGGGGCTTCGAGGCGGTGGACGGTGAGGCGCGCATCGCCAACGACGAGATCGGCGAGGCCGGCCGCCTCGCGCCGGATGCACACACATTCCTCGTGTACCTCTCCAACGAGGTCGTCGGCTGCGGCTCGGTGCAGGTCGTCGACGGAGTTGCCTGGCTCGGCGCCGCCGCAACCCTGCCGGCGTTCCGTCGACGCGGCGTTCAAACAGCGCTCGTCGCGCACCGGTTGGCGCTCGCTGCCGACCTCGGATGCGAGCTCGCTGCGGTCACTGCGCTGTCGAACGGCCCGTCGGCGCGCAACATCGTCAGGCTCGGCTTCCAGCTGTCGCACACCCAGGCCGTCGTCCGGCGAGCGGACTGACGTCGGCCGGCGAAACCGCTGCCTCTAGTCCTCGGTCAGCACTACGTTGTTGCGGCTTCGCCGATAATGCGTCTGCCGTGTGCGACCAACGGCTGCGCATGCCGCACTGGTGCCGACCAACGCGGCCAGCTCAGTGATTGCTCCTTCGATCATTTCGTCGCGACGCCATTGGTCCCTGCGCTGTTGGTGGCGAGATCCTCCAACAGCGCCGAGGTTTTTCCCTGGACCTGGATCACACTGCGCGCTCTGACCAGGTCGCCCTCGAGCCGTTCGACCCGGTGGCGCAGTTTGGTGTTCTCACGCTCGATGGGGTCGAGCGGGGGGCGTCCGGGCCTGCCCGCGAGCGCCTCGATGGCGCCACGATCGCGCTGTTTGCGCCATTCCGACAACAGCGACGTGTACAGATCCTCCCTGCGCAACAGCTCGCCCTTGCCGTCGCGATCCAGCGACTCGTATTCCGCAAGGATCTCCAACTTGTACTTCGCCAGGTATCGCCGGCGCGTGGTTCGCGCATTGATGGTCATCGCCATCGAATTCTCCGTTCTCGACCCTCGGCATGTGGGTCGGCCTGTGCCGGCCGCGCCCGACACGAAATTCCCCAATTGCCATGATGTGGAAAAGGCGGTTCCCGAGGCCGACCGGTGGCCGACCCACATGTCGTGACCGACGTGTTCTCATCTCTCGCCGAACTGGCCACCCTGAGGACTCCGGAGAACATCGACGAGCTCCTCGAGCATTGCCTGCAACTCGGTGGATCCGATCTTCACCTCGCCGCTGGTGCGCAACCGACCGTCCGAGTGAACGGATCCTTGATGCCGATCGAGGGCTATGCGTTGCTGCGGCCGGAGGTGATCGAGATGCTCGTGTTCTCGATCTTGAACGAACGCAAGATCGCCGAGTTCACAAGCGAGCTCGAACTCGACACGAGCTACTCGATCCCGGGTCGTAGCAGATTCAGGATCAACGTGTTCCGTCAAAGGGGTTCCATCGGCGCTGTCCTGAGGACGATCCCGTTCAACATCCCCGACTTCGCCAGCCTCAACATGCCGGCCGTCATCCAGACCTTCGCCCAGTTGCCACGCGGGCTGGTGTTGGTGACCGGACCGACAGGGTCCGGGAAGTCGACGACGCTCGCCGCGCTCCTCGACATCATCAACCGCACCAAACCCGTGCACATCCTGTCGTGCGAGGACCCGATCGAATTCCTCTACGGGCACAAGAAGGCGATCGTCAACCAGCGCGAGATCGGTGAGGACACGAAGAGTTTCGCATCCGCGTTGAAGCGCGCGTTGCGTGAGGATCCCGACGTGATCATGGTCGGCGAGATGCGCGACCTCGAGACCATCCACATGGCCTTGACCGCGGCCGAGACAGGACACCTCGTGTTCGCCACACTGCACACGCAGTCCGCGTCGCAGACCGTCGATCGCATCGTCGACGTGTTCCCGCCTGATCAGCAGGGCCAGATCCGCGTGATGCTGGCGACCAGTCTGCAAGCGGTCGTGACGCAGCAACTGCTGCCGGCGATCGACGGAACGGGCCGTGCTGCAGCGGTCGAGATCCTGGTGGCCACGTCCGCTGTGCGGAACCTGATCCGCGAGCGCAAGGGCTACCAGTTGGCCAGCCAGATGCAGTCGGGTGCGCGGTTCGGCATGGTGACGATGGATCAGAACCTTGCCGAGCTCGTCCACGCTCGCCGAATCAGCATGGACACCGCCTTGGAGCACGCCTCGAACCCCGACGACCTGCGCAGCCTGCTCGGGATCAGGACGCCGATGTAGCCGTGCTCTCCGGCCGTTCGGTGCCCAGTTGGCGCCGATAGGTGGCCACCGTCCATCTGCTGATGTCGAGCGCTTCGCCGGCGGCGATGTGCGACTCGTCCTTGTGGTCGAGGAGTGCGCGTAGGAGCAGTCGTCGCTTGGCCGAGACGAACGGTACGAGCTGCAGGTTCAACAACACGTCCAGGGCGTCCTGTGGGCTGCAGTTCAACTCGTCCGCGACCCCGAACAGCCCCTCGGCCGCGAAGGTCTCGGTGATCCGGGGACCGTCTCGCGATGTCACGGCACCTACGTGCGCAGCGTTCTCGATGTGCGTGCGGCGGCATGGCGAGCACACGGTTCCGGTGTTGTCACGGGCCAACCTTCCCCCGCACGAGGAGCACAACACCGCGACCCCTGCGGTGGACATCAGGCCGCGTCGCCGAGCATCGTCAACAGCAGACCGGTGTAGGGCTCCAGCCGATGGGCGAGCCGGGCCGGCAGACCCCTGTCGGTCTCGTTGAGATCCGACCACCGTGACAGGTCGGCGACCAGGTCCCGGTTCTCGGCGCCGACGATTGTCAACCACTCACTGAGGCAACGCGTGCGGATACCGCCGAGTTCGCGATCTTCGACCTGATCCTCCGTCGTGGTGCTCGACGCCGTCTCGTCCCGGTTGTCGGGAACGTCTGCGACCGTCGATGGATGACGACCGTTCACCAGTGCCTGGGCCCAGTCGACCCGGGCCCGCGCCGGCACCAGCGATGTGGCGACGGCGCGGCGTTCGCCATCGGTGAGGGTGCGTTGCTCGAACTGCTCGCGTCGCTCCAACTCGCCGTCGAATCGCCGGCGGCGTACGCGTTCGCGCCGTGTCAACCAGTCGTCACAGCGGGCGGCCTCGATGCGGGCGCGACTGACCTTGCTGTCCAGGAACGCGGTCCACATCGGGTAGCGCTCCCAGTCGATCCGTGAACATGCTTCCCACGTGAGTCGCAGGACCTGCGACAGCACTTCGTTGCGATCGGCGTGCGCGGGAAGGCCGATCACCTGCGTGGCCGCGAACGACACCGCCCACGGATGAACCGCGTTGTACAACTCGACCGACAGGTCTTCGCCCGGCTCCCCGGCGGCGTGTCTCGCGACGAGTGGTTCGAGCACATCGACGGTGAAGTCCGGGTGGCGTGGAGACGCCACGCCAGAAGCAACGCCAGACCTGCGATCGATCGAACAGAGCATGGGCACCCTTCACGAAGCTCGCATGTTCGATTCGACCAAGCCACCGAAGATGCCAACGACAACATGGCTTTTGTACCCAGGCAGCGAGGATCGGAGACCTTTTGTGGTCAGGTTTCTTCTGGAATCAGTGAGTCCTGCACGCCGGGAGTGCAGCGATGCCGCTCAGCTCTGCTGCGGCGTCAGCACGACCTTCATCGCGGTGTCGGCGCCGAGGGCTGTCTGCATCGCCAGTTCCACCTGGTCGAGGGGAAACGTGTGAGTGACGGCCCTGTGGAACGGGACCCGTTCGTGGTGCTCGGCCAACATGGCCAGGGTGGAGTCGTAGGCACGCGCATCCTCGCCGGCGACCCCGACGATCGTCAGGTTGCGTCCGAGGATGGTGGCCGGGTTGATCGGCACCGTTCCGAGATCCACGAAGGCGCCGACCTCGATCAGCGTTCCGCCGTCGCGGAGGAGTTCGAGCGATGGCCCGAAGCTGGCAGGGTGTCCGGTCGCGTCGACGACGACGTCGACGCCGCGGCCGGCGGTGAGGTCGCGGACAAACGCCGCTGCGGCGGGGTCCGCGCCGCTGGCGACCAGCGTGTCGGTGGCACCGAGGTCGACCGAGAGCGCGACGCGTGGCCCGAACGGATCGATCGCGATGACGCGCGATGCGCCCATCAGGCTGGCCTTGGCAACGTGCACTATGCCGACGGGGCCGATGCCGACGACGGCCACGGTGTCGCCGGGCCGGAAGCCGCCGGGTCGTGGCATCTTGGCCGCGATGTCGAGACTGTGGGTGACTGCGAAGAGCTCGGTCAGCACGGCCACGTTGGTCGGCAAGCCCTCGGGGACTTGGAACACCGGGGTGTTCGGGCGCAGGTAGAGGTATTCGCTCCATCCGCCGAACAGGTACGGCGCATCGGCGCACGTCAGCGAGTTGCCGTAGTTCTCGAGCTTTCGGCAGAAGTAGTAGGGGTAGTCGCCGGTGCAGAACTCGCATTCGCCGCACGCCCGGTTTGGTGCGGGGACCACCCGGTCGCCGATCCCGAGCGGTGAACCGTCGAACGCCTTCGCCCCGCCGCTGCCGATGGCGGTGACGATGCCCACGTTCTCGTGGCCCTGGATGATGGGGAATGGTGTCGACGAGGCATGGTCGGTGCCCGCATATTGCTGCGTCTCGCCACGGAACGTGTGCTTATCGGTTCCACATATCCCCGACGCCAGCATCTTCAGCAGTACGGCACCGGGCTCGAGTTCGTCGGGGTACGGGAAGCGCCGGAGCTCGAGCTGCCCCGGGGCGACGAGTGTTGCGGCGAGCACATCGGCGGTCATCGCCGGATCGTAGGCCGTCGGCCACATCACCGACCAATGAGGCGCCGGACTGTGAACTGACGTTGGCAAGCGCGGAATGATCAGGCACAATGTCGGCGTCGAGGGGGAGTAGCCCTTTGGGATCGGTCGTCAACACGGCAGCTTGCTGCCCGGCTCCCCACCCGCCACCAGCGGGAGCAAGACCTTCGACTGTCCGACATTCGAGACAGTCGAAAGGGTCTTTTCCATGCTGGTAGCCGCGTCTGATCGTTCGCATTTCGTCGACCTCGACGTCTCCCTCGGTGCTTGGCTGGCGCTGCTGGGAGTGATCGTCGCGATGTTGGCGATCGACCTGTACCGCCACCGGGAGGCCCACGCGCCGACCCCCCGGGAAGCAGCAACCGAGTCGATCATCTGGGTGATGTGCGGGCTCGCGTTCGCCGGTGTGGTCGCCATCTTCTTCGGTGGCGCCGCGTTCGGCGAGTTCATCAGCGGCTACCTGATCGAGAAGTCGCTCAGCGTCGACAACGTGTTCGTGTGGTCGATGCTGT
>JBDTYA010000102.1:0-4154 GCA_040005915.1 Ilumatobacteraceae bacterium
GCTGAACAGGGCCTGCTTGGCATCGACGATCTGGGTGAAGATGGTCGCGTTGACGGTGACGACGACGTTGTCCTTCGTGATCACTTCCTGCCGATCGCCAGGGACAGGGATCTCGCGCATGTCGACGCGTTGCAACGAGTCGATGAACGGCCCGATGACGACGAGGCCCGGCTCGTGCGTCTTGCGGTACTCGCCGAGACGCTTGACCACGCCGACCTCACCCTGTTGCACGATGTTGACCATCTTGCGCAGCATGAACAGGAGGACGAGCACAACGAGCCCGGCGACGACAAATGCGCCGATCGCGGCGCTTCCTAACCCAATCATGTGAGCTCCCAAAATTCTTCTGCGGTTCTCACCGTCAGAGTTGTGCCGGCGACACCCGTGACGATCACGGCTGTCGAGGGTGGAATGAGTGATCCATCTGCCGTGACTGCGAGCCACGTCTCACCGAGCAGCCGCACGTGGCCGCTCGGGTCGAGCTTCACTTCGTCGACGGTCAGCCCTCGGGCACCGACGAGGCCACCGTGCACGCCGCGAATAGCGGTGCCGGGGCCACGGCGGGCGAACGCCTGGCTCATCTGCGGACGCACGAACACGACACCGACGGTGGCGACCCCCACGGCGACGCAGGCCTGGACGAGGACATGCGAAGGAGCGGCGACCGCAACTGCGGCGGCACCCGCGGCACCCGCCGCACCGAACATGGCGAAGAACGCCAGGTGGTGCAGTTCGACCCCGACCAGCACCACACACAACACGATCCACATGAGGGCCACAACAGCCACCTCCGGCCGAAATCATACGGTCCGACTCCAGGGAAATGTGTGGCGACAAGCAACAATCGCGCGATGGGCGAACCACGTGATGAGGACCAACGCAGCCTGCTGATGTGCCGGTTGGCGTCGACCTGGGGAACGCGAGACCTGACCCTCAGCTGCGCTGGAGACCGGCCAGGCAGGTGTCGAGGGCTACGACGAGGGGATCGAGGACGACGAGTTTGGGGTTGGCCGCAGAGAGGATCTCTACGAGGTGGGAGAATCCGGTGCCGCCGAGTGCCACGGTCGCAGCTCCGCGAAGACTGTCGACCAACGCGGCGACGTCCATGCCGCGCAGGTCGTCGCCGGTGAGCTCGACCACCGGCTGCTTGGCCGTTGCCATCGCGGATCGCAATGCCTCGCCGGCGCCGACCACTGGAATGGGAACGACGCCTCGGGCCTCGGCAACACCCGGGTCGGCGGTGCAATCGACGATGATCGCGCCGAAGCCTTCGTGCGCAGCGTCGAGGATGATCTGCACGACGTAGGGGGCCGCGAGTTTGGCGTCGTGCGTGGTGCGGATCGACTCGGGGCCGGCTCCGGTGCACCGGTAGGTCAGCTCGACACCGGGGCGCGCCAGGCGCGCCAGGTCGGCCTCGATGCCAGTGGCGATCGACTCCCAGGGCGTGCTGGTTGGACCGACCAGGAGTACCTTCGTCGTTGCGCCATCGGCTGTCATTCAGTGATCCTTGCTCATCCGGAACTCGTCGCGCGCAAGCCGACGTCGAGCATCGAACCCCGAACGAAACCTCACTCGCGGTCCTGCCAGGTGCAGACGCACGCTTCGTTGCCCTCGGTATCGGCGAGGATCCAGAAAGCACTGGCGCTTGCGTCGTTGACGAGATGTCCGCCTGCTCCGATTGCGTCGGCGATCCGCTGCTCGGCCACATCATGAGGCACGGTGATGTCGAGGTGGATTCGGTTTCGTTGCGGTCGGGCGACATCCATCTGCTGGAACCAGAACGCCGGGCCGATGCGCAGCGGATCGACGATGCCGATGACTTGACCCCCGCTCTTCGCAGGCGCCTCGTCCTCGTAGCCGAGGATCGCTTTCCAGAACGGCCGCACGGCGTCGATGTCGAGCGCGTCGATGGCCACCTCGAGGCCGACTGAGCCGACGGGTGCGCTCGTCAATCCGGCATTGGACGCGAGCGTCGAGATCGTGGCTGCGAGTGCAACGTCGGCATCGGTCAGGCTGTTCGTGGTATGCGTCGTCAGGGTCACATGGACAACCGCGGGGTAGCGCAGATCGACGTCGGGGTGATGGTCCGCTTGGTCGGCCGCCGCAGCGATCCCGACGACGAACGCCGCGGCGTCCTCGAACGACGCGGCGCGGAACGTCGCTTCGATCCGTCGCAACACGACTCGCCAATCCGGCAGGTCGTGTAGCGCGTGGAACTGCGAGGACGAAACCTTGTCGAGCATCTCCGCAGCCTATGAAATCGGAATCGGTCACCCGACAGCCGTGCGACCACCGAGTTGAAGTCGTGAACCGCCGGCTGCCGAATCGTGATGTACGAGTATCCTCACCGGGCCCGGCGCTGCTCGAGCTGTTCGACCATCTCGGCGACGGTGCCGACAACGCAATTCGCATCGTTCCCTCGAACGTCGTCGGCCCCTCGCGCGACGGGCGTGGGGAGCGGGCACTACTGGATGGCGGCGGTCGCCGCCGCTTCGAGTGCTTCCGCCTCGATCATCTGGTCGAGCCGCCGCCGAAAGCGGATCCCGCCGCTGTCGGTGCGCAGGTTGATGTTCGCTGTCGGCGACGCGTCCATGCCGCGCTGCGACGCCTGCAGGATGACCTTGTCCTCCTCGAACGCGCCGCGCACAGAGGCCGCCAACCGGCGCGAGACCTCGGCGTCGTTCGGTGCGACGTTGCGCATCTGGAACCAGAAGTAGCGCGTCGTCGATTCGTCGACGGGCGTCAGGAAGTTGAAGCTGTCCATCACGAACGTGTCGGGGTGCAACGCCTTGTCTTCGCCGCCTTCGCCGGCCGGCGAGATATAGGCCTTGATCAACGCGTTGCTGGGATACCGCACCTCGTACTGCTGCTTGCGGTCGCACTTGCCCTCGAACTTCAGGTATGGCGCGTAGAACGGAGCGGGTTTGGTGTCGAGCAACCACCGCCACGTCATCACACCGTCATCGGCGATCGTCGTCTGCAACGGCGTGTCGTCGGACCCGTCGCCGGCGAACGAACCGGGGTGGACCCAGGCGACGTGCGACGGGTCCAACAGGTTGTCGGTGACGTGCAGGTAGTTGCACCCGACGGTCATGTCGTCGCCGTCGGTGGACCCCCAGGTGGGGTCGCCCCAATGTTCGACTTCGAAGATGTCCTCCGCGTCGGCGAGGCTCGGATCGCCCATCCAGATCCACAGCAATCCGTAGCGCGCTTCGATGGGATACGAGCGCACTTGCGCTCCCTGCGGTGGCCGATCGCCGCCCGGCGCGCGCACGCAACTTCCGGCCCCATCGAAGACCAACCCGTGGTAGCCACATTCCAGATCGTCATCCTGGACGCGGCCCATCGACAACGGCACCTTGCGATGCGGGCAGGCGTTGGCGAGCGCCGCATATTTGCCGCTGGCACCTCGATAGATCGCAATGTCGTCACCCAGGATCGTGGCCGCGAGCGGGCCATCGACGATGGTGCGTTCCCACTCCGCTACGTACCATGCATTGCGTAGGAACATCCCCCGCAGAGTAGCGCCGGTGCGTCCTGTGGGGCTCTAGCCGGGCAGCACCTCGGACTGATCCGGCTCAGCACCGCGATCATCCGCTTCGACCTCTTGTGGCGCGTCGCGCCCGAGGTCCTCGGCATGCTCGATCAGGTCTTCGATCTTCTCGGCGGCATCTTCGGATCGCGGGTCGATGTGCGCTGCTTCCTTGTCGATCGGATCCACGGTGGAGCGGTCGTCTGATTTGGCCTGCGGGTCTTGGGGATTGGTCATGGGAGGGAGTACCCCGTTCGCCGTGATGTAGACACGATTGGGTCGTGCCTGTTCGCGCGGACGCAATGTAGGATTTCGGGTCTATGGCCACCGCCAAACTCACACCGCTACAAGAACTCGAAGCCCGCCGGAATGCTCCGACCGGGCCAAAGCGGGTGATCTCCGAGGAAGAGAAGACCACGCGCAAGGAGCGTGTGGCAAAGGCCAAGGACGCCCTCGCCCGTTCGGTCGGCACCAAGGGCGAGCAGGTCGCACCGGCCCGTGCCGCCCTGAAGGCCTATCTGCAGCGCCTCAATGAGCCGAAACAACCAGACGATGCCCAGTTCGAGGTGCTCGTCGAGGCGCCGTTCAAGGCGCCGCCGAAGAAGAAGACCAACGACCGTCG
>JBDTYA010000103.1:0-4047 GCA_040005915.1 Ilumatobacteraceae bacterium
CCCAGCAGCCGAGCTTGACGATGCACTTGGGCGAGCCGTACTCGGTGGCGAAGTCACCCTGCTCGTAGTAGCCGGCGCGATCGCAGCCTTCGTGCACGGTCGCACCGAACAGCCACTGCGGCCGCAACGCTTCGTCGAGCGGGATCATCGGGGCCTGGCCGGTCGCCTGGTAGAGCAGGTAGGTGATCGTCTCCGACATGTTGTCGGGGTGTGCCGGGCAGCCGGGTACGCAGACGATCGGGATGCCGGCCTTCGACTTCCACCCCCAACCGAGGTAGTCCGGTACGCCCATCGCTCCCGTCGGATTGCCGGCCATGCCGTGAATGCCGCCGTACGTCGCGCACGTGCCGACGGCAAGGATCGCCAACGCATGTGGTGACAGTCGATCGATCCAATCGTTGACGGTCATCGGCTGCCCGGTGTCGGGGTTGTTGCCGAATCCTGTCCAGTAGCCGTCACCATTGATCTGCTCGTTTGGGATCGACCCTTCGACGACGAGGACGAACGGTTCGAGCTCGCCGCGGGCGCCCTTGAAGAACCACTCGAGGAAGTCGTCGGCGCCGCCGGTCGGACCACACTCGAAATCGATCAGCGGCCAGTGCACCGCGATCTTCGGAAGGCCCGGCAACGCACCCAGGGCGATCTCCTCGATCGTCGGTTGGGTGGCTGCGGTCAGCGCAACGGAGTCACCGTCGCAACTGAGCCCGGCGTTCAGCCACAGGACATGGACGACCAGCTCGTCCGGAGGGGCTTCCGTAGCGGTCACGCTCGCTCCTTTGCTGCCATGGCGCCGAGCATGCTCGGCGCACAAACGGCCGGAGCTACGACGGGGGGCGGTCGTAGCGCCGGTTGATTGACTCCGTCCTACCCCCGGTCACGCACCCCGTCAATGAGTGCGTTTTCCATCTACGTCGCCCACAGTGACCACCGCGCCACCATCCGCCGCCTCACCATCCGCCGCCGCCCACCATCGTCCACCGCCGCCCACCATCGTCCACCATCTCCGCGGACCCCCCACACCGAACTTTGTCGCTCTCACGTCGCTCGACGACTTCGGTGTGCCAAAGGTCCGATCGGACGGTGGTCACCGATGCGCCGCTCGCGGGGATCCTTGCGGCGGGCCTGCAGGGACAGTGCTTCCGCCTACGAGGCTGTGAAAGGCGGCGATCGCGGCCTGGCCGACGCTGATGCCGCCGTCGTTGGGCGGTATCAGCGCATGGACCAAAACGTTCAGGCCGGCCCGGCGTAGGCCGGTCTCGACGACATCGGTGAGCCGGGCGTTCTGGAAGACCCCTCCCGTGAGCACCACGGTGTCGAGGCCCTGCTCGGCGGCAACCCGCGTGGCGAGCGCGACGGTGGCGTCGCCGAAGGCCTCGTGGAACCCGGCGGCGATCAAGTTCTTGGCGACGCCGTGGTCGAGGTCGTCGAGCATCGCCGCGACCAGGCCTGCTGGGTCGAGCACGGCAACCGGCTCGCGGCCCAGAGTGATGCAGCCTTCGTAGTCGGGGGCATCGGCGCGTGCCACCGTGCGTGCCAATGCCTCGAGCTCGATGGCCGCCTGCGCTTCGTAGCTGACGCGTTGCCGGCCGCCGAGCAGCGCCGCAACTGCGTCGAACAACCGTCCGGCGCTCGTCGTGGCGGCTGACGAAGTGTGGGCGGCGAGGGCGAGCACAGCCGCTGCACTTGCGTGGTCGACGCCGCGTCGGACAGCCCGCGAGTGGGCATCCTCGCGACCATTCGCCAGTGTTGACCACACCGCAGCCATTCGCCAGGGTTCGCGGATGGCTGCCACCCCGCCCGGCATCGCCACTGACCGGAGGTGGGCGACCCGGCGTGACGAGACGTAGTCGGCTACCAGCATCTCGCCTCCCCACAGCGAGCCGTCGGGACCGTATCCGAGGCCGTCGTAGGCGATCCCGAGGACCGGCTCGGTGCGGCCGTGTTCGACCATGCAAGCCGCGACGTGGGCGTGGTGGTGCTGCACTGCGATGGTCGGCATGTCGAGTTGGGCTGCCCACTTGCTCGACAGATATTCCGGATGCATGTCGTGGGCGACGACATCGGCTTCGACCCCGTACAGCTTCGGCAGGTGGTCGAGAGCCTGTAGGAACGAGCGGTACGTGGCGAGATGCTCGAGGTCGCCGATGTGATGACTCGGCACCACCCAGTCGTTCTTGGCGACACTGATCGTGCTCTTCAATTCCGCGCCGACCGCCAGTACCTGACGACGCGTCACGAAGGGCAGTTCGAGGCGTTCGGGTGCGTACCCCCGCGAGCGCCGCAAGACCTGCACGCGTGCCGGTGTCGAACGCACGACCGAGTCGTCGCAGCGGATGTGGATGGGCCGGTCGTGCTGCAACAGACCATCGACCATCGGTCCGAGGCGCGTCGCCGCATCGTTGTCGTCGTGGGCGATCGGCTCGTCGCTGAGGTTGCCGCTGGTCATCACCAACGGTCTGCCCGCCCGCTTCATCAGCAGGTGATGCAGCGGGCTGTACGGCAGCATCAGTCCCAGCTCGGGCAGCCCGGGCGCGACCCCGGCGGCAAGGCCGTCGGCGGTCCTCCGCGGTGCGAGCACGATCGGCCGGCGGATCGAACAAAGCGCGTCGACCGCCGCGTCGTCGAGGTCGCACAGGACCCGAGCCGCGTCCAGCGAGGGGACCATCACCGCGAACGGTTTGTCGTCGCGTGCCTTGCGCCGACGGAGTTCGGCGATGGCGGACTCACTTGTCGCATCGGCCACCAGGTGGTAGCCGCCGATGCCCTTCATCGCCACGATTTCGTCGGCGCAGATTGCCGCGATCGCGTCGTCGAGGGCACGAGGGCCGGCGACCGCGACGTCGCCGGCTCGCCAGCTCAACTGCGGTCCGCAGTCCGGGCATGCGTTCGGCTGGGCGTGGAAGCGGCGATCCGCCGGATCGTCGTACTCGAGTTGGCAGCGTGCGCACATCGTGAACCCGGCCATCGTCGTCGCCGGCCGGTCGTACGGCACGCCCAACACGATGGTGTAGCGCGGCCCGCAGTTCGTGCAGTTGGTGAACGCGTACCCGTAGCGCCTGTCGCGCGGGTCGTCGACCTCGGCGAGGCAGTCGACGCAGGTCGTGGTGTCGATGCTGACCGGCACGTCGGCGGAGCCCGCGTCGTGGCTCTCGATGATGGTGAACTCCGTCGAGGCCAAGGATGGGGGCAGACGCTCGGTGGTCACCGCCGCGACGCGCGCCAGGGGTGGCGGCTCATCGACCAGCAGCCGTGCCAACTCGGCGACGTTGCCGGCCGGGCCCTCGACCTCGATCAAAACGCCGGCACTGTCGTTCAGCACGTAGCCGGTGAGGCCGAGCGCCACCGCGTGGCGATAGACGAATGGCCGGAAGCCGACGCCCTGCACCGTCCCGGTCACCCGCAAACGCTCTCTGGTCGTCACGTCAACTGTCACGAGCCGGCCTCAGCAGATACGTGGCAGCGGGTCGCCGACGAGCATGTCGACGATCCTGGTGCCGCCGAAACTGGTGAGAAGCACGACGATCGCGGCAGGATCGGCGACGATCTCGCCGACGCGCGCCGCCCTCGCGCCGAGTGGATTCGAGCGCATCGCGGCCAGCGCGGCATCGGCCTCGTCGGGGGCGACCACGGCGATGAGCTTGCCCTCATTGGCCACGTAGAGCGGATCGATCCCCAACAGATCGCAGGCACCCGTGACGGCCGGGTCGATCGGCAGCAGGGTCTCGTCGAGCACGACGCCGAGGTTGGTGTCGCGTGCGAGTTCGTTGCAGACGGTCGCAACCCCGCCGCGAGTCGGGTCGCGCATCCATCGGGTGGACGGCGCCGCCTCGAGCATCGCCTCGACCAGGCCGCCGAGCGCGGCGGTGTCGGAACGGATGTCGGCGTCGAGCAACAGGTCGCCGCGTGCGAGCATGACGGCCATTCCGTGGTCGGCCATCGTCCCCGACAGCAGCACCACGTCGCCGGCGCGCACGTGCTCCGGGCCGAGATGGCGATTTGGTGGCACGACCCCCACGCCGGCAGTCGTGATGTACAGCCCGTCGGCGG
>JBDTYA010000104.1:0-13730 GCA_040005915.1 Ilumatobacteraceae bacterium
CCCGATCGGCGGACTAGTACAGAACTGCGTCGATCCACGCCACAGCCTTGAACGAACGAGTTCTACCACGGTGGTCGCGGCGCCACCGTCCCTGAGACGGTCAGCGTGGGACAGCCGGCGGTCGTGCGCTCGGAAGGGCGCACCCTTGCCGACGCACATCGCCGGGCTGCCGCCCCGAGCAATACCGGTCGTGCCAATGATACGGGAGGGCTCTTGCTGTACCAGGGCCCCGTGGACCTAGCCGAATCCAGCGCGTCCACCTGATGCATCCACGCCCACCCGTTGTTGCAGAATGTCGCGGTGTTCTGTGCAGCGGTGTTCTGTGCACTTGATGTGCAACTGGACCCCTGGTCTGGCGGCCGTCCGGCTGATCTCAGCGCTCTGACCAGGAACTTCTCTGGTGGAGACGAGGGGAATCGAACCCCTGACATCTACCTTGCAAAGGTAGCGCTCTGCCAACTGAGCTACGTCCCCGTAGGGAGCCTTCAGGATAGCGGCGGCGGTCCGTAGTGTGTTGAGCATGCGGCAACCTCGTATCCGGTTCGGCACGTTCCTGGCGCCACATCATCCGCTCGGCGAGAATCCGACGCTGCAGTTCCAGAGCGATCTCGAGTTGGCGACGCTCCTCGACCACCTCGGTTACGACGAGTTCTGGTGCGGCGAACACCACAGCACCGGATGGGAGATGATCGCCTCACCGGAGATGTTCCTGGCCGCGGCCGGCCAGGTGACGCACACGATCAAGCTCGGCACCGGAGTGGTGTCGCTCCCCTACCACCACCCGTTCAACGTCGCCCAGCGGATCGTTCAACTCGACCACATGACCAAGGGCCGGGCGATGTTCGGCAGCGGGCCCGGGGCGTTGCCCAGCGATGCGCGCACGATGGGGATCAGCCCGATGCTGCTGCGCGACCGCCAGGACGAGGCCTTGGGTGTGATCATCCGGCTTCTCGACGGTGAGGAGCGGTTCAGCTACGACAGCGACTGGTTCACGCTGAACGAAGCCGCCCTACAGATCCTGCCGATCCAGGAGCGCCTGCCGATGACGACCGCATCCAGCATCAGCCCCAGCGGCATGCAGATCGCCGGCAAGTACGGGATCGGGGCGCTGTCGATCGCATCCAACAGCGCCGAAGGACTGCAGGCGCTGCCGACGCAGTGGAGGTTCGCCGAAGAAGCGGCGGCCGCCAACGACACCAGCGTCGACCGCAGCAACTGGCGAGTCCTCATGAGCTGGCACATTGCCGAGACCAAGGAGCAGGCGAGACGTGAGGCGGTGCACGGTCTGCACCGTTGGCACAACGAGTACAACGTCCGCGTGCTGGGCCGACCCGGGGCGGCCCATGTCGAGGATCCGTGGATGTTGCTCGACGAGGTGTCGGAGAACGGAGCGGAGGCCGGCGGCGCGTCTGTGATCGGCACGCCCGACGATCTGATCAAGGCGATCAACGACATCCAGGAACTGACCGGTGGTTTCGGGGTCGTTCTCGGGTTCGCCCACGACTGGGCCAATCGCGAGAATGCCCGGCGGTCATGGGACATGGTGGCCCGCTACGTCATCCCGGCGATCAACGGGTCGGTGCGCCCGATGCAGGCTTCGGCCGACTACGTCGAAGCCAACAAGGTCGAGCTGATCGGTGGTGCGTCTGCCGCGGTGATGAGCAAGATCCTCGCCCACGAGGGGGCCTCGGCGGCGATGGCGACGACCATGGCCCAGATGGCCGAACGAGCCGCGGCTCGCACGGCGAAGAACGAGGCACCGGCCAACGACACGGGCTTCCGGCCGGGTGCCGGCCTACCCAACCCGTCGTAACAGACGGGTCAGTCGTCCTTCAATGCGACCGCGTTGGGTGTGACGTTGATCTTCGGCTCGTACTCCGCGACCTCGATCACTCGGCCCTCGCCGACGTACTTGACGCGTAGCTCGGTACGGCACGACAGGCACGGACCGTAGAAACGCTCGTCGACCGACGTCGCGCAACGCGGGCAGGTGAACGATGCGGTCTCGGTAGCGGCGTCGGTCATACGGCGGCGTGGTTCTTCAGCATGGCACCCGCAAACGTACCTGTGTGCTCGCCGTGATCCATGAACACCTGACCATTGACCAGCGTGTAGTCGTACCCGGCGGCCCCCTGCACGTAGCGGCCCGCGCCGTTCGGGAAGTCGTACACGTAGGAAGGCGCCGGCAATTGGAGCGCTTCAAATTCGATCACGTTGACGTCGGCGAAACCACCCGCGACAAGCCGGCCACGCCCGGCCAACCCGAACAGGTCGGCGGTGTCGCTGGTCAATCGGCGAACGCCCTCTTCCAAGCTCCAACGCTCCCGCTCGCGGATCCAGTACGACAGCAGGAAAGTCGGCTGGCTGGCGTCCAGGATCTGACCGACGTGCGCGCCGGCATCGGCCAGGCCCAGCGTCACCAGCTCCTGATCGAGCATGTACTCGACGGCGGACAGCTGCTGGTTGAGGAACGGGTAGCTGCAGATCAGCGTGCCGTCGCTCTCGAGCTGCAGCTCGATGTACGCCGCGGCCGCGCTGATGCCACGTTGGTGCGCGATTGCGGCGAGCGAGGTGGATGGATCGAGGTCGTAGCGCGCCCCGCGGCCCGGCGAGCCGTGCGCCTCGTTGACCACGAACAACTGCGCGAGGTCGAACGGCGGCGGCGTCGCGTCGGCGGCCCCGATCAGCTTGGCGCGCACCGACGGGTCGCGCAGCGCGACCAGCTTCTGCCCGTTGCGCATCGCCTTCAGATCACGCCAGCACACTGCCCTGTCGAACGGGCTGCGGGTGTCGAGGCTGAACAGTACGCCGACACTTCGAGCGGTGGTCTGCGGTCGCACGTTCGCCCCGGTGAGGTTCTCGTGCTTGGCCAGGTCGATGACGCGTGCATACAGGTCGGGTCGGCTGTCGTGCTGCAACAACCCGAAGCTGACAGGCCTGCCGCTGCGGCGACTGACCTCACCCATCCACGCCATCTCGGCGCGTGTGCCGGGGATGTCGGCGTCGTCGCGCTCGCCCTCGCCGATGCGGCTGGCGGACTCGAACACCCCGGCGCCGTGGCGGCCCAACACGTCGGCGAAGGCGAACAGCTCGGCCGGCTCGGCATAGGTCCCGGGAACGGCGCGGCCGTCGGGAACCTTGTGCAAGTACGTGCGGCTGGTACTGAAGCCCAGGGCGCCACCACGCATCGCCTCGGCCAGCAGATCGGTCATCGTTGCGAGGTCGTCGGCGGTCGGCGTGGCCTGCTCGATGCCACGCTCGCCCATCGCATACTGACGGAGCGCACAATGGCCGACCATTCCGCCGACGTTGAGCCCCTTCGGCAGGCGGGCGACGCTGGCGAGGTACTCGCCGTAGGTCACCCAATCCCAGGCCAAGCCGTCGAGGATCGCGTCTCGGGGGATGTCTTCGACGCTCTCCATCATCGCCGCCAGGACCTCGCGGTCCTCGGGTTTGCACGGCGCGAACGTGACACCGCAGTTGCCCATCACGACGCTGGTGATCCCGTGGTAGCAGCTGCTCGATCCGATCGGGTCCCACGACAACTGGGCGTCGAGGTGGGTGTGGATGTCGACGAAGCCCGGCGTGACCACCCGGTCGGTCGCATCGATCACCCTGCTGGCAGAACCGACGATGGTGGGGGCGATGTCGACGATGTGGTCGTTGACGATCGCGACATCTGCGACCCGCGCCGGCGCGCCCGTCCCGTCGACCACCGCCCCACCGCGAATGAGGATGTCGAAGGTACCCACCAGTTGCCGACCCCTGTCGAAATTCAGCGACTCCTGCCGAGCCGAGGGGTCGAACGGTAGCTGGCCGTCACCCTGCAGTCGAGATCGAGATCGTTGCAATTTGATGACACCCCGTGGGCGCCCGACCTCTCATCGCAGCGCCCTCCCGAGTCGGGCAACCCCCTCGGCGATGTCGTCGTCCTCGTAGAACGCATAGCTCAGTCGTAGATGATTTGCGAGTTCGCCGGAGGGCGAGAACTGCGCGCCGTGACGCAGATCGACGCCGTGTTGTCCGGCCACGGCACGGAGCGCGGCCCCATCCGACCCGGACGGCAGGCGCAGCCAGACGAAGTAGCCACCACTGGGAACGTCGTACTGAACCCAGTCGGGCATGTGCTGGCGCAGGGCCCCGACCATGGTGGCGGAACGGCGGGCGAAGATGGCGCGGAGCCACTCGAGATACTCCTGCTGCCAACCCATGCGCAGTATCGCCGTCGCCAGGGTCGAGGTCACCGGGTTGAGACCGCCGCCGCTGAGGATAAGACCGGAGTCGGCCAGCGCGGCCAGCCGTTCGACCGACCCGTGGATCCAGCCGAGCCGCATCCCCGGGGCCAGGATCTTGGAGAAGGTGCCGATCGACAGGACGGGGCCGTCGTCGACGTAGGCCGACATCGGCGGTGGCATGTCGCCAGGGGCGAAGTGCAACAGGTGGTACACCTCGTCGGCGATGATCAACACGTCGGCGGTCTTGGCCGCAGCGACCAATCGACGGCGGCGCGACTCCGACATCGTGATCCCCGTCGGGTTCTGGAACGCGGGGATCGTGTACACGAACGCGACGCGTTTGCCCTCGCCTCGGATGGCGCCAGCAACCTCGACCATCGCCTCGACGTCGAGGCCCTCGTCGTCGATCGGCACGCCGCGGATCTCCAGTCCATGATCGCGGAAGATCTGGAACGCTAGGAAATACGTCGGCTCCTCGACGATCACGACGTCACCGGGTTTGGTCAACACGGTGCTCAACATCTCGAGGGCCTGCGAGTTGCCGTTGGTCGAGAAGAGTTGCCCGGGAAGGACCGGCGTGCCGTACGCCGCGGTCAGGAACTCGCTGAGCGCAACGCGGTGGTGGCCGTCGCCCCACTCGGCGCCGTACTGCAAGAACTCGGGCGAGTCGTTGAACTGCATCGCAGCGGCGCGGCGCATGTAGTCGACGGGCAGGATCGCGTTGTTCGGTTGGCCGACCCCGAGGTCGATGACACCCTCGGGCACGACCACTTGCTGGAACTGGATGGTCGCCACGCAAGTAAGGTAGGCCCATGCGCAGCCCCGCCGGAACCACGACCGAAGTCGTCGGCGGGAGTTGCCATCACGACTGTCCCGACACCTGTGGCTGGCACGTCACGGTCGACCGCTCAGGACCGACCCCTGTTGCACTGCAGATGCGCGGCAACCCCGATCATCCGTACAGCAAGGGCGAGCTGTGCCCGAAGGTCAACAAGTTCCTCGACCGCGTCTACAGCGACGAACGTGTGCTGCATCCACTGCGCCGCGTCGGGCCGAAGGGCGAAGGGCGGTTCGAACGGATCACATGGGGCGAAGCGCTCGACGAGATCGCCGCACGCTTCCACGAGATCATCGAGCGCGACGGCGAAGAAGCGATCATGCCCTACAGCGACGCCGGCAACCAGAGCCTGCTGGCGATGGGCTTTCCCGAGCGTTTCTGGAACCGAATGGGCGCTACTCGTGTCGAACGTTCGATCTGCGGGCCGACGGTCGGAGCCGGGGTGAAGATGACACTCGGCACAACACGGTGCCTCGATCCGCTGGAGATCCGACACTCGCAGCTGATCATCCTGTGGGGCACCAACACCAAGCTCACCAATCGCCACCTGTGGCCGACGATCGAAGAGGCTCGACGCGACGGCGCGACGATCGTCGTGCTCGACCCGATCCGCACCCAGACCGCCGACGCCGCCGACTGGTTCATCCAGCCGCTGCCGGGAACCGACGTCGCGCTGATGTTGGCCATCATGCACGTGCTGATCCGCGACGGCCTCACCGACAAACAGTGGGTCGCCGATCACACCCTGGGGTTCGACGAACTGTCCCTGCACGTCGACGAGTGGACACCCGAGCGCGCTGCCGCGACATGCGGCGTCGCCGCCGCCGACATCGAGAGGCTCGCCAAGATGTACGGCACCATCAGGCCGGCGGTCATCAGGACCTTGATCGGCGCCGAGCATCACGAGAACGGGGCGATGTTCTTCCGCACCCTCGCCTGCCTGCCGGCACTGGTCGGCGCGTGGAAGGACCGCGGCGGAGGCCTCGCCAGATCGATCGGTGTGTGGACCGGTGCGCTCGTCGATGGTAATGCTCTGGAGCGACCCGATCTGCTCGGCGATCGTCAGCCGCGGTGGGTCAACATGAGCCGCCTCGGCGAGACCCTGACCGACACGACCAACCCGCCGATCCGCGGCCTGATGGTGTGGGGCTGCAACCCTCTGGTCATCGCACCCAACAGCGAGCGGATCCGTGCCGGCATCATGCGCGACGACCTGTTCACCGTCGTGCACGAGCAGTTCATCACCGACACGGCGCGCTACGCCGACATCGTGCTGCCTGCGACGACCCAGATCGAGGCCACCGACGTCGTCACGCCGTGGGGCCATCTCTGGCTCAGCTGGAACAACGCGGCCATCGAGCCGTGCGGCGAGTCGGTCAGCAACAGCGAGGTCTTCCGCCGGCTGGCGCGGGCCATGGGCTTCACGGAGCCGGCGTTGTTCGACGACGACATGACGGCGATCCGCGAGGCGATGCCCACCGTCGATGTCGACGAACTGCAGCGTGTCGGCTTTTTGCGCGCGCCGTACCCCGAGGATGGCCGGCCGTTCGCCGACGGTGTCTTCCCCACTTCCAGCGGCAGGGTCGAGTTCTTCAGCGAGGCCCTGGTCGCAATGGGACAACCCGGGTTGCCCACGTTCGTACCTCCCATCGAAGGGCCGGGCACGATCCTTGCGCAGCGGTTCCCGTTGCAGCTGATGACCCCGAAGCATCACAACCGATTCCTCAACTCCGGATATTCGAACCTGCCGGGCCATGGCGGCCTCGAGTCCGGCCCCTTCGTCGAACTGTGCCCCGGCGATGCGGCGACGCGTGGCATCACCGAGGGGCAGTACGTGCGGGTGTTCAACGATCGCGCATCGGTCGAGGTGCCGGCTCGCATCACCGAGCGTGTGAGACCCGGCCTCGTGTCGATCCCCTGGGGCTGGTGGAACCGTCATCATCCCGACGCGATGGTCGCCAACTCGCTGACCAACGACACGCTGACGGAATGGGGCGGCGGCGCGGCGTTCTCCGACACGTTGGTCCAAGTCAGCGTCCGCTGATTCCCCTCCGTTAATCGCCCAATCCATCCCGTCTGAGCAGGTACGCGGGGGTAGCCTTGCGGCATGGCAGGCGAGCTGATCTACGCGTTTCGAGTCATGCGCCTGCCGCTGCTCGACGCCGGTGGTGCGCCCATCGGCCGACTCGACGACATCGTGGTCATCCCCGGTCGTCCCGGCGTTGCTCCGAGGGTGCTCGGTTTCGTCGCCACCAGCCAGCGGCGGCGCATCTTCGTCAATGCCGCACGCCTGGTGGGCATCGACAGCGACGGTGCGCGACTCCGCAGCTGGGACGTCGACCTCAACCCGTTCAAGCCGAAGGCCGGCGAAATCCTGATCGGACGCGACATCATCGACCGCCGCATCGGCGACGAGACGGTCAGCGACGTGGGTATGCGCGAGGGCGGCGACGGCCGCCAGACCTGGTGGCAGCTCTCCAGGGTCCGCCTGTCGCGGCGCAGTGCATTGCGGCGCCGGCCCAGCTATCGCCTGGTCGACATCGCCGATCTGCCCGAACTGTTCAACGCCGCCGGGTCGGAGGTTGCCGCCGAGGTCGCCCGTCTACGCGACATGCACCCCAGCGATGTCGCCGGCATCGTGCGCTCGATGCCACTGGTGCAGCGCAAGCAGCTGGCAGAGGCGATGGACGACGAGCGCCTTGCCGACCTGCTCGAGGAGCTGCCGGAAGCCGAGCAGCTGCGGATCATCGAAGGCCTCGATCTCGAGCGTCTCGTCAATGTGCTCGAGGAGATGGAGTACGACGACCTCGCCGACCTCCTGGCCGAGATGCCCGGCGAGCAGCGCACGCGCATCCTCGAAGCGATGGATGCCGAAGACGCGGATCAAGTCCGTCGGCTGCTGAGCTACGACGAGGGCACCGCCGGCGCGCTGATGACGCCCGACATCATCATCCTCGGCCCCACCGCCACGGTGGCCGAGGCGCTCGCCGAACTGCGCAACCCGGATTGGCTCGTGTCGATCGCGGCACAGGTGTTCGTCGTGCAACCGCCCTACAAGACTCCGACCGGAACCTACGTCGGCGTCGTGCACTTCCAGCGATTGCTACGGGAGCCACCCAGCCTCGAGCTCGGCCGGTGCATCGAGCACGAGCCCACCATCACTCCCGACATGGCCGAGCGCGAGGTCGCCGAGCGGCTGGCGAGTTACAACATGCTGGCCGTCGGCGTGTGCGACGAGGCCGGTCGGTTGCTGGGTGCCATCACTGTCGACGACGTGCTCGACCGCACGCTGCCGACCGGGTGGCGTCAGCGCAGGCGGGTGAGCACCGGGGCGGTACCCCGGTGAAGCGCCGCGAAGATCTCACGACCCCACGCCAGGGCCGCCGCCTGGGCGTGCACTACGACCCCGATGCCTTCGGTCAGTTCAGCGAGAGCGTCGCCCGGTTCATCGGGACCGCCCGGTTCCTCGTGTATCAGAGCGTGTTCTGCTTTGCCTGGGTGATCTGGAACACCTTCGGGCCCGTCGAGGTGCGCTTCGACGAATGGCAGTTCATCGGCCTCACCCTGCTGCTGTCGCTGCAGGCGGCCTACGCAGCACCATTGATCCTGCTCGCCCAGAACCGGCAGGAGGAACGAGACCGGGTGCAGACCGAGCTCGACCGTCGCGTCGCCGAACGAACCCAGGCCGACACCGAGTTCCTCGCGCGCGAGTTGGCGGGCGTTCGCCTCGGGCTGGCCGACGTGGCGAGTTCCAGCGAGCTCGAAGACCACCTCGACCGAATCGGCCGAGCGATCGAGCGGATGGCTGATCGGCTCGAAGCGCTCGAGGCCCACGCCGACAGGCAGCGCGCCGACTGACCGCCGACGCCGGGCTTCAGGCCGCAGCAGCGTTCGACGTCTTGGCGGCAACCAGACCGACCAGTTCGACAGTCGCCGCGGCGTATTCGTCGGGGTGCAGCCACGTGCTGATGTGGTCGCCGGCCAGCTCCCGAACCTCAGCGCCGAGCGCCTCGGCGAGAGCCCTCTGCTTGCGCGGTTTCACCAGGTGATCCTGCGTGGTGATGAGCATGCCGGTCGGCTTGCGCAGCTCGCCGGCCCACGGCCTGGCGTCGTAGCGGCTCAGGGCCTGGCCGGCCTGCACGACGCTCTGCGGATCGTTGCGGCGCATCTCGCCGCTGAGCCATGGCACATAAACCTGTGTGGGGTGGCCCTTGCCGAGCAGCCGCTGTATGCCGTGGTTGAGCCAGCGTTGGTAGGCGAACGATCGCAGCAGCGGACCGACGATTCGCACCGTCTTCCACCGCACACGGTCGAGGAACGACGAGCACCACTCCAGCGCGGTGGCCTGCAGCACCATCGCGCTGACGAGGTGTGGATGACGTCGCGCCAGGAGCATCGCGACAGGCCCGCCCATCGAATAGCCGATTGCGATCACCGGCCCCACGCCGAGTTGCTCGAGCAAGGCTGCGGCGTCGTCGGCGACATCTTCCAGCTCGAATCGTTCCTGCAACCGCAAGCCTCGCCCGTGGCCGCGGTGGTCGATCGTGATGAACGAACAACAGCTCGCGAGCGCCTCGTAGGCCGAGAAGAACTGGAGGTCGCCGCTGGCCGTCCAGCCGTGCAACAACACCGCTGTCGGCGCAGTGGGATCTGCGTGCCGGTGGAATCGGTAGAACAGCTCGCCGCGGCCGGGCACCACGAGGGTTCGGCCTTCCGGCAACCACGGGATCACTGGATGGCTCGGCGAATCGCTCACGCCTCAAACGGTATCGGGCGACCGGCTACCAGGCTGACGAACGGGCAACGCCCGTGAACTCCTGCAACTCCACGCCTAGTTCGACCGCGCGACGCAGCAGGCCGGGCGAATCGAGCGTGGATCCACCAACCACGTGCACGCCCGCCGCAACGTCCTCGGTGATGCAGGCTTCGACACAGGCAGCGGTGACCGCCGCGGCGAGATCGCTGGTCGGTCCCGAGGCGCCGGCGATCACCGTGACGCGGGCACCGTCGGAAGCGGCGCCGCGCACCTCGACACGCACTGCGCCGACGTCGCCTGCAGCGTGCGGCGGAGTCAGCATCGGGAACCTGGCGGTCAACCGGTCGCGGCGGGTGCCCGAGGCACGGGCGCTGATGCGCGAGGCGCCTGGGAAGATCCGATGCAGCAGCAGCGGATCCGGCAACGCGGCCCGATAACAGTCCCGTGCACCGATCGGCTCCGGGAACCAATTCAGTTCGCGCCCGCTTCCACCGGGCCGCTCGATCCACCCGCCGTCGTGCCAGCCGATAGCGGTCTCGCCGAGCGCATCGTGGTGTTGCATCGCGCACGCCGGGCCGGCAGTGCCGTGCGTCGCCACATGGATCTCCTCGGCGACGTGCAGCTGCCGCCAGAGGTGACCGACCAGCAACCCCGACAACCCCGGGCTCATCGCCGCACCGACGACCAACGCGGCACCGCTGCGCCGTGCCAGGTCGTCGAGATCGAGCAGGACGCGAACGTCGCCGATGTCGGCCGACATCGAGACCACCGACACACCTCGCCCCAGGAACTCTGCGGCGAGGTCGGCGTGCGGGTGGGGATGGCACAAGGCGATCACGTCGGTGACGGCCAGGTCGGTCGCATGCCCCAACTCGACGGCGCCCCGCGGTACGCCGGTTGCCGACGGATCGAAGATCGCCACGTTCATTCCCTGTCGAAGGAGCAAGGTCGTCAGCCGGCGACCGGTGACGCCGTTGCCGACGACGCCGACGATCGGCGAGGCTCCGCCGGCGACGGTCATGACGGAGGCAGTTCGAGCTCGCGCCAACCACCCTCTTGCGGGGGGATGCCACCCTTGCCGCGCACTCGTAGCAAACCGGCGATCGCACCGGCAAGGGAGAGTGCCACAAACGCTCGACGCAGTGCTTTCACCGTGGGGCTAGCTGGAATCGAACCAGCGACCTTCACATTATCAGTGTGACGCTCTAACCAACTGAGCTATAGCCCCGTCTAGCACGGAGCCGTCAGGCTATCGGGCGGCTTCCACCGGACTCAACCGGCAATTGCCGCGTCATCCGAGGCGACGACCGACGTCTCGTGGTCACCCTGTCCGTCGACGGTCGGGTTGCCGGTACCCGGTTCGAACGTGTCGGCGTCGAACGCATCCTCATCATCGACGAGCACTGGCCGCCGATCGGAAACGACCTGCTCGGTGCCGCGCTCGGCGCGCGTCTGCACTTCCTCCTCGAGCACGCTGAAGCGCACGCCGCCGACGAGATCGGTGATGAGATTGAACAGCGTCGCCATCAGCACGGCCAGGCCGGTGACGCCCACAGCCAGGAAGAGGCCGGCGATCCAGGCGTTGTGGAAGATCTGGCCGCCGTTGAAGTTGAACGTCTCCCAGCCGAAGCCTTCGAAGAACTTCTCGACGTTGTCGATCGTGCCGGTGGCGTATGCGACCTGCCACAGCAGTACGCCGGCGACGAGTGCAACGGCGTAGAGGAACACACTGAAGACCAGCGCAACCTTGAACACACTCCACGTGTCGACGTGACGCACCACCCGGGTCACTCGCCGGATGCGCGGCTTCGGAGCACGACGGAACGTGATCGGCCGGCGCAGCGGACGGGTGTCGAGGATCGGACCGATCCTGGTGACGTCGTCGATCGTCGCCGCCTCGTCGTACAAGATCGCCGCCGGCACGGGAACGGGCACGGTCCGCAACTCGCTCGGAACCAACGCAGTCGGAACCAGGCCTGTTGCGGCAACGCCCGCCGGGTCGACGGTCACGGGGTGGACCGTCGTCGGCACGAGGTTGGTCGGCACGAACACCGGCGCAGGAGCAGTCGGCGGCAAGGTCTCGAAGCTGCGGGGCAGCGCGATCGGCTGGGGGTCGGCGACCTTGGCTACCGGTGTGGCGGGTGCATCGGGTGCCAGCGGCAGGGTTGCCGAGAAGTCGATGGGCGCATCGATGCTCCGGGCCGCTTGCTGCTCGGCGGAGCGAGGGGTCTGGGCGCCGGGACGACGCCACACCGTCTTGCCCGCCCGGGACAAGCCCTGCGGGGAGCTCGGATCCTCGGTGCGCGGGTCGACCGGACCCGGTCGGGCTGCGCCTGTGCCATTGGACTTCGTCGAGACGCCCTTGGCAGGCGGCTTGATCACCCCGCCCCCGCCCGAGCGCGATCCGGCACGCTTCGAGGTCTCGGGCGCACCACTGTCCACCGCAGCAGTGTACGCACTGACGGGCCGCAAGGTCAGGGCACCGCGCCTACGGGCCATCGGTGGCCCGTGCCGTCGCCCGCTCGCCGCCGACCTCGACCACCACCGTCACCGCATCGCCCTCCTCGAGGTAGCTGATCAGCGCCGCGCCATTGTCGCCGGCCAGACGCGATGCAGCGTCGCGGCCACCGGAAGTAGCCGCCAACGCCGCGGCATCGGCAGCCGTCTGGGCCCGGCCACGATCGACGAGCCGCTCCGCGAACAGGCCGACCGCGACGATGCTGAGCGCGGCCATGACGACCACGGCCAGCAACAGCATCACAGCCTGCCCGCGATCATCGCCTTGGTTGCCCATGTTCCTCCTGGATTCGTGCGAACCGGAGCCGAGGCTCGATCAGGAGGTTCTATCCGGCGTCGCGCCTCACTCCTCGTCGTTGGCGATGATGAGCGCCACGGAGGCGACGGACTGGCCGTCGTCGACGTTCATCACCTTGACGCCTGTCGCATCGCGACCCTGCGACGAGATGTCGCGTACGCCCATCCGGATGGCGACACCGCCACTGGAGACGGCGACGATCTCGTCGTCGAGGCCCACCATGAACGCCGCGACGACTTGGCCTTTCTTGCCGGTGAGGCGGATGCCGATGACACCCTGACCACCGCGGCCCTGCACGTTGAACTTGTCGAGTTGCGTGCGCTTGCCGTAACCGGCTGACGTGATCATCAGGATCGCCGTGTCGTCGCGGGCGACATCGACAGCGACCACCTCGTCGCCGGCCTTCATCTTCATGCCGCGCACACCCGACGCGGCGCGGCCCATCGGGCGAACTTCGTCTTCGCCGAAGCGGATGGTCGAGCCCTTACGACTGACCATGAAGATGTCGTCATTGCCCGAGGTCTCGATGACCCGCACCAGTTCGTCGCCTTCGCGCAGGTTGAGGGCGATGAGACCGTCGCGCCGGCCGTTGTCGTACTCGTGGAACGAGGTCTTCTTGACCACACCGTGTCGAGTGGCGAAGAACAGGTTGCGCTCGCCGGCGAAGTCGCGGGTGTCGATGATGGCTTGGATGTTCTCGCCGGCCTGCAGCGGCAACAGGTTGACGATGGGCATGCCCTTGGCCGTGCGCTCGCGCTCGGGTATGTCCATTGCCCGCAGCCGATAGACGCGGCCACGATTGCTGAAGAACAGCAGGAACGCGTGCGCTGTCGTGAAGATCACGTGGTGCACGATGTCGTCGGTCTTCAACTTGGCGCCGCTGACCCCACGGCCACCGCGGCCCTGGGTCTTGAAGCTGTCGGCGGTGACCGCCTTCACGTATTGCGCCTCGGTCATGACGATGACGAGCTCTTTGTCCTCCACCAGGTCGAGGTCGGTCATCTCGCCGTCGTCGAGGCCGATCTGGCAGACGCGCGGCGTGGCGAACTCTTCCCTGATCGCTGTCATCTCGGAACGGATGACCTC
>JBDTYA010000105.1:0-2487 GCA_040005915.1 Ilumatobacteraceae bacterium
TGATGCGGGCGATCTGACGGCGAACCGTGCGGATCTCGGCGTTGTTGTCGAGCTGACCGGTGGCGTTGCGGAAGCGCAGGTTGAGCGCTTCCTGCTTGGTGGCGCGGAGCTCGTCGACCAGCGCACCGAGGTCGAGCTCTTTCAATTCAGCAGTTGACTTGGCCATCAGTACACCTCCTCACGAGTGATGATGCGGGCCTTGATCGGGAGCTTCTGGATGGCCTTCGACATTGCGGCCCTGGCGATCTCCTCGTTGGGGTAGGAGAGTTCGAACAGGACGCGACCGGGACGAACGACGGCTACCCAGAACTCGGGGTTGCCCTTGCCGGAACCCATTCGGGTCTCGGCCGGCTTCTTCGTCACTGGCTTGTCGGGGAAGATGTTGATCCACACCTTGCCGCCGCGCTTGATGGCGCGGGTCATGGCGATACGAGCTGCCTCGATCTGGCGGGCGCTGAGCCAGCCGGGCTCGAGGGCCTGGATTCCGTATTCACCGAAGGCCAGGTGGGCGCCACCCTTGGTGAGACCGTTCATACGGCCACGGTGGTGCTTACGATGGGCGACTTTGCGGGGCATCAACATGATGGATCAATCCTCCCCACGGAAATGTGGAGCTTCGGACCCGCCGTGCGTACGGCGAGCAATCTCTTCTTCTTCGTCGAGCAGCTTCTCCAATTCAGGGTCGGCTTCCTTGATCAACGGTGCAGCCTCGACATCGCCTTCGGCCGGACGGCGACCCGCCGACGACACAACGCGGCGCGGCTGACCGGCACCGGACGGATCGCCGGCGGCCATGGCCGCTTCACGGGTGATCTTGTCCTCGTTGACGCTCTTGTAGGGCACGATGTCGCCCTTGTAGATCCAGACCTTGACGCCTACGCGACCGCTGGACGTGCGGGCCTCGCGGACACCGAAGTCGATATCGGCGCGCAGCGTGTGCAGCGGGACTCGGCCTTCGCGGTACCACTCGGTACGGCTCATCTCAGCGCCACCGAGGCGACCCGAGCACTGCACTCGGATGCCGAGGGCGCCGGCCTTCTGTGCATTCTGCACGGCACGCTTCATCGCCCGTCGGAAGGCGATGCGGTTGACCAACTGGTCTGCCACGCCTTGGGCGATGAGGGCTGCGTCGAGCTCGGGGCTCTTGATCTCGACGATGTTGAGCTGCACCTTGGGGTTGCCGGTGATGTCGGTGAGGAGGGCGCGCAACTCGTCGGCCTGGGCGCCGCGGCGACCGATCACGATGCCCGGACGAGCGGTATGGATGTCGACGCGAACCTTGTCGCGAGTGCGCTCGATCTCGATGCGACTGACGGCGGCGCTTTCCAGCTTCGTCATCAGTGCCTTGCGGATCTTCCAATCCTCAGTGAGATATTCCTTGTAGTCACGCTCGGAGAACCAACGGCTCTTCCAATCGGTCGTGATACCCAGGCGGAAGCCGTAGGGGTTGATCTTCTGGCCCATCAGCTGGCTCCCTCGTCATCCGCTTCGCTTTTTCCCCGCGACGCTTGTGCCTCGTCGCTGGCGCTCTCTTCGGCACTTTCGGTCACGTCGGATTCCTCATCGGATTCGTTGTCGCGTTGGCTGGGCGGGAGTTGATAGCCCGCTGCTTCGGCATTCTCGGTGGTGTCGAACCACACCTCCGCAATCGTTCGGTCGTAGAACGGAGTGCCGGGGAGGTGGTACAGCATCGAGTCGGCGTTGCCCTTGATCTCGAAGCCATCAGGCTGGGTGCCATCCTCCAACGGAGCGTGGGCGCCGGCCGGCAGATCAGCCTCGTGGTCGTGGTCGCCGTGGTCGTGGGCTTGTTGCTCGAGGTCTTGGGCGTCGCCGACCGTGCCGCCTCGTGCGTCGACCGCGCGTTGGCGACTGCGCTCGACGCGAGCTCGGCGGCTGGCGGTGGTGCCGCCGGCTGCCGGGCGGCGCCGTCCGGCTGCGGTGCGCTTGGCCTCGCGGGCCTGCACCACCTCGAGACGGGCGTCGTCGAGACGGGCGATGACGATGGTGATGTGGCAGGTCCGCTTGTTGATGCGATTGCCGCGACCACGGGCACGAGGTGTGAACCGCTTCAACGTCGGGCCCTCGTCGGCGAAGCAGGCCTTGACGAAGAGCTCGTCGGGATCCTGCTCGTCGTTGTGCTGTGCATTGGCCACGGCACTGGCGAGCACCTTGCGGATGTCGTTCGAGACCTCGCGGTCACTGAACTGCAGCACCTCGTCGGCGCGCTTCACCGGAAGACCGCGGATCAGGTTCAGCACGACGCGGGCCTTGTACGCCGAAACGCGCAGGTACAGGGCACTGGCTTTGGTGCCACTGCGCTCGCCGGCGATCATGCTGCCTTCGTTCAACTTCGGACCGGTCATCAGCGGCGACCCTTCGTGTTCTTCTCTTGCCCGGCGTGGTAGCGGAAGGTACGGGTGGGGCTGAACTCGCCCAACTTGTGACCGACCATCGACTCGGTGACGTACACCGGCACGTGCTTGCGGC
>JBDTYA010000106.1:0-15791 GCA_040005915.1 Ilumatobacteraceae bacterium
GGCTTGATCGGCTTCAACCCGCTGAGGAACGTCGAGCGGATTCCCTTGCGCTGCAGCTGGTTGGTCAACGTCGCGGTCGACACCGAGTTGAGCTGCCGGCGCAACTCGTCGGTGAGCAGAACAGGACGCGGTAGCTCGTCAGATGACATCGGCCTAGTCAAGCACGACGACGCTTCGACATCGCAAGCGCGGGCGGGTTCGCCGGCTTCGTGGCTCAGGTCAGCTCGTGCGTGTTCCAGGTCGGCCGGGTGTCGGAGGCTTGCACGTACTGCTCGGCGAGCCGGCGCAACAAGTAGTTCTCGAACGCCTCCTCGGGCAGCGCCGGCGCGTACAGGTGGCCCTGCTGGCGCACGCAACCCAACGCGATCAGGGCGTCGGCCTGGGCACCGGTCTCGACACCGTCGGCGGTGACCTCGAGGCCGATCTCGCGCGTGAGGGCGATGATCGAGCGGACGATCGCCCGGTCGTGCGGGTGCGTGGTGATGGTGTCGATCGAGATTCGGTCGATGCGCACCTCGTCGAGCGGGAGGCGGCGCAGCATGCTGAGCGACGAGACGCCCTGGGCGAAGTCGTCGAGGCAGACGCGACCGCCGCGGGCCCGGAACTCGGCGAGGTTCGATGCAGCCGAGGGCAGGTCGACGGTGACGAACGACTCGCGCACGTCGACGGTCAACAGGTGCGGATCGATACCCTTCACCAACAGGTCGATGGGGTTGTCGCGCCACGGACGCTCGGTGCTGTGCGGCGCGAGGTTGACGCGGAATCGGAAGCCCTCCGGCAGGCCGAGCACGGCGAGCCGGCGGATCTGCCGGCGGGCGCCGCCGAACACGCGCTCGGTGACGCGATCGAGCAGTCCGGCGCGCACCGCGAGGTCCATGAAATCGTGGGCGGCGACGACGGTGCCGTTCGGCTGCACCCAGCGGGCCAGGAGCTCGGCTCCGACGATCATGCCGGTGCTGGCGTCGAGCTCGGGCTGGAAGAAGGGCACGATGTCGCCGTCGTCGATCGCACGTCGCAGGCGCAGTTCGAGATCGATGCGGTCGCGGTTCTCGCGGGCCAGTTCGGTGTCGAAGTGGGTGACCCTGCTGCGACCCGTTGCCTTGGCTCGGTAGAGCGCGACGTTGGCGTTGGCGAGGACCTCGCTGACGTTGCCGCCGTGGGTCGGGGCGTGGGCGATGCCGATGCTGACCGACGAGGGGAGCTCGCGGCCGGCGGCGTGGATCGCCTGGCCGAGCACGCCCTGCAATTGCTGGGCGAGCACGACGGTCTCCTGCTCGGTGGCGCCCGGCATTGCCACGACGAACTCGTCTCCGCCGATTCGACCGGCCAGGCCGCTGTCCTTGATGCAACGCTCGATGCGGTCGGCGACGATTCGCAGGAAGTGGTCGCCACCGCGGTGCCCGAGGGTGTCGTTGACCGCTTTGAAGCGATCGAGGTCCAAGAACAGCACACCGACCGGATCGGTGGCCTCGTCGCCGATCAACGCTTCCAACGTCTCGAACACACCGCGCCGGTTCAGCAACCCGGTGAGCGCGTCGTGGGTCGCCTGATGGGTGAGCTGTTCGTTCGAGATCGCCAGCTGCTCGTTCGTTTCGGTCAGTTGGAGCTGATCACGCTCGATCTCGGCGAGCAGGTCGTCGCTCGTCTTCTGCAACGCGATGGCCGTGCGCACCGTCTTGCTGAGGGTGGAGTGGACGACCGTGAGCGTCGCCGAATAGAAGATCCACAGGACCGCGAGGCCGCGAAGGCGCCCGTCGGCCGACGTCGCCAGGGTGTACGCCGACAGCACCGCGATGGGGGTCAGCAGGCTGGCGAACATGTCCCGGCGTCCGGCTGTCAGCATCGCCGCCATCGCCGCAGCAGTGGTCGGAAACACGGCGAACAGCATCACCATCTCGACCGAGGCCGAGCTGGCCACCCAGGTCGTCAGGCCGAACATGACACCCATCGCGATCAGCCCGCCGCGCAACAGGCCGACGACCAATTTCGGCGTTGCCGTCGCCACAACGGTGCTCGGCGTCGGGAGCCGGCGGTAGGCCGCGACTCCAACGGCGATCAGCAGGGTTGCGACGATGGCTGAACCGATCCACCACTGCAGGCGACCCATGCTGTTCTCGCCGCGGGTGAGGATGCTGACGAGGACGGTGAAGGGGATCAGCCAGAACGGGGCGATCGCGATGTTGGCGACGACGGGAACCAGGACACGCTGCTGCAAGCACGCTCCTTGGTCATCCCTCGTTGGCGATTCCGCCTGCGCCACCGTGTTCTCCTTGGCTTCGATTCGCATTCTTTGCGCTGACTTGTTATCGGCCGGTCGGGCCGCGGCGTGAGGCCAATCTCGATTACTTTGGCGCGTTCCGGCGGCGCGGCTCGTCACGGTCCGGTCGGCGAGACTAGGCGTGTGCATGGTCGATTCGCCCCATCCCCGACCGGTGCGTTGCACCTCGGAAACCTCCGAACGGCCCTGATCGCGTGGCTGATGGCTCGGCAGGTCGGCGGCGCGTTCCTCGTGCGGATGGAGGACCTAGACCGGGTCACGTCGTCGCCGTTGCACGAAGCCGACCAGCTCGATTCACTGCGGGCGATCGGGATCGATTGGGACGGGGAGGTCGTGCGTCAATCGGATCGATTCGGGCTGTATCACGAAGCGATCGGACGGCTTCGTTCGCGGGGGTTGTTGTACGAGTGCTACTGCAGTCGCCGCGAGATCCGTGAGGCCGCCGCTGCGCCTCAGGGCACCGAGCTCGAGCTCGCCTATCCAGGAACCTGTCGCTACCTGAGCGACGACGATCGCAACCGTCTGCGCTCGGCCGGGCGGCGGGCGGCGCTTCGTCTGCGCAGCGATGGACGCGTGGTGGCGTTCGACGATCGCTTCAGCGGTCGGCGCAGCGGCCGGGTCGACGATTTCGTGCTGCAGCGAAACGATGGCGTGCCGGCGTACAACCTGGCCGTGGTCGTCGACGACGCCGCGCAAGGCGTGACCGAGGTGGTGCGCGGCGACGATCTGGTGTCGTCGACCCCTCGCCAGATCGCGCTGCAGCAGTTGCTCGACCTGCCCACCCCGCGATACGCACACGTGCCGCTCGTGCTCGCCCCCGACGGGTCGCGCCTGGCCAAGCGACACGGCGCGGTGACGCTGCATGATCTCGGGCGACGTGGCTGCTCGCCCCACGAGGTCTGCGCCCGACTGGCCGCGAGCATCGGCATCGAAGCGTTGGCAGGATCGATGGTGGCCGCCGATCTGTTGGGGCTGTTCGATCCTCAGCGATTGCCGCCGGCACCATGGCGACTGACCGCCGGCGAACTCTGACACGATCGGGGAGATGTTCGACGATCTGCAGCAGGTGTTGGGGTATCAGGGCGCCATCGACCCGCGGACGGGTGTCACGCCGTTGGGTCACGACCTCCTGCTCGTGCCGTGCTGGACACCGACATTTTGCGCCACGGTGGTGCGTGCGGCTGAGGCGATCGGCGCCTTCGAGGCCCAGCCCGATGATCCCGTGCCTGGTCACGAAGTGTCTCTGGCTGTTATCAGCCCTCGGCTGTTCGAGTCGGTGCAGGAGGACTTCGGTGTTCGCATCTGGCCGCAGCTGCAAACGGTGTGGCCGTACGTCGACTACTACGGCCTGCGCGACGCGTTCGTCATCCGCTACGCGCCAGGCGAGCAGGAGTCGCTGCGGATTCATCACGACGTCGCCCAGATCTCGGGTTCGATCAAGCTCAACGACGGGTACACCGGCGCCGATCTGGTCTTTCCCCGCCAGAAATTCGACAACTCCGGCATCGCAATCGGCGAACTGCTGGTGTGGCCGTCGCTGGTCACCCATCCACACGAGACGGCTCCGCTCGACACCGGAATCAAGTACTCGCTGACGGTGTGGTTCGAGTTGCCGTCTTTCTGACCGATCGATCGAGTAAATTTGTAGCTACATGTCTCGGCGAGCCGCATACCAATCCCTGCCGCTGCTGTTCCCCGTTTTGGCTCTGGTCCTCTCGTCGTGTTCGCACGGTGGCGCATCGGTCTCGGCGCAGACGCTGCCGCCGCCCATCACGCTCTCGGGCCTGCCCGGTTCCACCACCGGCACCACCATGCCGGCGACGACCGAGGCGACCACGACGACAGAGGCTGCGACGACCACCACCGAGACTCCGACGACGACGACCGAGCCGCCCACGACCACCACCGAAGCGCCCACCACGACGACCATCCCGCCGCCGTCCAACGTCGAGATTGCCGGCGCCGCCGAGGCGCCGCTCGAGGCAGTGGGCGGTCACAGCGGTGCTGCCACGGCCGTCGTCCAGGCTCGGCTGCTGCAGCTGGGTTTCTGGAACAGCGGTCCCGACGGTCAGTACGGCTTCTCGACCAAGCAGGCCGTGATGGCCTTCCAGAAGTACATCGGGCTGCCCGCCGATGGCCTCGTCAACAGGACGACCGCCGACTACCTCGGCAACTTCGTCGAGAAGGCCCACGGCGCCTCCGACGCCGGCACGTTGGTGGAGGTCGACAAGGCCAAGCAGTTGCTGTTCATCGTGCAGGACGGCAAGACCGTGTGGACGTTCAACACATCGACCGGCAGCGGCATCCCCTACGAGGCGCCGAACAAGAACGACCCGACCAAGATCGAGACCGGCGATGCCGTGACTCCCGACGGCCTGTTCCACACCACGCGCGAGCGTCCCGAAGGCTGGTGGGATGGCGACCTCGGCCAGATCTACCGGCCGAAGTACTTCGTCGGCGGCATCGCCGTGCACGGTATGACCAGCGTGCCCAACCATGCCGCCTCGCACGGCTGCGTCCGTTTGAGCACGATGGCCATGGACTTCATCTGGGATCAAGTCCTCGTGCCGCTGCACACCACGGTGTGGGTGCACAGCTAGATCAGCTGAGCGCTTTCAGCCCACCAGCTCGCGCAGGTGCCGTTCGAGATCGATCGTCGACGCGGGCAGGTCGTCGCTCCACACCGCCACGCTGACCGATCGTGTGATCGGTGCGGCGTGCAAGGCCTCGATCAACATCGTCGACCGAAGCCGCGTCGAGTCCGACTTGCCGGCCAACATGATGATCCGACCGCGATGGCGAATCACAGTCTCGCCGGCGTGGAAGACGTCACCGACGACTCCTGCCGTGGTGATCATCACCGCGTCGCGTTCGAATGGTGCGAGGTCGTCGGTGTCGGCATCGATCACCACGAAGCAGTAGGCGTCGGTCGGCACGATGTCGAAGGCGCGACAGTGCTGGTAGACCTCCTTCAAACGCATCCGCAACAACGTCGGTGAACCCAGGCCGGTGACCGCGTCGATGCATGCGCCGCTGGGCGCGCTGCGCACGTAGCGCTCGGCCCAACCCTCGGCGAAGGCAGCGAGCGTTTCGAAGTTGCGCAGGTCGGCGCGACGCGAACGTGTGGTCAGCGTCGACAGCGCCCCGATCCACAGATTCAGCTGCTCGAGCGGCCAGCCGAGATCGCCAAGGGTGTTGCCGAGGCGCCGCAGAGCGCCGCGCAACCCACGTTCGCGCGTGTGCAGGGCGACGACAACAGCGGTTGCCGCGTCGACGATGCCGAGGTCGAGCTGCTGCCCGGCATCGATCTGGATCAGCGCCAACCACTCATCGAGGATCGTGTGCCAGTCGGTGCCGAATCGGACACGACGCCCCCGAGAACCTTGCATAGTCCGGTATCGGCATCGGCAGGATCATCTTGAGTCAGTTCTCGGCGCGCCGGATGCGCAGCTTTTGATCCGCTGCCGTGAAGCAACGCCCCGTCTCGAGATCGAACCGCCAACCGTGAAGCGTGCACACCAACTCGCAGCCTTCGATCTCGCCGAAGACGCTGAGATCCGCCTGGCGGTGGGGGCACAGCCGCTCGACCATGTAGTCGCCGATGCGGATCTCCTCACCGGCCAGATCGCTGCGTTGCGGGTCCAGCCTGCGGCGCGCCTCGGCCTCGGCGCGGCGCATCCGCTCGGGTGACAGCGACTTGAAGAAGTTGTAGAGGTACTCGTTGAACGACCCGGCCCGCCAGGCGCGGAAGCGACACGACAGGAACAGGGCGTTGCTCCAATCGACTGCACGCTGGGCGACGACGGTCTCGACCAGTTCGCGTTGGATGTCGAAGCGGAACGCGTGTGGTTCCCCGGCGAACTCGCGCACCTCGCCGTTGGGGAAGTCGATGATCAACGACAGGTCGCCGGCGTGGACCACGCAGCTGTCGCCGACACCGCTGCGCAGGCCGGGGCACATCGCCAGCAGCGGCTCCCACCAGGCCTTCAACGTTGACAGCAGGTCGGGGCTCGGTGGGTTCCAGTGCCGGTGCATGTCGGCGAGCCACGGCATCCAGTCGGCCTGATACCGACGGAGGTAGTCGGCCTTGTGCTCGAAGATCGCCTCGACGTCGGCATCGGGTATGGGGTGGGTAACGCTGATCACACCGTCGGCGATGTCGATGGCCGTGCCCGGTATCGCCAGCACACCGCGGTGGCCGGCAGCCTCGAGGCGGCTCATGAAGCTCTGTTGATCGGGGAAGATGCTCAGCTCGTCGCCGGTGATCACGTTGAGGCGGAACAGCTCGGGATCGAGGAACGCAGGCGGGCCTGCGCTGGGCACGACCGCGGTCGCCCCGATCGCCTCGACGTAGCGCATCGCTCGCGAGTACTGGCTGTTGACCTTGCCGTCGACCAGCTCGCGCATCCGCCCCGGCGGCTCGTCGTACACCATCGGATACCAGATCGCCCCGCTGTATTGCAGCCAGTGCAGATCGACCGGGCCGTGGGCACGGAGGGCAGCGAGGTCGTCGGTACGGCAGTCGTTCTGGTTGACGATGCGTCCCGTGCCGTCGCTGACGACCAACGCCGAGTCGCCGCCCGGCCCGTCGGTGATGCTGGTCTCGACGTGGATGGCGATCCGCAGATCCGTGCCGAGCGCCATCTCCTGGCCGTCGATCGTGCGGACGATGTTGCCGAAACCGAGAGCGCGGATCCGCCGTTCGAGCTCGTGGGTGGGGTACCCGGGGATCAGGACAGTGGTGCTGCGGTCGACGTGGTCGGCCAGCCAGGGCTCGTCGAGGTGGTCGGCGTGGAGGTGGGACACGTAGAGGTACGTCGGATGCTCGATCCGCTCCATCAACTCCGGCGGCAACTGGTCGTTGCGGGGGAACACGAACCACGATCCGAAGAAGGCCGGCAGGAACCAAGGGTCACACAGGATCGAGCCGTCGACAGTGTCGATCAAGATGCCGGCATGGCCGACCGATGTGGCACGCATTCAGGACGAGGCTAGTTAGCGAACTCCGCGAGCGGGCCTCGCAGCCCGGCGGTCAGATCGTTGTCGGGATCAGGCGACCGGAGGATCGGTGAACTGCTGTCCGGCTCGCGAGACATGCTCGGTCCAGGTGCTGCCGTCCCAGTAACGCAACTCGAACCGACCGGCCGGGTCGGCGTACCAACCGGCAGGAACCGCGGGTGCGGGCGCTGGATCCGGTGCGGCGGGAGCAGCGGCCACCGGTGCCGCGGCAGGCTGGTAACCGGGCGCCGCGGCCGGCTCGTAGGTGTTGGCCGGCTGGATGGTGACGGCCGGCTGGGCGACGGTGGGCTCCGGAGCGGGCTTCGGTGTCTCCGGTGTTGCCGGCTCGGGTGCGACGGCCCAACCGGACGGTTCGGTGACAGCGTCGGGCTCGGGGTCGGGCTTGACCTCGTCCGGCTTCGATTCCGGCTCCGACTTGTCGGGCAGAGCCAGCGAGGCGGCCGCATCCTCTGGCGTCACCACCGGCTCGTCCTTGACCGCTTCGATGGTTTCGGTTGCCTCCGGCGACTCGGTTGCGCCGCTCTTGTCGCGGCTCACGAATGCGGTGACATCGCCACCCGTGGGGACGATGGCGACGACCGACCAGCCTTCCGCAGCCTTGGCGGTGAGCTTGGCGGCGAGTGCCGACGGGTCATATGACGAAGCACTGATCGATTCGAATTCCTGCATGGACCGAGAGCGTAGTGTCCGCGAGGACCCTTGCGATGACGCTGAGTGAGAGGTTCGTGTCGACCTCTCGGAGAGATCGATCAGGTCGGCAGGACGAGGGCGTGCACGTCGGTGTCGTCAGGCGAGCCGTCGTACAACAACTCGCCATCGCGCAGGGCCAGAAGCCGGCCGACCTGCTTGACGAAGCTGAGTTCGTGGGTGGCGATGACCAAGGTCGCGCCGCGTGCCGACGCGGTGTCGAACAAACTCAGCAGCGCTTGTTTTCCCGGCTCGTCGAGGCCGACGAACGGCTCGTCGACCAACATCAACTTGAAGGGCCGGATGAAGGCCAGCGTGATCGCCGCCTTCTGGCGAAGCCCGCGGCTGAACGTGGTGGGTATGTCGTCGCGGCGAGGAGTGAGACCGATCTGGTCGAGCAATCGCTCGGCGTTCTCCTGCCATGCGTCGACCCCGTGTAGGCGGGCGACGAACTCGAGGTGCTCCCACAGCGACAGGTCGTCGTAGAACGTCGGTGAGTCACTGAGCCACGACAGCAGCCGACGCGCCTCCTGGCTGCCGGCGTCGTGCCGGCCGATCTTCACACTGCCGTCGCTGGGATCCAACAGACCGGCGGCCATCTTCATCAGGGTCGTCTTGCCACTCCCGTTGTGTCCGACGAGCGCGACCTTCGCGCCGCTGTCGATGTTGAGCGTCAACGGTTCGAGCGCCGGTCGGTCGCCGTAGGTCTTGGTCAGTTGGCGAGTCGCCAGTTCGGTCATGCCGGGGTGCTCCGCTGGGGTTTGGTGTAGGACTGGCCATCGGACATGAACTGGCGGAACTTGCGCCGCCAGTGGTCGCGCTTGCGGACCCAGAATGCCACGAGGAAGGCCAGAAGTGACGCGCCGATTGCGGCGCGCAGCGCGGCACCGGTCGGCGAGTTGCCCACTTGCTCGGCCTGGCGCACGAGCAGCACCGTGGCCGCGGCGAGCGCGCTGACGAGGATGGGCAGGCCGACGCGCATCGCGCTGGAGATGCCGGCCATCTCCGGTGGTACGAACGTCTGCGTCGCGTTCTTGGTGGGATCAGGAGCATCGCGGACGATGCTGACGACGCCACCGGCTGCACCGGCCAACACGGTCGGCAGGGCGAGGATTGCGGCCGGGACGATCGCCCTCGTGGTACCCAGGACCAGCACCGCGCTGGCCGCGGCGACCGCGGCGAACGGGATGAGGGCAACCGCCGGAGCCACGAGATGGCGTACCAACAGCTCGCCGCGTTCGATCGGCAGGCTGTCGGTTCTATCCGGTTGGTCGACCTCCTGCGACAGCGGTTCCAGCGCCTCGAGCCCGAGCACGAACAGCATCAACGCGGTGCCGATCAACGCCGGTGTCGTGCCGCGGATTACCATCGCCTGCAGGACCCCGGCCATGGCAGCGAACGCGGTCATCCGCACCAGGCGTGTCGCCGGGAATCGGGCAACGCTGGCGATGCCGCGGCGGGGGATCGGGTGCTTGACCCAACGCGGGACCTTCAACCACGGCTTCCCGCGCGTCTGCTCCTGGTTCAGCTGGCGGCGGAGCAGGATGACCGTGCGCAGGTCCTGCATGGTGACCGCGAACCGAAGTTGGGCGACGAGGCTGCTGCGCCTGGCGAGTGCATCCAGCGACGTCTGCTGCAGCATGCTGATGCCCACGAGCAGGACGATGATCGCAACCAACGGAACGGCGAGATCGATGGGGTGTTGCCGCCAACCCCACATCGCCAGGCTGCCGGCCGGATTGGCCGGCCCGGGGATGTGCCACGCCGACGCGGCACCCTGCCAGGCGAGAACGGTGAGGCCGAGCGATGTCGCGATCCACAGTGGGAGACGGATCGCGTGGGCCACCAACGCCGTGCCGGCCCACAAGAGCGCTGTCGCAACTCCGAACGCCGCGCCGCTGGCCGCCCAGGCGATGGGTGTTCCGGGCAGCCGCCGGCCGGCGAGTTGACCGACGATCGCACCGAACGTCGCGGCCAGTGACGCTGCGCTTCGCGCCCGTTGTGTGACCGGTCGCAGCAGTGCGCGCATGCGGTCGACGGGCGACATCATGACGTAGGCGACATCGGGGCCTTCCAACGCAAGCGGACCGCCCTGCGCGCCGCTGCGCAGCGCGGCCAGGAATGCCAGCGCAGTGACCAAGCCGATCAGCGCCGGACCGTTCTTGGCGATGTCGGCCACCGCGTGATCCGACACGGTGGTGTCGCTGATGGAGCTGCTGATCCACAGCACGGTGCCGCCACCGAACAGGGCGACCAGGTAGACGCGGTACGCGGCGTCGAACCACTCGATGTCGCCGAGACGGCGTCGTTTGCGCCGGCGACGCAGGTCGTAGAGGACCTCCAGCGAGTCGTCGGTGACATCGTCGTCGACCGTGTCGGTGAGGTCACTCACCGGTGGCGGCCTCACGGTTCGGGTCGGCGGACCAACCCGACCAACTGGCCACGTAGAGCCGTGGCGCAGCGAGACCGGCGTGCTCCATCGCCAACACGTTCATGCACGCGCTGACTCCCGAACCGCAGTATGCGACGGTCTCGTGTCCGTCGTCGGCGCCGAGCGCGCGGTAATGGCGACGGAGGGCTTCCGGCGTCCTCGGCTTGCCATCGGTGCCCAGCACGTCGCCCCACGGAGCATTGCGCGCCCCTGGGATGTGACCGGCTCGCTTGTCGATCTGTACGACCTCGCCCACGAATCGGTCCTGTGAACGGGCGTCGATCGCGGTGCCGCCGGCGGCGATGATCCGCTCGACTTCCTGCGCACCCGCCAGGCGATCGGTCGGCCAATCGATCGGCGCGAAATCGGCGGCCGACGGGGTGCGTCCCGGCCCGATCTCGACCGAACCAGGCCACGATTTCAGCCCGCCGGCGAGCACCGTGGCGTCGCAGCCCAGCATCCGCAACATCACGGCGAGCCGTCCCGCGGTCAGGCCACCCGTGTCGTCGTAGGCCACGACCAGCGAGTCGTTGCCGATGCCCAACGATCCCATCGCCGCCGCGAAGGCAGTCGGTGTGGGGAACGGATGACGGCCGTCCGTGGCGGGACGATCGTGTGAAGCGAGCTGGTGGTCGAGATCGACCCACACCGCGCCGGCGATGTGGCCGGCCTCGAACGCGGCCTTGCCATCCCGGCCATCGAGGTACCAACGCACATCGGCCAACACAGCCTCGGGATGGGTGTCGACGAACCCGGCGTCGACGAACGGCGGGATCACTGCACGTCTCGTTCGGCCAGGGCAGCGGCCTGCGCGAGCACCTCGCGCAGCGGACGACCCAACGCCTCGGCCGCGGCCGCCGCGTCGTCGTACTCGACCTTCACCCGTCCGAGTGCGACCTTGGCGCGCACCTTGTGGCCGTCGACGACAACGAGGCGTTCGGTGCGCTGCTGTGGCCAACGCCGGAGTTCGGTGCCGCGCAAGCCGAGCGAGCCCGTTTCGCGGAGCAGCAGCGAACCGATCCGTTGCGCGGCCGACGGATCGCACAGCACATGCACGGTGTGCGCCGGGCGACCCTTCTTCATCACGATCGGCGACGCCCACGCGTCGTGCGCGCCGGCGGCGATCAACGAGGCGATCGTGTGGGCGATCACCTCGCCGGTGGCGTCGTCGACGTTCGTTTCGAGAAGCTGCACGTTCTGACCCGGCTCCGGGATGACACTTGCTGACATTGCGTCTCCAATGACGACTTGCACGACGTTCGGGCGACCCGGGATCTCGGCACTACCTGCGCCGTAACCGACGGAGGTCACGTTGATCGCGGGCATCGGACCGAACTCGTCGGCCAGGGCACACATCAACGCGACGCCGGTCGGGGTCGCCAGTTCCTTGCGATCATCGATGCCGCGGCTGGGCGCGTGTCGGCGGGCGAGCAGTTCGGTGACGGCGGGTGCCGGGTTGGGCAGCTGCCCATGGGCGGCTGCAACCGTGCCTTCGCCGACGGTGATGGAACTGCACACGATCCGGTCGATGCCCAGCGACTCCAGGGCAGCGCACGTGCCGACGATGTCGACGATCGCGTCGACCGAACCGACCTCGTGGAACTCGACGTCGGCGGGCGGCATGCGGTGCATCGCACCCTCGACATCGGCAAGCATCGCGAACGTGCGTTGCGCACGATCGCGAACCCGCTCGGGTAGGTCGGCGGCCTCGATCAGGTCGCTGATGGCGCAGTAGCTGCGGTGGGGAACGTGACCCTCGTGAGCCCCGTTGTGATCGTGGCCGGCGTGATCAACGTCCATCACGACGACGTGTGCCTGGGTCGCGGCGATACCGCAGCGCATCACGTCCTCGAACGTGAGCGAGTACCCGTCGAGGTCGAGCCGGCCGACGACATCGCCGATCACCAGCGGATCGGCGCCGGCAGCGACCAATGCCGCCATCGTCATGTCGCCGGCGGTGCCGGCGAAGCAGTGGAACCAGGCGGTTCGGGTCACTGCATCATTCTGGCGATCGCGCACGCTGCTCCAAACCCGTTGTCGATACCCACCACTGTGACGCCGCTGGCGCACGAAGCGTGCATCGCCAGCAGGGCGGTGATGCCGTCGAGGCTCGATCCGTAGCCGACGCTCGTCGGCACTGCGATCACCGGGCCGCTGGTGAGGCCGCCGATCACGCTGGCCAGCGCGCCCTCCATCCCGGCGACGACGATCACCGCGTCGGCGGCCGTGACCCGGTCGACGTGCGCCAACAATCGGTGCAGGCCGGAGACGCCGATGTCGGTGAGCCGGTCGGGCTCGAACCCGTACGCTCGAAGGGTCAGCACGCATTCGTCGACGACGGACCCGTCGCTGGTCCCGGCGCTGGCGACCAGCACGGTGCTGGTGCGATGCGGCTCGGGTCGGCGCCACAGGATGGTCCCGGCTGCGTGCTCGCCCGGCCCATGGGCGGCGACGACGGCGTCGAGTTGAAAGGCGTCGGCACGGGTCAGCAACACCGGCCCGACACCGTTGGCGATCAGTTCGCCGACGATGGCGACGCACTGGGCCACCGTCTTGCCGCGGCCGTACACGGCCTCGGGCATGCCTTGGCGCAGTGCGCGGTGATGATCGACGAGCGCGCCGCCGACCTCGGCGAATGGCAACCGACGCAACCGCGCGACCGCTTCGTCGGGATCCAGTGTGCCGCTGCGCACGTCGTCGATCAGTTGCAGCAGCGTCGCTTCGTCCACCCGTCCATTGTGGCGGGGTTCAGGCTCCTGTATCGAGTGCGTCGAGAAATGTCTTGCCGGGAATCCGCAGTACGTTGCCGGCCGAGGTACACCGAACTGTTGCCGTTCGGGGCACGTCGTACAGGACGCCGAGCTCGCCGAACGAGTCGCCGGAGCCCAGTATCCGGATGAAATCCGGGGCGTGCCCGAAGTGGCTGATCAGTACGTCGTAGGCGCCGTCGACGATGAAGAACACGTCGTCGCCGTATTCGCCCTGCCGGACGATCGCCTCGCCGCCGGCAACGGCTTCACGCGAGGTCGCGTCGGCGAGTCTGCGCAATCCAGTTGGGGTAGCGAAGCGCAGAGAAGGAATGGTGCCCAGCAGGGAGCTGATGGGCTGGGACGGGTGGCTGATGGTCGTTGGGTCACGATCGTGCGACATCAGTTCGACGCGCGGCTTCCCCAACACAGATCGCGCCGTGGTGTACCACGAGCGGGTCAGAGCCGCGCCGCCCGTCACGCCGGCCGGTGTGGATGCGGTGGTGGGACTCTCGGCGTCGCATGTCATATCGCTCGGTTTGAAGGAGCGCCGACCCATCCTCTGTGATACCGCGTCAGCGAAGTTCGACGATGAGCGACTGGTTCGATCGTCCCATTCGACCCTCGATGTCGTACAACGCCGTGTCCGACATCCCGATCCCGTTGGTTGCGTGCAGGGATGTGCTCGCCAAGCCGACCCACTCGCCGTGCATCGGGTGGAAGAGGTGAACGGTGAGGTCGGGGTTCAGGAACAGGTGGGTCTCGAATGGGAGGACGTGCGAGATGCCGTTGGCGAAGTCGGCTGCGCCCATGATCCGCTGCAACGAGGTCAGCGGTTGGCCGGCGAAGATCGGGACCGTCATGCGGACCCAATCGAACGTGCCGCCGTTCGGCATGGTCGGGGTGACGATGAAGCGGTGCTCGACAGCCGCGTTGTGGAAGGCGATGTAGCCGACGTCGCTGATCTCGTCATCGGTGCCGAACTCGGGGCCGATCGGCGCGGCTTCGCGTGCCAGGTTCGCAGCGATGGCGGGGTCGTCGAAGGGCAGCATGACGTCGGCTTGGCGAATCCGCAATGCGCGACCGCGGGCAAGGACCGTGCCCGTCGCCGCAAGTGTGATCGTCGTCTCGAGTATCGACACCTTGCGGCCCGGTCGTGTCACCTCGACACGGATGATCAGCGGCTCCACCGGCACCGCTCGCTCGAGCTCGATCGTCAACCGCGACACGAACCAGTTGCTTCCCTCATCGGGGAGCTGCTCCACGGCTTCGGCGATCAGTGCCGCGACCGGGCCGCCGTGCAGCGCCCGCGGATCCCACGGACCACGTGCCAGCTCGGTCGGCACGACGGTGTGCTCGTCGATCAGTCGGAACAACGATCGCTGATCCTCGCTCGTCTCCGGCATTCGCCCGACTCTATGTGGGGCTATCGCAATTTGGCTCGATTGAAGAGGGAGGGACCAATAGCCTGTGACACGTGATCGGCCCCACTACTCGCGTCGGCTTCCTCGGGCCGCTCGGTACGTTCACCGAGCAGGCGTTGAAATCGCAGCCCGACCTTGCAGCGGCCGATCACGTGTTGTACCGCACCATGCCCGATGTGCTCGACGCCGTCGAGAGCGGCGATGTCGATTTCGGTTTCGTCGCCATCGAGAACTCGATCGAGGGCATGGTCAACCTGACGCAGGACGAGTTGGCGTTCAGCCACGATCTGCTGATCCAGCGCGAGGTCGTGCTCGACATAGAGCACTGCCTGCTGGCCAAGCCGGGCACGACGATGGCCGACGTGAAGACGGTGCTGTCGATCCCGGTCGCTACCGCGCAGTGCCATGCGTACGTGCGAGCGGAACTGCCGCAGGCCGAGCTTCGCGCCGCCAACTCCACGGCTGAGGCCGCCCGGATCGTCAGCGAGGAAGCCGGCGCCGGTTCTGCCGCGATCGCGCCACGGATCGCCGGCGAGGTCTACGGCCTGACCGCGTTGGCCGAAGACATCGCAGACCATCCGGGCAACCAGACGCGTTTCGTTCTCGTCGCCCGCACCGGCGTGCCGGCCCGCACCGGGCACGATCGCACCGGCCTGGTGATCTACCAACGCGCCGACGAGCCCGGTTCGTTGATCTCGATCCTGCAGGAGTTCGCGGCGCGGCGCATCAACCTGTCGAACCTGTTGTCGCGGCCGACGAAGGATGGTGGGCTGGGCGACTACTGCTTCGTCGTCTACGCCGACGGCCACATCGCCGACGAACTGCTCGCCGACGCCGTCCGCTCGCTGCGAGCCAAACAGGGCAAGGTCAAGTTCCTCGGCTCGTACCCGGCCTCCGGCGAGCATGCCCACACCACCCGCGAGCACGCCGACGCCCGCTGGCGAGAAGCCGACGATTGGGTCGAGTCCCTCCGCACCCAAATCCTGTAACCCGCCGGCCGTGCCCCGTGTGGAGTGTTTCACGCCCACCTGGGTGCCCCGCCGCACTCCACAGGACGGGTGTGGAGTGTTTCACGCCCACCTGGGTGCCCCGCCGCACTCCACTGGCGCGGTGGCCGCGACGTTCGGATGGGACGTGGACACTCGGTAGCCTCGAACCCGGAACGGTGGCAGAGCGGCCAAATGCATCCGCCTTGAAAGCGGAAG
>JBDTYA010000107.1:0-7107 GCA_040005915.1 Ilumatobacteraceae bacterium
CACGTCGACCTCGCCCAGCCGTGGCGACGGGCTCGGATGATCGACCTCACCGCCGAGGCCATCGGCGCTGACGTCCACCCTTCGATGCCGGTCGACAGCCTGCGCGCCCTCGCCGACCAGCACGGCGTCTCGTACAACAGCGCATGGGGCAGCGGCAAGATCATCGAGGAGCTCTTCGAAGCGACCGCCGAATCCGCGCTGCTGCACCCGACGTTCGTCACGGGCCATCCGGTCGAGATCTCACCACTGGCGCGCACCGATCGCAACGACCCGTTCCTGACCGAACGCTTCGAGCTGTTCGTAGGGGGCCGCGAGCTCGCCAACGGTTACAGCGAACTCAACGATCCGGTCGAACAGCGGGCGCGGTTCGAGGACGAGCACGCAGCCCGCGAGGCCGGCGACGCCGAGGCCGGCACCGTCGACGAGGACTACCTGCGCGCCCTGGAGTACGGGATGCCGCCGACCGGTGGGCTCGGCATCGGCATGGATCGCGTGGCGATGTTGATCGCCGGGGTGTCCTCGATCAAGGAAGTCATCCTGTTTCCCACGCTTCGTCCGGAGGTCATGTAAGTGAGCGACGACACTGATCGAACTGCATGGGGCCGCGGCCTCGCGACCCTCGACTCCCATGGAGCGGTGCTCGACGTGTGGTATCCCGAACTGGGTTTCGGCGAGCCACCCCCCGCAGCGAGGGATGACTCCCACCGCGCCGCGATCCGCCACGACGACGTGCGCGCGGTCGACATCACGCTGGTCGAGACCATGATCGACCTCGACGACACGCCCACCGACGCCGCCGATCTGTACCTGCGGCTGCACCTCCTCTCCCATCGCCTGTGCAAGCCGCGGACCATCAACCTCGACGGGCTGTTCGGAACGCTGACCAACGTCGCCTGGACCAACATCGGCCCGGTCGCCGTCGATCAGGTCGACGCGGTCCGATGGCGGGTGCGCTCGGCCGGCGGGGTCCTGACCGTCCACGGTCTCGACAAGCTGCCGCGCATGACCGATTACGTCGTGCCCGGCGGGGTGCGGATTGCAGACGCCGATCGCGTTCGCCTCGGCGCCCACCTGGCATCGGGCACCACCGTGATGCACGAAGGCTTCGTCAACTTCAACGCGGGCACGTTGGGCACCTCGATGGTCGAGGGACGTGTCTCGGCGGGCGTGATCGTCGGCGACGGCAGCGACATCGGCGGCGGCGCGTCGATCATGGGCACACTCTCTGGTGGCGGCAAGGATCAGATCACGATCGGCGAGCGATGCCTGTTGGGCGCAGAGTCGGGCATCGGCATCAGCCTCGGCGACGAGTGCGTGGTCGAGGCCGGCCTGTACGTCACGGCCGGCACCCTCGTGAAGCTGCCCGGTGGCGACGTCGTGAAGGCACGTCAGCTGAGCGGTGCCGGCGGCCTGTTGTACCGCCGCAACAGCCAATCGGGGGCGGTCGAGGCGATCCCCCGATCGGTGGCGTGGGACGGGCTGAACTCAGCCCTGCACCACAACGACTGAGTGCCTCGCACCGCGCGCACACGGCCCGTTCGGGTCATGATGTCGACGTGATCGATCACTACCGAGCCGCACGCCACGACCTCGACAACGGGCCGTTCGCCACGAACGAGATCATCGTGCGCGGCACGCCGATGCGGGTGTTCGGCGCTGCACCGCCAACCCTGCGTGCACTGTGGGAGCTCACCGCACTGCACGGCGAGACGGCCTACATCGTCTACGAGGACGAGCGACTGACCTATGCCGAGACGCATGCCAGCGTTCGAGCTCTCGCCCATCACCTGCACACCTCGTGTGGTGTCGAGCGCGCCGACCGGGTTGCCATCGCGATGCGCAACTATCCGGAGTGGGTCATCGCCTACTGGGCGACCGTCTCGCTCGGCGCGGCTGTCGTCGGAATGAACGCCTGGTGGACCAGTGCCGAGATGGAGTTCGCGCTCGACGACTCGCGACCGAAGGTGTTGATCGCCGACGACGAGCGACTGCAGCGCGTGCTGCCGGTCCTCGACGGACTGCGTTCGCAGGCTCCGTTGCACCTCATATCGGTGCGCACCGATACGGAGCTCCCCACCGACTCGTCGAGGTGGAACGACGTCGTGGTGCCCGACGATGCGCCGGCCCAACTGCCCGCGGTCGAGATCGAGCCCGACGACGATGCGTGCATCTTCTACACGTCCGGCACGACCGGGTTTCCGAAGGGTGCCCAGCTGACGCACCGCGGTTCGGTCCAGAACGTTTTCAACATCGCCTACATGTCGACGGTCATCTCGATGGCCGAGGCCAAGGCGATCGCGGCCGGCGACATCCCGGCGCCGACAGCTGTTGCCGCGACGCCGGGACAAGCAGTGCTGATGGCGCCGACGCCGCTCTTCCACGTCACGGCGCTCAACTGCGTCATGCATCCGGCGACGTTGGTCGGCGGACGACTGGTACTGACCCGCAAATGGGACCCGGGCCGCGCCCTGGAACTGATCGAACGCGAACGCGTCACCAACTTCAGTGGCGTCCCCACCATGAGCCGCGAGATGTTGGCGCATCCCGACTGGGCAACCCGAGACACCAGCTCGCTGGCATCCGTGTCAGGTGGTGGCGCTGCCGTCCAACCGGATCTGGTCGACAAGCTCGACAAGGCGTTGGAGAACGGCGTACCCGGCACGGGCTACGGCCTCACCGAGACCCACGGCATCATCACCGCGAACTCTGCCCGCCTCTACCTCTCGAAGCCGCGGTCCACGGGCCCGATCGTCCCTACCCTCGACGCCAAGTTGGTCGACGAGACCGGCGCGGATCTGCCGGCAGGCTCCGACGTTGTCGGTCAGCTCTGCGTCCGAGGGCCGATCGTGATCAAGGGATATCTCAATCGGCCCGACGCCACCGCCGACGCCATCCGCGACGGCTGGTTCAACACCGGCGACATCGCCAGCATCGACGACGACGGGTTCGTTTACATCGTCGACCGCGCCAAGGACATGGTGCTGCGGGGTGGCGAGAACGTCTATTGCAGCGAGGTCGAGGCAGCCATCCATCAACTCGACTCGGTCGCCGAGGCCGCGGTGTTCGGGATTCCCGACGACCGGCTCGGCGAGGAGGTGGGTGCCGCGCTCGTGCTCCATCCCGGGGCGACCCTCACCGAGGCCGAACTGCGCGCGTTCTTGACCGAACGGATCGCCAAGTACAAGATCCCGTCGCGGGTCTGGTTCCTCACCGAGCCGCTACCGCGCAACGCCAACGGCAAGTTCGTCAAGCGGGAGCTGCGCACCCAACTGCTCGGTGGGTGACGCCGCCTGGGTCATGGGGCATCGATGCGCACCACGACGAGCTGATCAGGCCAGCGCTGCGTCGATCCGCTCCAACGAAGCCGACACGTCGGTCGGATCGAAGAACACCGTCGACAAACCGACGGCTTGCGCGCCGCGCACGTTGAGCCGCTGATCATCGACGAACACGACGTTGCCAGGGTCGGGGTCGCCGAACGCCTCGAGTGCCAGTTGAAACGCACGCGGATGGGGTTTGAGGTAGCCGGTGATCGAACCGTCGACGATGAAGTCGAATTGCTTGATCACGGAGATGCCGTCCATCCACTCCGGCCCGTGGAACGCGTGCATGTCGTTGGTCAGGACACCGACGACGCGTCCGGAATCGCGATGACGCCGGATCAGCTCGGCCATCTCCGGTCGCACCAGGTAGTCGCCGGGCGGTTCGTAGAAATGGCGCATCAACCCGCGCAGGTCGAGACCGTGCGGAGCTCCGCGCAGCGCCCAGTATTCGCGCTCGGTCATCCTGCCTGCCTGCCATTGCACGTACTCGGGATCGGTGCCGGTATCGAACGGTCCGCGCCACGAAATCGGACCCAGAGTCTCCTGGGCCTTGCCGATCAGCTCGAAGGGCGTCAGCAGGACCGGCCCACCGAAGTCGAGCAACAGATGTTTGAGGGCAGCCGCCGTTGTCACGGGACGAGTCCACCACAGCTCGAGTGCCGGCGCACAGAACGACAGTCGTCGTGTGCGCTGACCGGGACGGGTCAGAGGTACCTTGGCAACATGGCCACGGCATCGAACGGGAACTGCGAGATCTACTACGAGTCGTTCGGTGATGCCGACGATCCGGCGCTGCTGTTGGTCAACGGGCTCGGCAGCCAATGCATCAACTACCACGACGATTGGTGCGCGATGTTCGCCGCCGCCGGGTTCCGGGTCGTGCGCTACGACAATCGTGATGTCGGCCTCTCGTCGAAGTTCGAGGGGGCGCCGGTCGACGAGAACGGCGCGGCGTACAGCCTCAGCGACATGGCGGCCGACGGGATCGCCGTGCTCGACGACATGGGTGTCGAGCACGCCCACGTGATGGGGCTGTCGATGGGGGGCATGATCGTGCAGACGATGGCCATCGAGCATCCCGACCGTTTGCTGTCGATGACATCGGTCATGTCGCGAACCGGCGAGCGTGGGTATGGCGAGTCGACGCCCGAAGCATTCGCGTTGCTCACCGCGCCGCCGGCAACGGACCACGACTCGTATGTCGCCGGGCACATCGCCGGCCTGCACGTGTGGGGCAGTCCCGAATTCGCCGACGAGACGCGTTGGCGTGCCGATGCCGAACTGGCCTTCGATCGGTGCTTCGATCCCAGTGGGCCGGGGCGTCAATTCCGGGCCGTCGGCGCATCACCTCCTCGAGGCGAAGCTCTGCGCTACGTGGCGACGCCCACATTGGTGATGCACGGCGACCGCGACACGTTGATCGACATCAGCGGGGGTCGCCGCACCGCCGAACTGATCCCCGGGGCGCGTTTCGAGCCGATCACCGGGATGGGCCACGACTATCCGCCCCAGCTGTGGCCGCAGTGGGTCGACCTGGTCGCGTCCTTCGTCGCCACGACCGTCGGCTGATCAGCTGCTCAGGAAGGTCAGGCGTCTACCAGGAGACGCCTTCGTACGCATCCCAGCAGCGACGGGTGGCCTCGGCCCCGGCGAAGTACGCGGCACGAGCCGACCGACGCTTGGCGTCCGTGTCGAGGTACCGCTCTGCGAACTCCCCCACATGTCCGCCGTGGTCCTCGTCGACCGTGATGTGGATCGTGTGGAACGCGTAGTCGTCGGGGTTCAACAGGTGCCCGTAGTGGTGCTTGAAACCCTCGACCGCGCGGATGTAGGCGGGCGGGATCTGGTTCTCGATGGCCAGGCTGGCGCCGAACTGGAACTCGAACCACGGTCTCTGGTGAGCGAGGTTGTAGAGGAAGCTCTCGCTGAGCACAGCCTCGACGTTGGGGGTGGCTTCGGTGATCACCTCGTCGGGCGCACCGAGAGCACGGGTGAACTCGAACAACCAGTGCAGATGACCGTGGCCGGACTTCGACTGGATGCCGAGCACCTCCTCGCCGATGTTCTCGATCACCGAGTCGGTCATCTCGTAGGGGATGCGACCGAGCCAGATCGAGAGGAACCGCCGGGTGTGGTAGGTGACGCCGTGGTAGTGCTGCCGAGCCCAGCCGACCAGCTCTTCCTTCGTCGCCTCGCCCTGAACGACACGTTCGACCCACCGCGCCTTGTCGAGCGTGCGACCCGACGCGATCAACTCGTCGCGCATCTCGTCTACGTATGCCTCACCGTCGAACGACATCTGGCGAACCCCCTCGGTTTGTCGTGTTGCGGCACTGTTGCACCGCGACGTCCTGGCCTCAAGTGGCCCGTTCCGATCCCCGGAACGAGGCAACTGTCGGTCTGTGCACTCGTGCTGCGATGATGGGCAGGTGCATTCGTCTGACCTCGCCGAGCTGATCCGCCGCCGCCGCACGAGCATGCTCGTCGACAAAGAACGTGACGTGCCCCAGCAGATGGTTCGTGATCTCTGCGAACTCGCCCAATGGGCCCCCAACCACAAGCGCACGTGGCCGTGGCGGTTCGCGATCGCCGAGGACGCGGCTCGGGCCCGCCTCGGCGAAGTGATCGCCGACGCGATGGAGGCCAACGGCGACCCGCCCGACAAGGTCGCGAAGTCGCGCACGAAGTACTTGCGCACCCCGGTCACCCTCGTGGTCGGCTCGGCCGCCGGCGACTCGGCGCAACGCACCGACGAGAATCGCGACGCGGTGGCCGCCGGCATTCAGATCCTGCTGCTCGCGGCGACAGAGCAGGGACTGGCCAGCTACTGGGGGTCGTGCCCGAAGGGCGCCAACGACGTCGTGGCCGACCTCTGCGGCTTCGAGCCGGGCACGCACATCAGCGGTCTGATCTACCTCGGTTGGGCGACGAGCTCCATCGAGGCACCCAAGCGTCCGGCACCCTACGTGCACGTCATCTCCGCCGGCTGAGGTCACACTCACGGGTGAGGCTGGTCAACCCCAGATGCTCTTGCGAGGTGTCGGAGTGACGACGACGGCGCCGGCCAATGTGCCGATCGGCGTGATGCACAATCGGGTGTCCTCGCCGTCGACCTTCGATTCGCACTTGCCGCATATCCCTTCCTGACAACCCCGGCGTGGGCGTACGTGCTCGGCGATCTCGCGGATGGCCTTGAGGGCGGCCATCGTCGGATCCGTGAAGATCGAGTATTCGACGTCGTCGACAGTCAGCACTGTGACCACGGGCGGCTCGCCGTACCCGGCAAAGCCGCCGCCATCGACCTTGGCGTCTCCGATGGTCACGAGTACCAGGTGGGAGTGGCGAGCGTCGGGATCTCCAGCTCCAGGCCGCGGCCCCTGTAGGTCAGCACTGCGTGCTCGTGGTCGTCGTACACCTTGATGCGAACGTCCTCGGTGTTGTTCGGCTCGCCTGGATCGTGGCCGACCGCAGAGGCGGCAACGGCACGGATCGGTCCGGAGTGGCCCGACATGTAGATGGCGGTGTTCGGTGCGCTCTCCTCGACGATCTGGGTGATTCCCCGCCAGTGGCGACGAACGACGATCATCGGTGGCTCGAAGTAGAACAACGGCTGCGTCAACCACACCGTGATGGGATCGCCGCCGGCCTGCAGCACGCGGTAGAAGCGGTTCATCTCCGTGATCCAACCGGGACGGTCGCCGACGCCGAAGCGCTGATAGTTCTCGTGGATCTGGGCGAACTCCTGGAACGCCGCGGTCACGTCGACCTCGCGGCCGCCGGCCCA
>JBDTYA010000108.1:0-1887 GCA_040005915.1 Ilumatobacteraceae bacterium
CTCGATGTCGTCGTCGGCCAGGTTCGCCGCTTCGATCAGATGGTGATGGACCTGCTCGAACTGTCGCGCATAGACGCCGGTTCGACCGAGCTGATCCGTGAGGAGGTCGACGTGGGCGAGCTCGTCTCACGAATAGCCCAACGATACGGCTTCGGCGACACGCCGATCGACATCGATCCCAAGGCACCGACCACCGTGCGGATCGACAAACTGCGATTCGAACGGATCCTCGCCAACCTGCTGGAGAACGCCCGCGAGCATGCCGGCGGGCCGACGCGTGTCCGCGTCGAGCCGCATGGCCGTCACGGCATCGCCCTCGCCGTCGACGATGTCGGGCCGGGTGTGGCTCGTGGTGAACGGGTGCGGATCTTCGAACGGTTCGCCCGCGGCAGCGCGGCGCGCCATCGTGTCGGCACGGGCCTCGGTTTGGCCCTGGTCGCCGAGCACGCGCATGCCCACGGCGGCGAGGCGTGGGTCGAGGACCGACCCGGCGGCGGCGCACGCTTCAAGGTCAGCTTCGCGGAGGTGGCGTGATGATCAAGCGCCTCGTGATGATCGTCGCCGTTCTGACGGCGGCCCTCGTAGCGTGTGGGATTCCCAACAACGGACAGGTCGCCACCATCCAGGACAAGGACCTCCGCCAGCTCGGCGACACGATCCCGCCGACGTCGACATCGACCACGCCGCCGACGACGCTCGAGCCCACTACGACAACGCTCAACATCAACACCACGACGACGATCGCTATCGATGAGGTCACGGTGTATCTCATCAGCGGCGGGCAGCTCGCCGGGTACCCCAGGCTCGTGGCCAAGCCGGCAACGATCTCGGTAGTTCTCGCCAAGCTTCAGGAAGGGCCACCCGCTGGAGATGTCGGCCGAGGGATCCGATCCGCTGTGCCGACCGCGCAGGAGGCAACCATCAGCGCGAACGACGGCCAGGGCTCGGGCGTCGCCACCGTCGAGCTACCTGTGGGCTTCTTCGAGCAGATCCCTCAGGAGGACCAACTGTTGGCCATCGGGCAGATCGTGCTGACGGTCACCGAGATCGGCGGAATCGGGCAGGTCTTGTTCACCCAGAACGGATCGCCACTCGCAGTCCCCCGTCGGTCCGGCGGACTCACCGACGGGACCGAGCCGTTGGCCCGGCGCGACTACGAGGAGCTGCTGAACTCACCCTTGCCGACCACGACGACCACCAGCACGACGCCGCCCCTCGAGACGACGGTCGTCTAGGCGTGCGCAGCGGATTCGTCACCCTGATCGGGCGACCCAACGTCGGCAAGTCGACGCTGGTCAACGCGATGTGCGGCCGCAAGGTCTCGATCGTCAGCGACAAGCCGCAGACGACGCGCACACGTGTGCGTGGCATCCTTTCCACACCCGAGGCGCAGGTCGTGTTCGTCGACACACCGGGTCTGCACAAACCGGTCACCGCGCTGGGGATCCGCGTCAACGCGACCGCACTCGACAGCGTCAGCGACGTCGATGCGGTGTGTCTGGTGATCGATGCGACGAAGCCCTTCGGTAGCGGTGACCAGTGGGTTGCCGGCCACCTCGACCTACCGGCGTCGATCGTCATCGTCAACAAGATCGATGCCGTCAACAAGGACCGCGTGCTCGGTCAACTCAGTGCGGCGTCATCGTTGGGCGCCTCCGACTACTTCCCGGTCTCGGCCAAGACCGGCGACGGAATTCCAGCGCTCATCGCCCACCTCACATCGCTGATGCCCGAAGGCCCGTTGTACTTCCCGGACGACACCGTCAGCGATCAGCCCGAAGAGATCTGGGTCGCCGAGTTGGTGCGCGAACAACTGCTCGCGGTGACGCGCGACGAGCTGCCGTACAGCATCGCCACCCGCGTGACGGAATGGGAATGGCCGCGGAT
>JBDTYA010000109.1:0-6055 GCA_040005915.1 Ilumatobacteraceae bacterium
TCGGGCTCGTTGCCATCCCCATCAAGATGTTCCATGCCGTCAGCAAGAAGAGCGTGTCGTTCAATCAGCTCGACGAGCGCACCCTCAGCCGCATCCGGCTGAAGAAGGTCTCGGCCGACACCGGCGAGGACGTGCCCGACGAGAACATCGTCAAGGGCTACGAGATCAGCAAGGGCCGTTACGTCATCGTCGATCCCGACGAGCTCGAGTCGTTCATCCCGTCGGCCACCAAGAGCATCGACCTCGAGGAGTTCGTCGACCTCGACGAGATCGATCCCGTGTACTTCGACTCGCCGTACATCCTCGCTCCCGACAAGACACCCAAGCCCTATGCCCTCCTTGCGCAAGCGATGGAGTCTGCCGGCAAGGTGGCGATCGGCCGGTTCGTGATGCGCAACAAGCAGTACGTCGCGGCCGTACGGGCCTCGGAGGGAATCCTGTTGATGAGCACGATGGTCTTCGCCGACGAGATCGTGCAGGTCGATTCGATCGAGGAGCTCAACGTGCTCGACTCGATCGAGATCAGCCCGAAGGAAGTCAAGATGGCCGAGTCGCTCGTCGAGTCGTTGTCGGCCGACTTCGATCCTTCGAAGTATCGCGACGCGTATCGCGAACAGGTGCTCGACCTGATCGAACGCAAGGCTGCCGGCGAAGAGTTCGAGGCACCGGCACCCGTCGCTGCGGCGCCACAGGTCGTCGACCTGATGGCTGCGCTCGAAGCCAGCGTGAAAGCCGCCAAGGCTGCCCGCGGACGCCATCCTGCCGGTGGGCCCGAGCTCGAGGTCGTCGGTTCCGATTCGAAAGCCAAGCCGAGGCGAGTCCGCAAGTCGGCATGAGCCGCGATCAGGAGCGTGCCCCCGTGAGCGGCTCATCTCTCATCGCGTAGGGTCGTCGGATGAGCGGCGCGACGGTGGTGAGGCTCGGGGATCGCGAGCTGTCGTTGTCGAACCTCGACAAGGTCCTCTATCCGGAGACGGGCACGACCAAGGGCGAAGCGATCGACTACTACGCCCGGATCGCGCCGGTCATGGTGCCGCACCTCACCGGTCGTTGCATCACGTTGAAACGGTTCCCGAACGGGGTCGACAAGACCGGGTTCTTCGAGAAGCGTTGTCCCAAGCACCGACCGGAATGGATCCCGACCGCCCCGGGCCCGGGCGATCGCGACGGCGACATCGGATATTGCAGGTTCGACGAGCCGGCGGCCCTGGTGTGGTCCGCCAACATGGCCGCGCTCGAACTGCATGTGCCGATGGCAGCGTCCGTCGACCTGGAAACGCCGTTGGCGATGGTGTTCGACTTCGACCCGGGTGCGCCGGCGGCGATCAAGGAGTGCTGCGAGACCGCGCTGTGGGTTCGCGAGGTGTTGGCGGCGGTGGGGCTGGAGGGATGGTGCAAGACGTCGGGATCGAAGGGCATGCAGATGTACGTGCCGTTGAACACGCCGTGCACCCACCAAGCTGCCGCCGATTTCGCGCTCGCCGTCGGGCAGGTGTTGGAACGCCAGCACCGAGAGCGCGTCACGACGATCATGGCCAAGGTCAACCGGCCTGGGAAGATCTTCGTCGACTGGAGCCAGAACGCCCGTTTCAAGACGACGATCGGCGTCTACTCGATGCGCGCCCGACCGGAGCCGACGGTGTCGACCCCGGTCACGTGGGCGGAGGTTGAAGCGGGTGCCGCTGGCGACGCGCCGCTGAAGTTCGAGATCGCCGACGTGCTGCAGCGCGTCGATCGCCTCGGTGATCTGTTCGAGCCGGTGTTGACGATGAAGCAGACCCTGCCGTCCTCGTAGCCGCTACGACCTGGCGGTACCGACAAGCATCACGGTCTTCGGAAAGCCCTTCGCGTCACGTGAGTTGACGTCGACGAAGCTGATCAGTGTGTTGGTGTCGGTCGCCTGCAACCGCGTCGCGCCGTAGGAATCAAAACCGACGAGCTGCTTCACATCGTCGCGCGACCAGTTGATGCCGTCGGCGGAGTGCAGCACGACGCCCTTGGGAGTCGATCCGTTGATGTACAGCGACTGCATGTCGTCGGGGCCGAACGTCACCCGGACGCTGCCGTCTTCGGCGTGCACTACGAAGCCACCCTGGTCGTCGTTGGTCAACGCCGCGTCGGCCGCCGGTGGCTTGCGCCCATCCCAGCTGCCGAGCTCGGCGCCGGTGGCGATGTCGGTGGCGACCAGCGACTGATACGAGCTCGAGGTCATCGTCAGCCGGACCCCGTCCTTCTCGATCGAGAACCCGCCCGCTTCGACAGCGGCGTCGACGTTGATGCTGCCGACCGCAGTGATGCCCGTCGGCCCGGCGGCGGCCACGCCGATGTTGAGCATGGCCGACTTTCCGTCGGTGGGATCGAGCAGGCTCCCCAGCGACATCTTCGACCACTCGACACCGTCGGACGACACGGCAGTGAACGCTGCGCCGGTCGTCGTGTCGCTCCCGAAGGCGACGATCGTCCCGTCGGGCAACACGTTGGTCGAGTTGTACTGGCCTGACGGCATATCGGCCTCGCTCCAAGTCATCCCGTCGGTACTGGTGTACAGCTTGGCGAGCGAGCCTGACGTCGGTGCGTAGAGCGTCGCCGTCGCTGCGTATCCCGTGGTCGTCGCAACGACGTCGATCTGGCCCAACTGGTAGCCGTCGGGAAGTGCCGGGAACACACCCTCCACGAAGTTCTGTCCGTCGGTGCTGACGAAGACCCGCGGCGAGAACATCTGAGCGACCGCAGTGCTGTCCACGCCGAGGTCGCTCCAGGGGATGAGGCCTGACTCTTGCCGCGCGCCGTTCGCGCATGAGTCGGCGGCGGCCGTGACCGGCACCACGTTCGTGGTGGTCGCCCCGGCAGGCGTCGTGTCGGCCGGGGCATACCCGCCGCCGTACGAGATCGTCGGCGTCGGTGATGTTCCGCCGCATGTCGGGGAGTCGAGGAGAATCGCCCCGTCGCGGCGGGCGATGTAGCCACCGTTGTGGCCGCTGTACACCGACGGGTCGACGTTGACGACCGGAACGCCGACGGCGACGACTCCGGTCTGGGTGACGACCATGTCGCCCTGGAAGCCGACGCTCTGCACTCCCTTGCTGGTGGAGAGCCCGCGCAGATCCATGGGCAATGTGATGTTGTGCCACGACGCACCCTGATCGTCACTGACATCGACGACCACATCTCCGCCGCCACCCTTCGGGATCGGCGCGGTGGCAGCTGCGGTTCCGAAGGCGAACAGCCGACCGGCGCGACTGCCGACGCCGCGCATCGAGATGTCGGGCTGCACGAACGACGCGCCTCCGGACGCCGTCCAATGGATTCCGTCGTCAGAGCGATATAGCGTCGACACGAAATCCTGGTTCGCCGTCTTGCCGGGTGCCGACGACCACGCCAGGTACGGCGGCTTCTGGCCGGCGAGTGCAGTGTTGTCCCAGATGACGCTGCCCAGTGCTTTGGTGCTTCCAGGCTCGACGACGTTCCAGACGACGTCGGAGGCGACGCGGGTCACGGGCGTCAAGGCGCCGTCGTCGGCCGACTGCGACGGCAGCATTGTTGTGGGCAGACCCTCACCCGGCTCCGAGTCGGTCGCCGGTCTGACGCGATGCGAGACCGGCTGAGACAGCAGTTGGATCGCGCCGATCGCGGTGCCCGACAGGATCGCCACCGCGGCGAGGCCGACCGCGACGCGCCGGCGCTCGCGTCGTTGGTTGCCGCGCCGCACAACCGATGCCAGCGGCGTGTCGACGATGTCGAGTGACTGCGCCTGGCGTCGCAACTGATCGGCCAGGCGTTGTTCGGCGACGCCTTGTCCGGAGTGATTCAGGTCGGAGGGATTCTGTTCGTTCATCAGTGGGCGTCCTTGTTTGCGGGATCGAGGGGAGACAGGAGGGATTGCAGCCGCGTCGTCCCACGGGCGAGGCGGCTCTTGACGGTTCCCGGTCGGATGCCGAGGGCCGCCGCGGTCTGGGCTTCGGAGTAACCGATCAACAGTCGGCACACGACGACCGCCCGTTGTTCGAACGAAAGTTGGGCAAGTGCACGATCGATGGTCGGCTCGATCATCGGGTCGACGCTGCCGGCATCGCCTGAGGCGGGCCTGTGGGTGACCCACACGGGCGCAGGTCGCAGAGCACGACGCAGGATCGACCGGCTCCAATTGAGGCCGACGCGGTACACCCAGCCGCCCGGGTTGTCGAGCGCCTGCACCCGGCTCCAACGTTGGAACGCTCGGGCCATCGCCTCGTCGACCGCCTCCGCAGCCAGTTGTGTGTCGCGGAGGGTCAGGGCCAGCGCCCGGCCGATCGCATCGCGCTGCTCGCGGTAGAACTCCTCGAACGGCAGGATCGCCGACGCCACCTCGTGGGTCAGGGGTATGAACTCGGCGATGTTGTGCTCGGTCTGGCCGATCGTGAAGTCCACGCCAGGTACACGCCCACTGTCGTCGTTCGGTTCCACATTCACGACGATGCGTCCAACTGTGCCAGCAGCTCGCGCGCACCCGGCTCGCCGAGATCGGCCGCCGCGAGGAACGCCTTTCGTGCAGTTGCCGCATCGCCCGCGAGGGCCGCCGCCCGCCCGAACTGCAGTTGCCAACTGGCACGGTGTGGGTCGCGGGCAGTCAACGCTCGCCATTGCGCAAACGCAGCGTTCACGTCGGCGCGATCGCCGGTCGCCGCAGCGCGTCGCGACATCGCGGTGGCCAGCTCGTCGGCCGCGAAGGGGTCGTTCGCCGACCACTCGGTGGCCTCGCGGGCCTCGGCGATCGCCGCGTCGATGTCGGCCAACGTGCCGCGATCGAGCAACGCATTCGCGGCCACGAGGCGATAGCGCAGGTTGTCGGGCCGGAGCGTCACGGCCCGTCGCGCAGCATCGACCGAGACATCGTGATCCACCGCTCGTAGCGCGGTGCGAGCCTGCCGGTCGGCGGCAACGTCGAGCACTCCGGCGACCAGCATGATGATCGACGCCGTTGCCGCGAGAGCGGGCACGATGGTTCGTCGATGCACGATCGGCTCGGCCACGGTGGTCGAGGCAACGACGACGCCGGCCAGCACCCACCACACCGGGTCGAGCTCGGCGAGCGGGAACAGCAGCAACTGCTGCGCGCCGTAAGCGATCACTGCACAGGCGAGACCTGCAGCAAGCGCACGCCGCGATCGGATAGCGAGCCACGCCCGCCAGCCGACGAAGCCGATCAACGCGACGTACAACAGTCCGGCGCCCACTCCGCCGGCCAGGGCAACATCGAGCGGCCCTGAATGGGCCCGGTCCGGCAGCACGGTGTCCCGCCGATAGGCGCGCTCGTAAACGTCGTCGATGCCTTCCGAAACGGCAATGCGGTAGCCCTCAGGACCAACTCCTGTCATCGGGTGCATGTCGATCACACGCGTCCCAATCCGCCATTCGTCGAGCCGCGATCCGGTGCCCTCGCTGCGAGTCGTGACGTCACTCAGCCGCGGCGCGACGATCGCGACCGCGACCAGCACACCCGCCGTGCAGCAAGCGATGCTGCGCCAACGCGGTTGTACGGCGATCACAGCGACGGCCGCGGCGATCAACAGACCGAACCAAGCGGCTCGGGTGCCCGATCCGACGACGGAAACCGCGGTCAAGAACGCCACGCCGGCGCTGATCCGACGCCACGAACGGTCTTCAGACCGATCGAACGCGACTCCGACAGCTATCGGTCCGAGCAAGCAGCATGCCGCGCCGAGGAATGCCGCCGATCCGAGCGGGCCGACCAGCCTTCGCGTCGATGCGTCGATGCTGACGGGGGGACCGAACAACAGTTCCCACACCGAATACACGCTCGTCAGCGCGCCGGCCACGACGGCGCAGCGCGCCAACGTCCTGACCTGGTCCGTCAGCTGCTGGCCGGCGCAGAACAGTGCGAAAAAGAGCACCCATGTCAACACACCGAGGTGCCGGTCAGGATGGCCCAGCAAGGCGACCTTCACATCGCCATTGACAAATGCCGAGATGGTCAGAAGGACCAACAGCGCCACCCACATCCACCAACTTTGTCGCTGGCACGTCGTTGAAGGACGTCGCAGCGACAGAGCTGCGG
>JBDTYA010000110.1:0-18412 GCA_040005915.1 Ilumatobacteraceae bacterium
CCCCGATACCACCGCCAAGTGCCACGGCCCACCACCTGCCCTTGCCGCATGAGTGGCCACCCATCGCGACCGAATCGGGGAAACCTCCAATGCTCGATGTCCTCGTACCCGCCGACTCAAACGCACGGCGATCATCCGGAGATCGGGCAACCGTGCGGACGTACTGTTCATCGAGCCGCAAGAGTCGCGAAACCTTGTCCCCGTACCCTGCTTGCATGGACGAACCCATGATCATGTCCCGGACGCTGATCCTCATCGACCCATCGAGTCCCCACGGCGAGGGCGGCCTCGAGGTGCTCACACCCGACGATCGGGCGATCACACTGCTGCTCACTCTCGACGGACGTTCGGCGGCTTCACTGCGCGATTTCGCCGAGGCGGCCGACATCGATGTGTCGATGGCTGGCCTGATCTATCTCGATCAGGTCGCCTTCCGCCTCAGTCCGCATACGGACGACATCGAGACGATCTCGACCTCGGGCGCGGATGCGGTCAACGAGATCTTTCACTTCCTGCAGCGACGACCGGTCAGTCGCGTCATCGTCCCGGCGAGCCTGCCGGGTCTCGATGGCGGCGGACTGTCGCGATTGTTGCGGGTGTGCCCGATACCGGTGGTCGTTGCGCCACGGGTCGAGCGGGGCGGGCCGGAGGCCACACTTCCGATTGCTTCATGATCGCCACTCGGTTCGCGGCACCCATTCCGGTGGTCCGGGCTCGGATCACTCGGGCGCGTGACACACGGCTTCGACGTTGTTGCCGTCGGGGTCGCGGACGAAGGCGCCGTAGTAATTGGGGTGATACTCGGGCCACATGTTCGGCTCGTGCAGCACCTCGGCACCGGCTGCAGTCGCGGCCGCGAAGAAGTCACGGACGGCTTGCCGGTTCGGCGCCGAGAAGGCGATGTGCGACTCGCTGAATCCGCTGCCACTCTGGTGTGGGCCGATCCAGAAGTCCGGCATCGGTGGGATTCCGAATCCGATGACGTCGCCGAACTCCATCACTCGCTTGCCCCCGAGAGGAGCAAGCGCCGCGTCGTAGAACGACGCACTGGCTGCCGGGTCGGTGCATTGGATTGAGAGGTGATCGAGCATCCACAGATCATCGCACCTCGATCGATGGCTGCGGCCGGTCGGAGAGTGACCCGGCTCGGCAGTGATGCCGCCGGCTCAGCAGTGGTCGGAGCTCGAACGTGGCGGCTCGATCATGCGGCGGCGATCGCCGTGGCAGTGCCCGGTAGCTGGCGACGCTCGACGATGTGATCGACGAGGCCATAGGCGATGGCCTGGTCGCCGCGGACGATGTAGTCGCGATCGATGTCGGCCGTGATCCGGGCCGCCGTCTGGCCGGTGGCCTGCACCAGTATCTCGACCATCCGGCGGCGCATCTCGACCATCTCGGCGACGGCCAGCTCCATGTCGGTCGACTGGCCCTGCGCACCACCATGGGGCTGGTGGATCAGTACTCGGGCGTTCGGCAACGCATACCGCTTCCCAGGTGTGCCCGCGGCCAACAGAACTGCGGCGGCCGAAGCGGCCTGGCCGACGCAGATGGTCGCCACGTCGGGATTGATGAACCTCATGGTGTCGTGGATCGCGAACAACCCGTTCATGTCGCCACCGGGACTGTTGATGTAGATGGCGATGTCGGCGTCGGGATTCTCGCTCTCGAGATGCAACAGCTGGGCAACGACGAGGTTGGTGACGTTGTCGTCGATCGCCGCCCCGAGGAACACGATTCGATTGACGAGCAGTCGCGAGTAGATGTCGAACGCCCGCTCGCCGCGGCTCGTGCTCTCGATGACGGTTGGGATCAACATGGTGACGACTCCTGGGATTGTGTTGTGGTCGCAAGGTTTAGTGCAACTACTTGGTTGCACTAACAGACTACCGGATGCCACACCGGGTGCAACCACCTGGTTGCTATAGTTGGCGCATGCCGCAACCCGAGGATCCCACCATCGAACGCACCACTGATCTCGACATCGACGTCGATGCGCTCTGGGAACTGATCTCGACGGCGCAGGGGTGGAACGCGTGGCTGGTCGACAATGCTGACGTCGCCATCGAACGCGGCGGCAGCGGGACGGCGACGAACGACGGGGTCCAGCGCGATGTGCGCATCGAGACGATCACCGACCGGTGCAGCGTCGACTTCGCCTGGTGGGATCACGACGACCCGACGTCGGCGTCGTACGTCCAGTTGGGCATCGTCGAGTTGCCCGGTGGCCGGTCGCGGCTACATGTCACCGAGCGATTCGCCGGAGCGTCGCGGCGAGCGCGGGCTGCGATCGACACCGCGATCGACACCTCGATCGGCGTCACGTGGGATGTCAGGTTCGTGTCGCTGTGGATGCTGGCGTTGCACTGCACCGTGATGGCGTGACCCAACGTGTGACGCAGCCGAGCCGCCGCGTTGCGCGCAAGGCGTCGAGTGGCACCGCCAAGACTTCAGGGGCGCTCGACACGTTGTTCGGGGCGTTGGCGGACCCCACTCGGCGGATGCTGGTCGAGCGTCTGCTCACGAAGGGCCCGACCACGGCGACGGTGTTGGCCGAGACCACGCCCCTGACTCGTCAGGCGATCCTCAAACACCTTCAGGTGCTCGAGGCCGCGGGGCTCCTGGCGCACGAGCGCGCCGGTCGCGAGGTTCGGTATCGGGTAACGCCTCAACCGCTGGCGTCGGCCGTCGGGTGGATCCTCGACACCGCCGGCCAGTGGGATGACCGCATCGATCGATTGCGCCGGCTGACCACCTGAGCCGCGCCGTCGTGCAGGCGTCAGGCCGACATCAACGGCACGACGTAGAACGCGATGGCCGCCAGGTGGCATCCGGCCCCTGCGAGGGTGAACAGATGAAAGGTCTCGTGGAACCCGAAGACCCGCGGCCACGGGTTGGGGCGCTTCAATGCGTACACGACGGCACCGAGCGTGTACAGGATCCCGCCTCCCAGCACGAGCCCGAATCCGACGCCACCGAGGTTGCGGGAGAGCTCGGGAAAGGCCACTGCAGCGGACCAACCCACGATCACGTACACCGCGGTGGACAACGGGCGCGGCACCTTCACCGGCAACCACTCCAACGACATGCCGACGAGCGCTCCGCCCCACGCGGCGCACAGCACCACGCTCTTCTGCCAACCGTCGATCGCCACCGCCATGATCGGCGTGTAGGCGCCGGCGATGGCCAGGAAGATCGCCGAGTGGTCGAGCCGGCGCATGATCGAGCGACCGCGATCGTGCCAGCGAAGGCAGTGGTACAGCGACGAGATGCCGAACATCGTCAGCGTTCCGGCGACGTAGACGATCAGCCAGATCCGCTCGCTGGCCGACACGCCGGCGACCGAGACCATGATGATCCCGAGGACGGCGACTACCGCGAACGCCAGCACATGTGACCACCCGCGCAGCAGTGGCTTGACCACTACGGAATCCACGGCGGAGACGGTACCGTGCGAACCCCGATACGTTCGTGGTTTCCACACGTACCCCGGCAAGAATGTCTGACCCATGAGCACCACCGACAACCCCAACGGCATCGGGTTCGACATCGTGCGAGATCTGGTGCGAGCCGACATCGACGCCGGCACCTTCGGCGGTCGCGTCCAGACGCGATTCCCACCCGAGCCGAACGGATACCTCCACATCGGTCACGCCAAGGCGATCTGCGTCGATTTCGGCGTCGCATCCGACTTCGGTGGCATCTGCAACCTGCGTTACGACGACACCAATCCCGACACGGAGGACATCGAGTTCGCCGGGTCGATCATCGACGACCTGACGTGGCTCGGCTACCCGCCGGGCACGCCGCTGTACGCCTCCGACTACTTCGAGCAGCTCTACACCTGGGCCGAGCACCTGATCTCCAACGGCTTGGCCTACGTCGACGATCAGGACGGCGAAACCATCTCGGCGCAGCGCGGTGGCTATGGCAAGCCCGGCGTCGAGAGCCCGTTCCGCGACCGTTCGGTCGACGAGAACCTCGATCTGTTCCGCAGGATGCGCGCCGCCGAGTTCGCCGACGGATCACGAGTGCTGCGCGCCAAGATCGACATGCAACACGAGAACATGCAGCTGCGCGACCCGGTGATGTACCGCATCCGCCGCGGCCACCACTGGCGCACCGGCGACGACTGGGTGATATACCCCACGTACGACTGGGCACACGGCCAGAGCGATTCGATCGAAGGTGTCACGCACTCGCTGTGCACGTTGGAGTTCGACAGCCACCGGGCGTTGTACGACTGGTATCTCAGCCATCTCCCGCTGCCCGGCGACCAGCCGCGCCAGACCGAGTTCGCCCGACTCGAACTGACGTACACCATCACCTCGAAACGTCGTCTGGCGCGCCTCGTGGCCGATGGCCTCGTCGACGGCTGGGACGACCCGCGGATGCCGACGCTGCGCGGCCTTCGCCGGCGGGGGTATCCGGCCTCGGCCATCCGTACTTTCTGCAACTACATCGGCGTCGCCCGCACCAACAGCCGACATTCGATCGAGCTCTTGGAGTCGTTCATCCGCCGCGAGCTCAACGACACGGCGCTGCGTCGGATGGCGGTGCTGCGCCCGCTGAAGCTGGTGATCACCAACTGGCCTGACGATGCCGACGGCCACCCGGTGGTCGAGTACCACGACGTCGTCAACAACCCCGAGAACCCCGACGACGGGTCGCGCAAGGTGCCGTTCTCCAAAGTGTTGTACATCGAGCACGACGACTTCATGGAAGACGCTCCGCCGAAGTACTTCCGGCTCACGCCCGGCCGCGAAGTGCGGCTCCGCTCGGCGTACTTCGTCACATGCACCGGTTGCGTCAAGGACGCCGAGGGCAATGTCGTCGAGGTGCAGTGCACGTACGATCCGGCGACAGCGGGCGGCAACGCCCCCGACGCCCGCAAGGTGAAGTCGACCATGCACTGGGTGTCGGCCGTTCACGCCGTCGACGCCACGGTCGCGCTCTACGAACGGCTGTTCTCGACCGAGGTGCCAGGCGAGGCGACGGGCGAGCCGTTCGACGACCTCAACCCGGCGTCGCGCGAGCTGTTGACCGGCTGCAAGGTCGAGCCGGCCCTGGCCGACACGCCGCCGAGCGACGTCGTGCAGTTCGAACGACTCGGCTACTTCGCCCGCGATCCGCTGACCCCCCTGCTGTTCCATCGCACTGTCGGTCTCCGCGACGAATGGGCCAACATCCAGAAGCGCAACTAGGCGTCGACAAGACTGCTCACATGGCACGAGGGCGACTCCGGGTGTACCTCGGCGCCGCGCCGGGCGTGGGCAAGACCCACGCCATGCTCGAGGAAGGTGTGCGCCGCGCCGGTCGGGGTGCCGACGTGGTCGTGGGGATCCTCGACGTCACCGGCAGGCCACTCGTCGAGTCGTTGGCCGACGAGCTCGAGAGCGTGCCCGCCATCGACGGTCCCGACGGTGCCCCGGAACTCGACGTCGTTGCACTGCTCGCTCGATGCCCCCAGGTTGTGCTCGTCGACAACCTGGCGCATCGCGTCGATGAGGGGTGCGGTCGCTGGGATTCGGTCGAGGAGCTGCTGGCGGCGGGAATCGACGTGATCACCACGGTCAACATCTCGAACCTCGAATCGATGGGCGACGTGGTCACCACCATCACCGGTCGCGCACCGGCCGAGACGGTGCCCGACTCCGTGGTGCAAGCTGCCGACCAGATCGAACTGGTCGACATGAGCCCCGAAGCGTTGCGCCGGCGGCTGGCCCACGGCCACGTCTACGCACCCGACAAGATCGACACGGCGCTGGCCAACGTGTTCCGGCCGGAGGTGCTCGGCAAGTTGCGGCAGCTCAGCCTGCTGTGGCTCGCCGATCGCGTCGAGGAGCACCTCGAGCGGCAGATGCTGTCGGAGGACCTCGACGAGACCCGCGGTGTCCGCGAACGAGTCGTCGTCGCACTCGGCGGTCAAGGCGGCGACCGCCTGGTGCGGCGCGCCGCACGGATCGCCGGGCGGACGGGTGCCCATCTCGTCGGTGTCCACGTCGTCAGCCAGGGAAAGTCACCGGGCCGCGAACTCGAACACCAGCGCGGGCTGCTCGTGGGCCTCGGCGGCGTGTACCGCGAGATCGTCGGCGACAACATCGCCGAAGCACTGGCGGCGTTCGCCAGGGTCGAGCAGGCGACCCAACTGGTGATCGGTTCCGTACCGCGCCAGATCGGGTCACCCGTTGCGGGCTCGATCGTCGAGGAGTTGATCGAGCGGATCGGCACAGTCGACATCCACATCGTCGCCACCGAGATCGCCAACATCCCCACTCCACCGCTGCCGCAGTCGAGCGCCCGCCGCGGCCGACCGACGCGGATGCGCGCCGCAGCCTGGGCACTGTGCATCGTCGGCTTGCCGGTGCTGACCGCGATCCTCGCGACGGTTCGACGCCACGTCTCGGTCGGCTCGGCGCTGATGTTCGATCTCTGCCTGGTGATGGCTGTCGCCGCGCTCGGCGGCCTGCGCACTGGGCTCGTCGCATCGGTGGGTGCGTTCGGTCTGACCAACTGGTTCCTGACGCCGCCGCTTCACACCGTCACGGTCGGCGACGCCCAGAACGTCGTGGCGTTGTCGGTGTTCGTGCTGGTGACCGTCGTCGTCAGCTTCCTGGTCGACCGCGCCGCGCGTCGCTCGCGCGAAGCTGCCTCGGCCCGGGCCGAAGCGGCTGCCCTGGCCCGATCGGCGGCCACCCTCGTCGGCGCGCACGATCCGCTACCGGATCTGCTCGAACAGCTGCGGGCCACCTTCGGCCTGGCGTCGGCCTCGGTGTTCGAGCTCACCAGCCAAGGCTGGTGGCCGACACAGGTGTCCGGCCATCCGGAGCTCCTCGACCCGACCGAGGGAACATCAGTCGACATCTCTGCCGATGGCAAGTTGCGGCTGGTCGTTTCGACCAATGCGCTGCGGCCCGAGCAATTGGAAGTACTGCGGGCTTTCGCCGACCAGCTGGCGATGGCCGTGGAGGCCCGCCGGCTGCGTGTCGACGCGGCCAACGCCGACCTGTTGGCCGAGGCCAACGCGCTGCGCGCCGCTTTGCTGCAGGCTGTTTCCCACGACTTCCGCACTCCGCTGGCCACCATCAAAGCGTCGGCGTCGGGGCTTTTGCACACCGACGCAGCCTTCTCCGATTCGGATCGCCGCCTGCTTCTGACCGACATCGATGTCGCCGCTGACAGACTCGACCGCATGGTCCGCGACCTCCTCGACATGAGCCGCCTACAGGTCGGCGCGCTGGACCTCACACTGCGGTCGGTCGCGTTGGAGGAGATCGTCGCAGCCGCCCTCGGTGGACTCGCCGCGGCCCATGGCCGCGTGGTGGTCGATGTGCCCGAGTCGTTGCCGACGGTGCTGGCCGATGCGGCGTTACTCGAACGCGCCGTCGCCAACCTGGTGTCGAACGCACTCGCCTGGTCGCCCGAGGGCAGCCCGGTGAAGGTACAGGCGGGTCAGATCGGCAATTTCATCGATCTGCGCGTGGTCGACAAGGGGCCGGGCATCCCACAGGACGAGCGTGAGCGGATCTTCCTCCCTTTCCAACGTCTCGGAGATCGCTCGAACGATGCCGGCGTCGGCCTCGGGCTGGCCATCGCCAGGGGCTTCATCGAGGCGATGGGCGCACGCCTCAGCCTCGACGACACGCCCGGCACAGGCCTGACGATGAACATCCGCCTCCAGGTCGCTGACGAGGCAGAGTCGTGACCCGCATCCTGGTCGTCGACGACGAGATCCAGATCCGCCGCGCCCTCGACATCAACCTGCGCGCTCACGGTTACGACGTCGTGTTGGCCGCGACCGGCGAAGAGGCCCTGACCGAGGCCGCGGCGAACGCTCCCGATCTCGTGCTGCTGGACCTCGGCCTGCCGACCCTCGACGGTGTCGATGTCATCCGCGGGCTACGCGGCTGGACCTCGATCCCCATCATCGTGTTGTCGGCGCGCGACGGCGACGCCAGCAAGGTCGCCGCGCTCGACGCCGGCGCCGACGACTACGTCACCAAGCCGTTCAGCATCAACGAGCTCCTGGCTCGATTGCGCGCCACGCTTCGCCGCCACCATCCGGCACCGGAGGAGCCCATGGTCGAGACCGCCGACTTCGCGGTCGACATGGCCAATCGCCGCGTCATTCGCGCCGACGAGTCCGTACATCTGACACCCACCGAGTGGTCGATCGTCGAGCGGCTCGTGCGCAACCCCGGCCGGCTCGTGACTCAGCGCCAGCTGCTGCAGGACGTGTGGGGACCGCAGTACGAGAGCGAGACCAACTACCTCCGGGTACACCTCGCCGCGATCCGCCGCAAGCTGGAACCAGACCCTGGTCAGCCACGGTATTTCATCACCGAACCGGGTATCGGCTACCGGTTCGAGCCCTCTTGACGCGTTCTTAACGTCCCCCCGTTCGATCTTTCCGTCGCGTAGACGGCCAGGACCGCGCCCCGGGTGTTCAGTGGTGACGTGCTTCTCGAAGACGATCTCCGCACCACCCCGAACTCCCCAGTCGCAGCGCCTGCCGACCCGATCTATGTGCCCACGATCCCGGAGCCCATGGGTTACCGGATCAAGAACAAGGTGCTCGGCCCGCCACTGCACAGCGATCGACTCGAGCACGAGACGCTGGGTAACCCCACCGCCCTCGCCGTGTTCGCTTCCGACAACCTGTCGTCGTGTGCTTACGCGACCGAGGAGATCCTGAGGGTGCTCCTCCCGTTCGTCGGACTTGCGGCGTTCTCGCTCGTCACACCCGTGACCGTGGCGGTCCTGGTTGTCCTCGGCTTCCTCATCCTGTCGTACCGGCAGACGATCAAGGCCTACCCGTCGGCGGGCGGCGCATACATCGTGACACGCGACAACTTCGGTCTGCTGCCCGCGCAGGTGGCGGGCGTCGCGCTGCTCACGGACTACGTGCTGACCGTCGCTGTGTCGGTCGCTGCCGGTAGCGATGCACTGGCTTCGGCGTTTCCCGCGCTCGCCTCGTTCAAGCACTACATCGCGATCACGTTCGTCCTGATCATCGCATATGGCAACCTGCGCGGTACGAAGGAGTCGGGGAAGCTGTTCGCGGTTCCGACCTACTTCTTCATCGTCAACATGTTCATCCTCATCGGCGTCGGCGCGGTGAGGAACTTCGCCTCCGGGCTCGGACGGGGCCCGACCAACGCCGAAGGGATGGTCGTGCTCGGCACACACCACGGCAACGGCTTCCTGATGGGCGCGACCGTGTTCGTCGTCCTGAAGGCCTTCGGGTCCGGTGGCGCCGCCGTCACGGGCGTCGAGGCGATCTCCAACGGCGTGCCCGCCTTCCGCGCACCCGCTTGGAAGAACGCCCGCAAGACGCTCGTGGTGATGGGCTCGTTGTTGGGGTTCATGTTCCTCGGCCTGTCGATGCTGGCCGCACACACGCACGCGATGCCCTACGACGGTGGCGTCCCGTCGGTGATCTCGCAGGTCGGCAAGCTCGTCTACGGCGAGACGGCCGCCGGACACCTGCTGTTCTACGCCCTGCAGGCGGGCACGATGTTGATCCTGGTGCTTGCCGCCAACACCAGCTTCGCCGACTTTCCACGACTGGCTTCGTTCCAGGCCGGCGACAACTTCATGCCGCGGCAACTCACCATCCGCGGCCACCGACTGGTCTTCTCCAACGGCATCATCTTCCTCGCCGGAGCGGCGATCGTCACACTGCTGGCAACCGGTGGTGAGGTCAGCCGGTTGATCCCGCTGTACGCAATCGGCGTGTTCACCAGTTTCACCCTCAGCGGCGCCGGCATGGCCAAGCACCACATCACCCACAAGGAGCCCAACTGGAAGAGCGGGCTCGTGATCAACGGCATCGGCGCCCTGCTGTCGCTGCTGGTCCTGATCATCGTCACCGTCGTGAAGTTCCGCGACGGAGCCTGGGTCATCATCGTGCTCGTACCGGTGATGGTCTACGGCGTCGTGCGACTCAATCGCACCTACCGCACCGAGGACATCGAACTGCACGAGGACGCGCAGGCGCTCGCCGAGGCACACACCATGCGTCTTCACTCGGTCGTGGTGCTGGTCGACAACCTCGACGCAGCCACAGCACGTGCCATCCAGTACGCCCGCACGCTTCAGCCCGACGACCTTCGCGCCGTGCACTTCGACCTCGATTCGTGGCGCACGGGTGAGCTCATCAAGGCCTGGGGCGACCTCGGCTTCACCCGCTTCCCGCTCGACATCGTCGAGTGCCCCGACCGTCGCATACCGCGAGCGGCACTCGAACTGGCTGTGCACACGACCGCTGACTTCGACACCGAGTTGACGATCCTGATCCCGCGCCGCGAGTACACCAAGGTGTGGCATCGATTGTTGCACGATCGCTCGTCCAACGCGATCGTCGCCGCTCTCGGCGACACGCCGCACTGCAATGTGACGATCGTCCCCTACCACCTCGGCCGCGACCGAACGGCTTTCGAGCCACCCGCCGCGCCGGTCCCGACTGTGGCACCGCCGACGTTCAAGTCGGGCAAGACCGGTCCAGCAGCGACCAACGTCTCATCGAAGGACCTGCCGGCGGGCCGCACCCGAATCTCCGACCTCGCCTCCCGCCAACGTTCGACCGTTGCCGGACGCGTCAAGGCGTTCAGGGTGCAGCCGTGGGGCGGCAACCCGGCACTCGAGTGCACCTTGGCCGACGAGACCGGCAGCATCACCGTCGTCTTCTTCGGTCGTCGGGAGATCGGTGGTGTGCGCCTCGGCACGATCATGTCGATCACGGGCGTGGCCGGCGAGCACCATGGCATGCGCGCCATCCTCAACCCGGAGTACGCCATCATCTCGACGCCAACGGCGGCGGTGAAGCCCGATCGCCACGAGGCGGCGCCGACGCGCACCGAGAAGAGGGCAAACAAGCTCTAGCCAGACGGGCAAAATGGTTGCGTATATGTAGATATCGTTATATTGTCTTCCGATGGCCCTCCGATTGCAAGCGCTGCTCGACGTGCTGTGGGCGCTCGACGAGGAGACCCGCCTACGGATCGCGGTGCTGCTACAGCACGGTGAGCTCACCGTTTCGGACCTCACCGACATCCTCGGCATGTCTCAGCCGCGGATCTCGCGTCACATCAACCTGTTGGCCGAGGCCGGCGTCGTCGACAAGCACCGCGAGGGCACGTGGGCGTTCTTCGACCTCGTCACCAGGGGGCCGGTCGGTCGACTGGTGGCGCAGGTACTCGCCCTGACCGACGAACACGACAGTGTCATCGCCGCCGACCTCGACCGTCTGACGATCGTCCGTGGTCGGCGCACCGCGGCTGCGCAGGAATACTTCGCCGGGATCGCCCAGCGCTGGGACGAGGAGCGCTCGCTGCACGCCTCCGACGACACGGTCGAACAGGCCATCCTCGAGACGATCGGTTCCACGCCGTACCGGTCGATGCTCGATGTCGGGACCGGGACCGGGCGGATGCTGCAGTTGTTGGGCAAGGATGTCGAGCGCGCCGTCGGTCTCGACAGCAGCCACTCGATGCTGGCGGTGGCCCGGTCCAACCTCGAGCGCGCCGAGATCCGAGGCATCGATCTGCGGCAGGGCGACATCTACAGCCCTCCCTTCAGCGATGACTCGTTCGATCTCATCGTGATCCACCAAGTACTGCACTTCCTCGATGACCCGGCTCGGGCGATCCGCGAGGTCAGCCGCCTGCTGGCCCCCGGTGGCCGGTTGCTGATCGTCGACTTCGCCCCGCATTCGCTGGAGTTCCTGCGCAACGACCACACCCACCTCCGCCTCGGTTTCCGGGCCGACACCATCGAGACATGGCTCGCCCAGTCAGGCCTCGACGTGGCCCTCGTTCGCACGATTGCCCCGCCGGCGGTCGAAGACATGGGCGCGCACAGCGAGCGGCTGACCGTCTCGCTGTGGCTCGGACGTGATCGCCGGCCCAACGACCATCCTGCGGGGTCCGGCCGCGGCGTCGAGAACCGGACGGGCCGATGAAGCTGTCGATGTCATTCGAGGTCTTCCCACCGAAGTCGGCCGACGCACTCGACGACCTGCGTTCGGCCGTCGTTCGGCTGAACGACGCCTCGCCTGCCTTCCTCTCGGTTACCTACGGTGCCGGAGGATCCGATCGCGAGCGATCGTTCGCCGCCATCGAGGCGGTGCGATCAGCCGGCCTCGACGTCGCCGGCCACCTCACCTGCGTGGGCCAGCCGCGTCACGACGTCGATGCGGTGATCGACCGCTACGCGACGCTCGGCGTGACCCAGATCGTGGCCCTGCGCGGCGATCCGCCGGCCGGAGCCGGTACACCGTACGAACCCTTCGCCGGCGGCTATCTGCGCACCGCCGACCTGGTCGACAGCATCAAGCAGCGCGGCGGCTTCGACGTCGCAGTCTCGGCATACCCGGAACGACACCCACAGTCACCCACCGACGACCACGACCTCGACGTGCTCGCCGAGAAGTGTGCGGCGGGCGCTGACAAGGCGATCACGCAGATGTTCTTCGACAACGGTCACTACCTCCGATTTCGCGACAGGGCCCGGGCGCGAGGAATCGGCATCCCGATCGTGCCGGGGATCTTCCCAATCCATTCATTCCCGGCAGTGGCCCGATTCGCGAGCCGCTGTGGCGCGTCTATGCCCGCACGCATCGCCGAACGGTTCGCCGGACACGACGATGATCCCGAGACGACGCACAAGATCGCGACCGAGCTCGCAACCGAGCAGATCGCCGAACTCGTCGTGCACGGTGTCGAGCAGGTCCACATGTACACGTTGAACCGCGCCGACCTGGCTGTCGCGGTGTGCCAGCAGTTGGCGCCGTCGAACGTGAAAGCAGCATGAACGCGCCGACCTCGCTGCAGGCCGCCGCAGCCGAGCGGATCCTGGTGCTCGACGGCGCGACGGGCACCGAGTTCCAGGCGTTGAAGACAACCGAAGCCGACCTGCGCGGCAAGCGCTTCAGCGATCATCCCTCGTCACTCGCCGGCAATCACGATCTCCTGGTGCTGACGCAACCCGACTCCGTCATCGAGTTGCACCTGTCGTACCTGCTGGCCGGTGCCGACATCGTCACGACCAACACGTTCTCCAGCACGACGGTCGCACAGCGCGAGTACGGGCTCGACGATCCATCTCTCATCGTCGAGCTCAACTGCGCCGGTGCCCGATTGGCGCGGCTCGCGGCGCAGCGGGCTCAGGGCCGCGACGGCCGCACACGCTGGGTCGCCGGGGCGATCGGCCCCACCAACGTGACGTTGTCGATGTCACCCCGCGTCGAGGATCCCGGGTACCGGGCGCTGACGTTCCGCGATCTCGCCGTGGCCTATGGCCAGCAGATCGCCGGCCTCGTCGACGGCGGCGTCGACGTCCTGTTGATCGAGACGATCTTCGACACGCTCAACGCCAAGGCTGCCATTTGGGCTGCCCGCCGGCATGCGGCCGCGACCGGCACCGCCACTCCGCTGATGATCTCCGGGACGATCACCGACCGTTCGGGCCGCACACTGTCAGGGCAGACCACGGCTGCGTTCTGGCAGTCGATCCGTCACGCCGATCCGGTGTCCGTCGGCCTCAACTGCGCACTCGGCGGCGCCGACATGCGGCCGTACATCCACGAACTGGCGTCGATCGCAGACACCCTCGTGTGCGCCTATCCCAACGCCGGCCTTCCCAACGCCCTGGGCTGCTACGACGAGACACCCGACCAGACCGCGGCCATCCTCGCCGAGTTCGCCGAAGCCGGCTTCGTCAACATCGTCGGCGGCTGCTGCGGCACCACACCGGCACACATCGCGGCGATCGCCGGAGCCGTTACCGGCAAGGCGCCGCGGGTTCCTGTCGAGCATCCGCGTGTATTGCAGCTCTCGGGGCTCGAGCCGTTCACGCTCACCGACGACATCCCGTTCGTCAACGTCGGCGAACGTACCAACGTCACGGGGTCGGCCAAGTTCCGGCGACTGATCACCGACGGCGACTTCGCCGAGGCGCTGGCAATCGCCCGCGATCAAGTCGAGAACGGTGCTCAGATCATCGACGTCAACATGGACGAGGGTCTGCTCGATTCGAAGCAGGCAATGATCACCTTCCTCAACCTGATCGCCGGCGAACCCGACATCGCCCGCGTTCCGGTGATGCTCGACTCGTCGAAGTTCGCAGTGATCGAGGCCGGGCTCGAGTGTGTTCAGGGCAAGGCGGTCGTCAACTCGATCTCGATGAAGGAAGGCGTCGACCAGTTCCTCACCCACGCGCGCATCTGCCGCGACCACGGCGCGGCCGTGATCGTGATGGCGTTCGACGAGAACGGTCAGGCCGACACGGCCGAGCGCAAGGTCGAGATCTGCTCGCGGGCCTTCGAACTGTTGACCAACGGGTTGGGCTTCCCGCCGGAAGACATCATCTTCGATCCGAACATCTTCGCCGTCGCCACCGGCATCGCCGAGCACGATCGCTACGGCCTCGACTTCATCGAGGCGACTGCCGAACTACGCCGTCGCTACCCGACATCGCACGTGTCGGGTGGCGTCTCCAATCTGTCCTTCGCGTTCCGCGGCAACGATCAAGTTCGCGAGGCGATGCATTCGGTGTTCCTCTATCACGCGATCGCGAGCGGTATGCGGTTGGGAATCGTCAATGCCGGTCAGCTCGCGGTGTACGAGCAGATCGAGCGCGACCTGCGCAACCTCTGCGAAGACGTTGTGCTGGCCCGTCGCGCAGATGCCGCCGAGAACCTGCTCGAGGCGGCAACGCGGTACAGCGGCGGAAAGTCGGACACCGAACGCACCGGTCAGGAGTGGCGCGACTGGGACATCGACAAGCGGTTGGAGCATGCGCTCGTCAACGGCATCACCGAGTTCATCGAGGATGACGTCGAGGAGTCGCGGGTGCGCCTGCAATCACCGGTGTCCGTGATCGAAGGCCCGTTGATGGATGGCATGAATCTCGTCGGCGATCTGTTCGGATCCGGCCGGATGTTCCTGCCGCAGGTCGTCAAGTCGGCACGGGTCATGAAGCAGGCCGTCGCGTACCTCACGCCGTTCCTCGAGGCGGATCGCGCCGCAGTGGTCGCGGCCGGCGGGGAGGTCACCTCGAGCTCCAACGGCACTGCCGTGCTGGCCACCGTGAAGGGTGACGTACACGACATCGGCAAGAACATCGTGGGGGTTGTACTCGGCTGCGCCAACTACGAGATCATCGATCTCGGCGTGATGGTTCCGGCACAGAAGATCCTCGACACGGCCCGCGAGCACAATGCCCAGATCATCGGGCTCTCGGGTCTCATCACCCCGTCGCTCGACGAGATGGTCCACGTGGCCAGCGAGATGCAGCGCCAGCAGTTCGACATCCCGCTGCTCATCGGCGGCGCAACGACCAGCCGGATCCACACGGCTCTGCGGGTGACGCCGGCATATTCGAACGGCCCCGTGGTGCACGTCGCCGACGCCAGCCGAGCCGTCGGCGTGATCTCCAAGCTGCTCTCCGCCGACCAACGCAGCCAGTACCTCGCAGATCTCGATGTCGAGTATCAGCGCGTGATCGAGGCACACGCACGAGCCGAGGTCGAGCGCAACCGCGTCTCTCTCGACGACGCTCGTGCCAACGCCGGGCGGTTCACGTTCGACGAGTCGACGGTCACCGCCCCCACGTTCACCGGTGCGCGAACGTTCGATCACGTCGACGTCGCCGATCTCGTGCCGTACATCGATTGGACGCCGTTCTTCCACACGTGGGGGCTGCGCGGTCGGTACCCGGCGATCCTCACCGACGCCGAGCTCGGCGGAGCATCGCGGCCACTCTTCGACGATGCGCGACGGATGCTCGAGCAGATCGTGAACGGGCAGTGGTTCGTGCCGCAGGCAGTTGTGGGATTCTGGCCCGCACACAGCGATGGAGACGACATCGTCCTACCGCGCGACGGGCAGACCCTGCACGGGTTGCGACAGCAATTGAAGCGGCGCGACGGCAAGCCGAACCTGTCGATCAGCGACTTCGTGGCGCCCGCCCGTTCCGACGTCACGGATCACGTCGGAGCGTTCGTCGTCACCGCCGGCCCCGAGGAAGTGGCGATCGCCGATCGCTACGCCGCGGCGGGCGACGACTATTCCTCGATTCTTGTCAAGTCGCTCGCGGACCGCATCGCCGAGGCGCTCGCCGAGCGCATGCACGCCGTCGTGCGCCGCGACCTGTGGGGCTATGCATCCGACGAACAACTCACGCCGGCAGAATTGCTGGGCGAGCGGTATCGAGGGATCCGCCCGGCGCCCGGCTACCCATGCCAGCCCGACCACTCCGAGAAGGTCGCCATCTTCGATCTGCTCGACGCCGAGGCGCGCATCGGTGTCGGCCTCACCGACGGGTTCTCGATGTGGCCCGGGTCGTCGGTGTCGGGGTTGTACCTCGCCCATCCCGACACCTCGTACTTCGCCGTCGGCCGCATCCAACGAGACCAGATCGAGAGCTACGCAGAACGCAAGGGCGTTGTCGCAGAGGTTGCCGAATCGCTGCTCGGCGGCACGCTGGCCTACACGCCGGCCTGACCGGTCAGCTCGGCAGCGTTCCCTCGACGACGGCACCGGCGGCGGCGAGCGCGGCGAGGCATTCGAGCCCGCTGGTGACGTCGACCGCAGCGGTGAGCCCAGCGAGGATCGTCGTCGCATAGCCACTGGCCAAGGCATCGGTCGCCGTGGCGACGACGCAATGATCGGTGGCAATCCCGACGATGTCGAGTTCGTCGATGGCGGCGCCGTGCAGCAGTTCGTCGAGGGTCCGCGGCTCTGACGTCTCCGATGCGTCGACCTCCTCACATCCCTCGAAGCCGCTGTACGCGGCAGCCTGCATGCCCTTGCGGATCACCGTGATCGGTACTCGACCGGCGACCTCGACGAGTGCGGCTTCGAGCTGCGGGTGCCATTCGGCGCCGAGCGTTCCGGCGACGCAGTGCGGCGGCCAGGTATCTCGGTAGTCCGGTTGATCAGAGAAATGGGGGCCGGGATCGACATGCCAATCGCCGGTGAGCACGACGAGGTCGTAGGCATCGATCGAACGCCGTAAGTGATCGCCGATCAGTCCGGCAACATCTCCGCCGAAGCGAACGCCGAGGCTCGCACCCGGCATGTCATCGCAGAAATCACGCTGCACATCGACGACGACGAGGCAGCGCCGTGCGGTCGGTTCCATCCCGTGACCCTAATCCTCTGAACGAAGTAGTGAAATCGCGCTCTTCCGCAGCGGACCCTTGTGACGGGTCGAGGCCGCCGTATGTCTCGCTGAGTGATCGACTGGGTGCAACCCGTGATATCACGCTGCGTGAGTATCAAGGATTTGACAAGTTCGGATGCCTCGTGTTGCTTCCGACGGCAGCAACGTGGTTTGCTGTTCCCGTACGAAGGCACGATAAGGGCTGAACCAAGTACTCAACTTGACCTCCGTGGGGACGGTGTCGGGACGAGCGAAATCTCGCTCCGCGCGTACATGTCACTTTCTGTAAGACCAAGAGGAGCAAGACCATGAAAGCAACCCGAGCAGTCCGAGCAGCAATCGCGCTCGCAGTGGTGGCCAGTACGACCTTCGTCGGCGTGCAATCCGCGTCCGCGGTGTCGGGCTCGATCACCAGCTACACCACTCCCGTCAACCTGACGTTCGAGGGTGGCGCCTCGGCCGGGGCCGCTCTGATCACACTGACGACAGCCGATGCCGACACACTGCTCACCTACTGCATCGACCTCAACACCCACACCAACACCGGCGTCACCTACGACGAGGGCACCTGGTCCACGGCCAACGTTCCGAACATCGACAACGTCCGCACGATCTTGCAGGCCTCGTACCCGGTGCTCACGCTGGCGCAGCTGCAGGCGGCAGCCGGCATCCCGGGTCTCACCACGCAGGAAGCCATCGCCGGAACACAAGGTGCGATCTGGCACTTCACCGACGCCATCAATCTCGATCGAACGGTCGCCGCCCAGACCGCGGCGTCCAACATCGGCAAGCTGTACGACTTCCTGCTCGCCGCCGCCGCCAACCCCGCTCCCGAGCCGGCACCCGCTCTCTCGATCACCCCCGCCAGCGCCACCGGAACGGTTGGCACGCTGGTCGGTCCCTTCACATTGCACCTGACGCCGTCGTCGGCAACAGCAACGGTCACCAACGACGCCGGTGCCACCTTCACCGACGCCGGCGGCAACCCCATGGTGCCGACGACCGATGGTCAGGTGTTCTTCGTGTCGCCTTCCGCGCAGGGCAGCTTCCACATCAACGCCTCGGCCGAAGTCGCAGTCCCGACGGGTCGAGTGTTCCTCCACCCCACGACGCCGAACAGCCCAACGGCACACCAGAAGCTGGTGTTGGCCAAGTCCGACGCCGTGACGACCACTGCGACTGCTTCGTTCGAGGCCACCCCGGTCCCGACGACCACGACGACCACGACGACGGTCGTCCCGACCACGAC
>JBDTYA010000111.1:0-20160 GCA_040005915.1 Ilumatobacteraceae bacterium
GTCTGCGTGACGATCTCGCGCCGCGTGGCATCGCTGAGCGCGAAGAACAACCGGTCCGTCTGCGTTTGACGCTCCAAGATTCCTACAACCATATGGTTGTAGGTTACGTGCAGAGGGTGCGGGTGTCAAGGCTCGTTCGCGGAGCGAAATGGCCAGGCAAGGAATCCTTGTACGGTGTATCGAGGGTAGTCCTCTACCCTTCATCGATCCCCGCCGGGTTAGCTCAGTCGGCAGAGCACTTCACTTGTAATGAAGATGTCGTGAGTTCGATTCTCACACCCGGCTCCACCCCCCGCTTACCGATCGCCGTCGATACATTCAAGTGTCGTGTCCGACGACTTCAGCGATCGGCTGCGCGCCGTGGCCGAACTGCTCGAAGCGGTGGTGGCCGATCGGTCGCTGTTGGCCTCGCTGCCGTTGCACGAACGCACGCGGCTGCTGAACGCGGCCGGTGATGTGTACTCGCCCGACGTCGAAGCGCGGCGACGCCAGATCAAGGCCGAGCGGCGGCTGCACAAGGCGCAGAAGGTCCGGCGCGACCAGGGCGCCCTCGACGAGACCGGCATTCGCACGCTGCGTTCGAAACCGGTTTTCACCACTCCGGACGTCTTCCCACCGGCAGACCTGGGGCCCGACGAGATCGGCGATGACGATCCCGAGGACCGCTCGTCCACCGAGCCGCAGCATTGCTACGTGTGCAAGCGGAACTACACCCAGATCCACTTCTTCTACGACCAGCTCTGTCCCGAGTGTGCCGAGTTCAACCACAGCAAGCGGGGGGAGACGACCGACCTCAGCGGTCGCGTAGCGCTGCTGACTGGTGGCCGCGTGAAGATCGGCTACCAAGCAGGCATCAAGCTGCTGCGGGCCGGTGCACGCGTCATCATCACGACTCGGTTCCCGCGGGATTCGGCGCTGCGCTACGCGAGCGAACCCGACTTCGCCGAATGGGGCAAGCGGCTCGAGATCTTCGGCCTCGACCTGCGCCACACTCCGAGCGTCGACGCGTTCTGTCACCACCTGGACGAGACCCGGGATCGACTGGACTTCATCGTCAACAATGCCTGCCAGACCGTGCGCCGGCCACCCGGTTTCTACGAGCACATGATGCAGATCGAGGGCGCTGCGTTGAACGACATGCCCACCGCGGTGCACCGATTGCTCGGCGCCTACGAGGGGCTCCGCCGCCAGGACATGCTGCAGGCGAACTGGGCCACGTCGTTGGAACCGACCGCGCCGTCACTGCTGCCCGGCATCACCCACGCTGCGCAGCTGTCGCAGGCTCGGTTGCTGCCGGACGAAGGCGAAGGTTCCGATCTGTTTCCACAGGGCCGATTGGACGCCGACCTGCAACAGGTCGACTTGCGCGACAAGAACTCGTGGCGGCTGACGCTGGCCGAGGTGTCGTCCGTCGAGCTGCTCGAGACGCAACTGGTGAACGCTGTTGCACCGTTCGTGCTGAACGCCCGCCTGAAGTCCTTGATGTTGCGCACGCCTGAACGCGACAAGCACATCGTGAACGTGTCGGCGGTGGAGGGGCAGTTCTACCGACGGCTGAAGACGACCAGGCACCCTCACACCAACATGGCCAAGGCCGCGTTGAACATGATGACGCGCACCGCAGCGGCCGACTACCACGCCGATGGGATCCACATGAACAGCGTCGACACCGGATGGGTCAGCGACGAGGACCCGGTGAACATCGCCCAGCGAAAGACGGCCGAGCATCACTTCCATCCGCCGCTCGACATCGTCGATGGGGCCGCACGCATCGTCGACCCGATCATCGCCGGGTTCACGACGGGTCAGCACATGTGGGGTCAGTTCCTGAAGGACTACCGGCCGACCAACTGGTGACCGATGGTGCCAGACTCGCCCGATGCCGCACTCCTTCGTTGACTCGGCCTGCGGTTTCGAGGCGGCACAGCCGCGGTGGCCGGTGGGGTGCGGCGCGGTGCGCGCTGCTCACGCCGCCCGTGTGGTGGTGCTGCCTTGAACGCACTGGTGATCCGTGGTGGCTCTGTCTGCCTCGACTCGACGACGAGCAACGCCGACGTGATCGTCGACGGTTCTCGAATCGCCGCCGTGGGCCAAGGCGGAGGCGGTCACACCGGCCCGGTCGTGGACGCAAGCGGATGTTCGGTGCTACCTGGCTTCATCGACCTGCAGTTCAACGGGGCACTCGGTGTGGATCTCACCTCGCAACCCGAGCGCGTCGGCGAGGTGGCCGCCTACCTCGTGAAGTGCGGCGTCACCTCGTTCATGCCGACGGTGATCTCGTCGTCGGCGCCGTCGATGGCACACGCGATCACCGTGATGCACGAGTGGTCGCGCCAGGCAACGACCGGGTCGCGATCGCTCGGTGCGCACCTCGAAGGGCCATTCCTCAATCCCGAGCGCGCCGGCGCCCACCCGCTGCGTCACCTGCGCCCCCCGTCGATCGCCGAAGCGAGCGGTTGGAGCAGCGACACCGGAGTCGGCATGGTCACGCTCGCGCCGGAATTGCCCGGTGCCCTGTTGTTGATCGAGCAACTCGTCGCGAACGGCGTAGCGGTCTGTGCGGGCCATACCGCGGCAAATGCCGACGAGCTGGATGCGGCTGTCGCTTCCGGCATTCGCGGCGTCACCCATCTCTTCAACGCGATGGGTCCGATCAGCGCCCGGGTCCCGGGGCCGGCCGGTGCAACCCTCGCTGATCCCGGCTTGATCGCAGGTCTGATCGTCGACGGGCTACACGTCGATACGGTGATGGTTCGGCTGGCTTGGCGGGCGCTCGGACCCTCCCGGATCGCCTTGGTGACCGACGCGATCGCCGCGCTCGGGCTGGGGCATGGCCAGTACTCGGTGGGCGACACATCGATCGTCGTCGACGGGACCGGAGCGCGCATCGCCGGACCTGTGTCGGGAGGCACGGTGTTGGCGGGAAGCGTCCTGCCTTTCGACGCGGCGGTTCGCAACCTGATGTCGTACACAGGCTGCGCACTGCTGGACGCCTCGCTGTCGTCCTCGACGACGCCAGCACGGCTGGCCGGGCGAGGCGACATCGGACGGCTCGCGCCGGGCTACAAGGCCGACATCGTGGTGCTCGACGCGAGCAACCAGGTCGTCGTCACCATCGTCGAGGGACGCGTCGAGTTCGACCCCGAACAACGCTTTTCGCGATGAGGTCGATGTAGAGGTCGTAACCCTTGGCGATGCGGAAGCTGACGCGATTGTCGTCGCCGACACCGTTCACCTGTGACCGCGGGTGTCACGGCAACGTGTCAGGAGGCCAGGGAAGGCGCCAACAACTCGCGCCGGAGGTCGACCAACTTCGGGGACGGTTCGGCGGCCGCCCATGTGTCGGCGTTGACGGCGCGCTCGTAGCTGTCCCACTCGCTGCGGACGCCCGCGAGGTCGCCGCGCAATCCGTGTGCACGCATGCGCAACGCGATCAGCTCCTCGTGACCGGCCAACACCTTGAGACCTTGCCCCGTGGCCCAGAACACGCCGTCGATGTCACCGATCGACAGGTAGTGCGTGGCGAGGTCGCCGGCCGCCGACGTCGCCAACAGGATCAGCGACGAGGTGATGCCTTCGGCATCGGGCCACAGGTACGACGTGCCGGCGAACGGGAGGCCCTGCAACATCTCGACCGCAGGTCGCAGCACGGCGATCGCCGCACGGGTCTCGAGCCCGCGTGCGGCCGCGACCCTGTCGCCGAGCAACTCGGCGTCGCTGACGACCAGATCGTGCAGCGGCAGTTCCTCGTTCATCGTGCGACCGATCCATTCCTGCCCGGCTGCCGGCACGACAACCTTGGCCAGCGCCCGGCGGGCATCGCTGACGACGTTCGAGAACGTCGCGTCGCGGACCGCGAGATCCCACAACGCCGTGCGCGCCGAGGTGCGGGTGGGCCGCCGCCGATGCTGGCTCAGCCACACCACGAGCTCCATCGCCTTCGACCGATCGAAGGCCACCGGCTCGCCGGCAGCCGACATCACCGCGACCGGCCCCAGCAGTTGCACCACGAACCGGTGCGGCCTGTCGGCGAAACGACCAGGCGCGGGCGAGGTGGGGACCACGGCTTCATCCACGTCCACATCCGATTCGACCAGCAGCGGCCGCTCGGCGGCATCGAGGAGATCGTCGACCGCAGCCACATCGACGGTCGACAACCCGACTGGCGTCAGGTACCGGCCGAGTGGTTCCAGAACGAAGTCGCCGTCGACGGCGCGCAGCACTGCGCCACCCCCCACTATCGGCCGATCGACCATCACGCCGACACCGCGCCCTCCCCCGCCGGCCAGCGACAGCAGCGCCTCCAGCCCGTGACGGTCCTCGGCACCGATCGCCAGCAGCAACGTCGGCTCCCACGCCTCACCGCCACAGGCTGTGGCGCGCAGACCGAACGTCGAGACGTCACCGACCGTTGCCGGCGTGATGCTTCCGACCGTCGCCCTGACAGCGTCTGCTGCGGCAGCCAACGATTCGGTCGATTCGAAGTTCGGGCTGCCGAGATGGGCTTCGATGCCCACGCCCACCGTGAACACACGGCTCGATTCGGCGAACGGGCTGACAGCGAGCGACGCGACGGCACAGCGCACGATCGACGCAGCGACCGCACTCGGCGCGTCGACGCTGAGCACCCCGACAGCCTCGAGATCGACGAACAGCTGACCGCCGGCCGATTCGCCGACGTGGAGGATGGCCGGGCACGGCTGATTCGCGCCGCGCCCACTCTCGGCCAGTTCGGCCAGAGTGACGTCACCCGGAAGTCGCCATGTGCCTTCCTCTACATCCAGAAGCCAACGTGACGCAAGCGACAGCGCCGGTCGATCCGTGTAGAGGCGGATCTCGCCATCGTCGGCGACTTCCGCCGCAAGCACGCGTGCGTGCTGACGGGCGAGGTCGGGTGCAGCGCTTCGCAGCGCCAGGTCGAGTCGTGCGAGGCGGTCCTCGGCGCTCAGCAATCGCAGCAGCATTTCGGTCTTCGCCGCCTCGCCTGTGGGAAGCAGCAGGCGCGCACCGACGCCGGCGCTGCGCAACTGCTGCCGGCGACGAGCCTCGAGCGCGGCGATTGCACCACCCGACAGCAGCACGGCCGCGGCGAGGCCGCGGCTCAACGGAAAGCCCTCGTTCGGCCTGTTGTCGACGGTCGACACCTCGGGAGTCGAGGCCACGGTCGGCCCGTCGACGGCGACGGCGACGGGCTCGACGTCGACCGGCGGGGGTAGCGAGACGACGATGGGCGGCAACACCGCCGAGGCCGCGACCGGAACCGGCGCTGGCTGGGCGACAGGCGCGTCGATACGTGGATCGGGAACAGCCGACGCGCCGGTCACGCTCGGCTCTGCCGTCGGGAGTGCGACGGTGTCGCCGGGTCGGATCAATCGCGCGTCGGCGTAACCGAGCAACGGCGCGTTGATGCTCATCAGCTCCGCCGTGTACAGGGCGATCTCGTGATCCGCGGCCGGTCGATCGAGTTGCTCCTCGGCGATCCTCCAATACGAGTCGCCGGCCACGACCACATGAACGCCGTCGGTTTGGATCGGAGAGCTTGCCTCGACCGACGTTGGCTGGATCGGCGAGGTCGACGCCACGATCGACCCTGCATCGACAGGAACGTCGAGGAGCCATCCCGGTTCGATCAACGCCGGAGTCGAAAATCGATGACCATCGCTCATCATGGTGCCGAGGTTCGCGGCGACGATCTGCTGAGCGACGATGGCGACATCGCGCTCGCCGGCGATCCGGTCGGCGATGGCCCACACCGAGTCGCCCCGCTTCACCTCGACCACAGACCAACCGGCTCCAAGCGTCGACACCGTCGCGAACGGATCTTCTACCGGCATCGTCAGGGTCTGCTTGATCGGGTCGTCCAGATCGGGCGCTCGGTGCGCTACGACAGCGGCGACAGGCCCGACGACGTGCGATCCGGCGAGCGCCGGGGTCACGCTGATGGCCAGTGGCAGCACGGAAACCAGCACCGCCGCCACCTTGCGACCGAGCATTCCGAGCCCGCCGAGCCCGCCGAGCCGCCGATGCCCGACCGATGGCATGCCGTGACGAACCTGGAACGCCGTCTCGGCGACGAGCGTGTAGACCACCACGACCACGCAGATCCATCCGATGATCAGGGCGACGCGGAAGAAGATGTCGACCAGCGCGGCTGACGAGTCGAGTCCCTCGGTCAGATGTTTGGCCCACGATCGAAGGTCGGCGACCGACCATCTCCACGGAGCCTTCATCCCGGTCAGGGGCGAGAGATGATCGAACCGTCGGAGCGCTACTGCGACGAGCAGTGCGGGCAGGCCGACGATGACCGCGGCGACCGACACCAAGGCCGTGGCGAAGCGAGCGCCGAACCGATTGTTTGCGAGGAGCATCAGGGATTCCTTCTACGGCAGTGGGGCGTCGACACCGGCCACGGCAGACGCCGATGCGGTGCCCGTGGCCGGGCGGCCGGTCGTGGTGATGGTGACCGAGACGGTCACTCGGTTGAGTTCGATGGACACGGCCGAGACCGAGCCGCTGTCACCGTTCGCCGCCAGCAGTCGCGCGGCAGTCGCGGCGACGGCAAGGCGGGCGGCGACGGGATCGACGCTCGCGACCCCCGCCCGCGCCAGCGCCGGATCGATGGCCTGCGCACCGGCGCGCGCAGATTGGAAGGCGATGGCCGCCGCGTTCGTTCGATCGGCGAGCGACTGGTCGACCGTGCGCGACAACCACACGAGTGAGCCGGCGAGGAACGTGAAGCAGAGCGTGATCATCAGCACCGTCGCCGATCCGGCGTCGCGTTCGGTAGGCACCCTTCTCATGGCAAACCGGCCGAGCGATAGGCGTCGATAAAAGCCGTCGAGGAGGCTGCGAGCGTGACGGTGCCCGCGCCCGACAGCGCGAGGTCGGACCTTCGGGGCGTGCACGCCACGCGGACCGTCACCGACCCGCCGGCACGGAAGTCGGAGGCGTCGATCGTGACGGCAGCGCCTGTGTCGCACGCGGTGACATCGGTGAGCATGGCGACGGCGGCCGACTGCGCCGCGGCGACCGCGGCTGCCGGGCTCCGCTGGCGGGCGGCAGCCTGCGCGGCTGCAGAACTGGCCGCCTGCAACTGGGCGTCGGTGTCGACCTTGCGCCCGATCCACAGGACGAGGATCGCCAGAGCGATGGCCACGGGTGCGATCAACACCATCCCGAGAGCGTTCGCCTCGCCGCGATCTCGGGACGGATCTCGCCTCACAGCGAGACCCATCCTTCGAGCGACACGGCGGCGGTCACACGCACGGCCGACGACGTGCCGCGCAACACGCCTGGCGCGTTTCCGGTGATCGTCACGATGACGAGGTCTGCAGTGCTGTGGACCTCGACATCGACTCCTGTCAGAACGCTGTCGTCGGCGAGCGACGCCGCGGCGACGACGACCGCCTGTGGCGAGGGCAGGCGATCGCGTGCGACCAGCACCGCCGTCTCGCGGGCGATGACGCGCGCCTCGGTGCGCGCGTGGTTCCACATCGCCGCTTGGAAGCCGGCGAACATCAGCACCAACAGCAGTGGAGCAAGCAGCACGATCGTCAGCGACGCGGAACCCCGGTCGCCGGCGTCGACATCGTCGGTCACGACTCCCGAGTCACGGCGCGGTGGGCGCCTGAATCGGCTTCTCGGCCTCGGCCTTGATCTTGCCCCACAGGATCGTGGCGATGACGGCGACCGCGACACCGGCGGCCACGAACCACAACACCTGCTCGAGCGACACGGCGCCGTCATCGTGGTCCACGTGATCGACGGTGAACCTGCGCAGCTGGCCGTACATCACGTGGGTGATCGCGGTCATCATCAATTCGATGTTCATTGTTTGCTCCTATCGGGAGAAGTTGAGGGCTGGGTAGATGACGGCGGCCATGATCAACAGCGACATGCCGACGAGAGGGACGGTGATCTTTCCGGTGCGTACACGTGCGTCGGTCTCCTGCTCGGATGACAGGGCGCCGCGCAAGCTCGCGCACTTGGCAGCGAGGCTCCTGGCAACCGGGGCGCCGGCCGATGCGGCCAGCGATGCCGACGCCGAGATCTGCTGGAGCTCCACGAGATCGAGGTCGTCGCCGAGTTGAGCCAACGCCGATACCAGTGAGCGATTCGACGTCTCGGCGATCAGGATCCGTCGGCGCAATTCGACGAACAGCCGGCCATCGCCGGCCTGCGCTGCCTGGCGGAGCGCACCCTCGTTGCCCACATTGCCCGCCAGCAGCATCGTGACGACGTCGAGGTACGACGACAGTTGGTAGCGCAGGTCGTGGCGCTGTGCGGCAGCCGCCGAACGCATCGAGTCGTGCACGACGGTCGGCGCGATCACGGCACCGGCGATCGCCACGATCATCGGCACGAGCATGCCGATCGACAGGAGGCCGAGTGCCTGACCGCCGGCCAACAACAGCGATGGGCCGAACAGCCCGGCGACCGCTGCCGCACTGAGGTACGCGGCGTGGACTTCGATCGATCGGCGAGTCAGCCGAAGGTCGGCGGCCACATCGTGGCGAACCGGAAACCGTCGGGCCACGACACGACCAACGCGGGTCCAGCCGTCGAGCGGGCCGGCGGCCACGACTGTCGCCCGCCGGGCGAGGTACGTCGACATCTTGGCCAAAGATGGTCGACGCTGCGCGATGCCTGACACGACGAGCCACAGACCACCGGAGCCGAGCAGTGTCGCAACGATCAGTCGCCCGACCGCCGTCACGATTCGGCCTGACGGAGTGTGAGGAAGCGTGAAGGCTGCGGGAACGTCGCCAACCGACCGACCCACACGAGCAGTCCGCCGTAGCAGACCAGGACGAGTGCGAGGAAGACCTGGCCGGAAACGTCGTCGTAGGCAGCGAGGTACGAGCTGCGCGCGAACAGGAAGACCGCACCGAGCAGCGCGCACATCACGAGCGACACCATCCACACCTCGCGTCGCATCGGCGCCCGTTCGGCCTCCACGATTCTCCGACGGTCGGCTTGGTGCCGGGCCTGCGTTGCCAGCGCAGAGAGCACGTCCTCGGTCTCGGCACCACGCGAAACGGCGATGAGAAGGCCGACTGCAACGAGGTCGGCCAATGGCTCGTCCATATCGTCCGCGAATCGACGGAAGGCGATCTCGGCGGGTTGACCGGCCGCCAGGCGTGCGAACAGCACGCGCACGTAGGGCCGGATCGACGGCGGGCACGTTTCGGTCGTGGCGCCGATCGCGCCGATCGGTTGGTTTCCGGACTGCAGGACGTCGCGGACGTTCTCGACCCACGAGGCAAGCGCCTCGGTGCGCTCGACGCCGACGTCGACGCCGGCCCGTCCGCGGTCCACCGTTTTGACCACCCACCCGCTGATCGCGGCGACGACGAGAGATGGGATGATCCAACCGGAGACGGCGACAACCGCGGCACCGACGGCCAATCCGACAAGGCCAGGCGCCCGATGCGCTGAACGCCCACGGATGGGAGCCGAATGGTCGCGAAACCCCGACCACACCATGGCCAGACCGACGACCAGGCACAGAGCGGCCACTACCAGCAACAGATCGTCTCGATTCATCGCCCGATCATCCCCTCGTTCGGCACGAACAGGCCGTCGACCACACCGGCCAGCCGCAGGCGCCGCAGGTGGTGTTCGGACAGCGGGTTGCGTTGCACGAACTGATCGATCTCGTTCATGCCCCATGTTTCGGTGGAACGCACTCCGCCGTTCTCCCCCCGACCGCCGTACTCGACGATCGATGTGACGCACCGCTGCGGCGCGCCGACGTCGGTGTTGCGCACCAGGTCGATGTGAATGACGAAGTCGATGGTCTCGGCGATCAGGCTCCACACCGCGTACTCGGGCAGCTTGGTGTTGCTCTTGGCCACGTAGAAGGCCAGCCGGCTGAGCACTGCCTCGACGGTGTGTGCATGGATCGTGGCCATCGAGCCGCGCTTGCACATCGACGCAACGTCGAGCATCTCCAATGCCTCGTCCTCGACCAGTTCTCCGACGATCACACGATCCGGATTGAGACGGCGTGTCAGCTCCACCAGTTCGCGCGCTGTTACGGCACCGCGGCCTTCGGTGTTGGCCGGTCGTGTGTACAACGCGGGTGCATCCGGGTGCCTGGGATCGTCTTCCAGCCGCAGTTCGAGCAGACCCTTCTCGACGGTGACGATGCGCTCGAACGGCGAAACGGCCCCGAGCAGTTCCTTCAACAACGTCGTCTTGCCGGCGCCCGGACCGCCAGAGATCAGGATGGTCATTCCGGCCTGCACCAGTGCCTCGAGCTGTGGGACGAGCCAGCGCGGGAACAGCCCCCTGTCGGCCAGACCGTCGAGGCCGACGCTGTTGATCGTGAACCGTCGGATGGCGATGCGAGGTTGGGACGAGACGCCGCTGCGACCCGGCCCACCGAGCACCATCACCACACGAGATCCATCGGGTGCCTGCAGCGTGACCATCGGCGACTGCTCGTCGAGCCGCGACTCGGCGACGCCCATCGACAACGTCAATCGCCGCTGAAACGCATAGAGATCGTCGGCCGAGTCCCAGAGCTGGCCCAGCTCCTCCTTGCGACCGTCGGAATACGACACCCATGTGACGAGGTGCGAGTTGACGTCGATCTCCTCGACCTCGGGATCGTGCATGTACGGCTCGAGGGGCCCGGCACCGACCGTCTCCGCGTACGCAGCCGACCGCAAGTTGCGCTCCGTGTACTCGTCGAGCAGACCATCGCCGCGTTGTAGACGCGTCTGGTTGACCCTGGCGATCTCTTCGGCCATCCACCGTCCCATCAAGAGCTCGAGTCGACCACGGTCCTCACGAAGGCCGACGCGGCGCTGTCCCTCCGCAGCGCCGAAGCCGGCGGAGTTGCTCGATGCAGCGTCGCTCTCGATCGCCTCGACGAGCCGACCCGACAACCGGCCGGTCAGTTCGCGAACCATCACCCTGTCGATGTTCACGCCCGACCATCCAGGGCATGTGCAGCGCGTGGCGGCGACCAGCCGTCGTGAACCCTGGTGTGCCGCAAGCTGGCCGACACGACACCGACAAGGTCACCGAACGAACGCATCAGTGGCGAGCGGCGCAAGCGCACGGCGGAACCGGCGCGACCGGCGAGCACGGCGGCCGCCCACGGATCGTCGGCAACAGCTACGACAGTGTCGGCACCGACGAAGTCGGCAACCTCCTCCGCGTCGTACGGCCGGTCACCGATCAGGGCGATCACAGTCGGGATCGACCGCACCGCCAGCAGCGCTGTGAGCGCGGCAACCCGCTCGAATCCCAGAGCGGCCGCCGCAGCAGAACCCGAGTGCTGACGATGCGCCACCACGACCACACTCGCTTGCACGACGAGGGCCGAGAGACCTCCGCGCAGTCGGCCGCCGTCGGCGATCACCACCGGCGAATCGAGCTCGGCCAGCACGGGCAGCACCGTCGCGCTCGCGGCGAGCACGACCGCCGCTGCTTCGACGGCACGTGTCGGTGCAACCAGTACCTCGATGCGCGACGCGGCGTGTTGGAACCTCGAGTGGATGGTCGACCACTCGCCGGGGGTCGACGACGCGGCAACCTCGGCCAGGCCGGGTGAGCGGGGCAGGTCGAGCCACGCGGAGAGACATCCCCCGAACGGATCGAACTCGGCAACGACGCAGGGCTCGTCGAGCGCCCAGGCGGACGCCATCCCGATCGCAGTCGTGGTGCACCCGTCGCCGACCACGGCAACCAAGCTCACGGTTCGACTCCAGCGGTGTCAGTACCGGGATCGAGCAGGACCACCCGAACCGTTGCCGCGCGGGCAGCTGCCACCGCGTCGATCGGGGAAACCTCGAAAGACACCGACACCTGCCCGGTGACCGAATCCGGCGCGGCCGGTAGCCCGACCACTCGTCCGATGATCGGCGTGATTGCGGACACGTCGCCCGCAACAGGCATCACGAGCTGCACCCGGGACCGCTCGCGTAGACCGGCCGGTAGTTCGCCCGCCGGGACGGTGACGGCAACGACCGCCGAGCCGGGAGCGACCAGCGGGCCGAACTGCAGAAGGTTCGCCGCCAGCAATCCACCGGTGACGACCCGCACCCTCGTATACCGGCCGACGACGCTCGCGATGTCGGCCGAATCGACTACGGCCAACGACGGGTCGGTCGAGAGCTCGATCGAACGGACATCACTTGCACTGATCTGTGTCCCAGCCGGCAGGTCACGGACAACCTGCAAGACAGGCACCCGACGATCCGCTGTCGAGAAGACCAGCAACACCACACCGACGGCGGTGAGGGACAGGAGCGTGCCGATTGCTATCCGGATGCGCGACCGCGACGAGGGCCTGAAGCCGGTTCGCGATCCGCCAAGGGTCGGCTGAAGAGCCTCCGCGCGCGTCGTATTCACAGTTTCCGCCACCTTCCGCCACTAGCACCCGTTCGAAGCGTGATCCCACGACGACCGCCGTCATCGCCACACATCAGATCACCGCTGTGCAGGACCACATCTATCTCCCTTTGACCGCAGAGATGCGCAGGTGATCACAGAAATCGGAAACTTCAGGGTGGCCGAATTTCGCAGTGGACAAGCGCACCCCGACTAATTCTGAGCTGCTGTCCGGTGAGGTGGCAGGGGTGCTCAGCCCGAGCCGCAGTCACCAGAGTGTTTCGATGCGAGGGCCGATCGCCCACGGAGAATTCATTCATTTCCGCCCGGCGACGTCGGACCGAGATTGGGCAGTGGGTCGGGCGACATCGCCGCGATAGCCTCAGCGTTCGCCAGGAGAGGTGCCAGAGCCAGGTCGAATGGACCGCACTGCTAATGCGGGGACCACCTTCAAGTGGTCCGTGGGTTCAAATCCCACCCTCTCCGCCATGACGGGCCGGTGGTTCAGACCGCCGGCCCGTTGCCGACCTCGCCCGCCGCCCGAGACCCTGTGGAGTTCGACGCGGCACCCGGGTGGGCGCCAGGCACTCCACTTGGGTTGGGCTGGGGCGGGGCGCTCCAATGTTGCATTTGTGTGACGGCAGGAGTAGACAGAACGTCATCTCACCGGCCTCGCGGGTCGTAGGCGGCGCCCCGGAGGGGTGATTGGCAACCATGCAGCACGAAAACTCCGATGATCCTTTCGGGTTCTGGAACGACGAACCCACGCGGCAGTTGAAGCGAACACAGGCCGGTACCCGTGCTCATGGCGATGATCCCACGGTCGCACTGCGCCGGATCGAGCCACGCCGGCCCGAGACCCGCATGGTTCCCGTGGTTCGCAGCCAGCGCGCCCGGCCATTGCCCGACGCTCACCTGCCACGCAACCCGCTGATCACCCGTCTCGGCGTGCTCATCGGCGTCATGCTGTTGTTGGTGCCTCTGGCGCTGAGCCTGCGCAACGACAAGCCGCGCGTCCGTGCCGCCGAGATCGCCGCCGTCGAGACGGTGCCGGTCGGCAAGTTGCCGGCCGCGGCTCCCACCGAGGCGCCGACGACCCTTCTCGCGACGACCTCCGTGCTCGTCACGCCGGTGCCCAGCCCGCCACCCGTAGTCGTCACCTCTCCGTCGCCGACCGAGTCGCCGACCGAGGCGCCAACCGTTGCGCCGACAGAGCCGACAGCGGCGCCTACGACGACTGCCGCACCGGTGAAGAAGAAGAAGGCCGCGACCACCACCACGCAGGCTCCGCCGGCCACCATCTCCCAGGCGGCCGACAAGGCGTCGTGCGCACTGACCTACGTCGTCGCCAAGAACGATGCATGGTCCAGCATCGCCAGCCGGGCCAAGGTGACGATGAAGGCATTGCTCGCGGCCAACGGGGCGACCGTCAACACGGTGCTCCTGCCGGGCAAGACCATCTGCCTGCCCGAGGGCGCCGCCGCCCCTGGACCGGCGGCGACCAGCCCGCCGTCCACCAAGCCTCCATCCACCAACCCGCCGGCCACGAACCCACCGCGAACCACGCCCACCACCCAGCCGACAACCCCACCGGCCACCACGGCGCCGGCGACGACTCAGCCGGCTCCCCCGCCCAACGTGTACACCAGGGCCCAGGTCGCCCAGATCATCCGCGACGTGTGGCCGGACGATCTCGAGGACGAGGCCATCCGCATCGCCACCCGCGAGAGCAACCTGATCCCCACCGTGCACAACTCGTGCTGCTACGGCCTGTTCCAGATCTACTACACCGCTCACAAGGCATGGCTGGCCAGCATGGGCATCACCAGCGCCGCCCAACTGTACGACCCCCGGGTCAACGCCACCGCCGCGCTGGCTCTGTACAACAGCAACGGCTGGGCCCCATGGGCCACGTCGACGCCGACCACGACCGCCGTCGCCTGACTGTTGCGGCCGGGCGCGACCGGCCAGGGTCGTGTCATGGTCTCGCTGCGATGCGGCGGACCGCCGCGCATTCAGGTCCTTCTCAGCGATGACACTCCGTCGTACACGTCGTCGGTGACGATCCCGGTTACCGCTGACGGATCAGAACCGATCGACGGCGAGCTCCCGGCTGCCAAGACCTCACCGCCGACCTCACCGCCGACCGGGCCACCACGGCCACGACGGCGGCGACCAGACCGACGACGCGGCCGACGCCACCACCACCGGCTGAAGCAACTCCGCGAACGGACTACCGGCGTCCTCGACTCCAGGTCGGGGGCGCCGCGGCGCGTCATGGCTCAAGAGGTGCGCAACTCCTCGAGTGGTGCAGAACGTGCGTGGCGGAGTGCGGACAGGGCCGCCGCGAACGTCGACCCGAGGGCGATGACGGCGACCGTACCCAGGTACGTCCAAGGAATGGAAAGCACCTCGGGAGGCGGATCGAAAACTCCGGTCAACACCTTGACGAGCATGCGCGCAAGGGCCCAAGCGCCGAGCGCCCCCGCGCAGAGGCCGACGGTCGTGACGACCGCTGCCTCGCTCCACACGAACCCACCGAGCTGCCTCCTGTTCGCGCCGAGGGCGGCGGCAATCACGAACGTGCGACGCCGCTCGGCGAGGCCGAGCCAGAGGGTGAGGCCCGTGGCGGCCGCGGCAAGGACAAGGGCAAACGACAGCTCGACCTTTGTCAGGCCGGCAAGATCGACGGCGGTCAGGCTCGAGCCCACGACGGCCCGCGCCGAGACGAGATCGGTGACAGTCGCACTCGTCCCCAGCCCGGTACGAAGGGCGGCGGCGACGGCGGTCGTTGCCGACCCACCGGTATCGACCAGGAAGGCGCCGACGGCGTCGTTGTTCGTCATCCGCGCGATGTAGCCGGCGTTGGCGATGAGGAAACTGTCACGCGGCGCGGTCGGGAACTCCTTCACGACCCCGACGTAGTGGAACGGCACCTCGATGAACTGCTTGGTGGTCGCGTCCTGCAAGCGCAAGGTGACCGGATCCCCCGGCAGCAGTTGGAAGTCGTGCACCGTCTCCGCCGAGACGAGGAGGCTGTCGGGCTTTGAGCCGAGCGTTGCCATCAGGCTCGAGGCCGTGCCACCTTGGAAGTACGCGTTCTGCAGCCGCCCGGCGTCGATCACCGTCGACGCTTCGACACCGAAGAGATCCTGGAGGTCGGCGCCGACGTATGCGAACCGGTGCTGGATGGGTTCGGAATGTCTGACACCCGGTGCCCGAGCGATCTGCCGCGCAACCGCCGAGTTGGGGCCGATGCGCGATCCTGGCCCGGTCGTCACTGTGACGTCGGCTCCGTTGCTGAGGACGGCGTCGATGCGACCCTGTTGTTGGTACGTGGCGTTGAACACCGCAGTCGACACGGCGAAGCCGACTGTGAGGGCCACAAGGGCTGCTCCACGGGCGACGTACCGACGTTGTCGGCGGAGGCTGGCGGCGACGGTGCCGGACAGCGAGCCGGCCAAGGGCCGCAGAACGATGCCCACCATCGCACGACCGTTCGACAGCGCGGCGGTGGTGAGCCGATACGTGAGCAGGCCGACACTGAGCCACAACAACGCCGGACCGCCCAGTGCCCAGTAGCTGACGGAGATCGTTGGCACCCCCTCGACCGCCAGAACGAGGTGGTAGCCGTTGCGCGAGCTCAGCCAGAACACCACGAGCGCAGCCGCCAGCAGGACGATGTCGAGGCCGTAACGCATCCATCGCGGGTTCTCCCGCCGTCCGACCTGAAGGCGGGCCGCTGCGACGGTCAACTGGCGGGCATCGAGACGCGCTGGCACTGCGACACTGACGACCGCAACGAGCAAGCCGACCGCGAAAGCCGCACCGGACCACAAAACCGCCTGACCCGTGGTCGCACCGAAGCGTCCGGTGCCGAAGGCCACGCGACCGACGATCTGGGCGATCACCAATCCGGCCACGCCGCCGAGCAACCCGACGAGGACTGCCTCGCTCGTGCCGAGCCCGGTCAACAAGTTCGTCGACGCACCGCGCACACGGAGCAGTGCAAAGTCGCGCCGGCGGCGTTCCCGCCCCGACGACGCGACCGTCGCCGTCAACAATCCGGCGAGCACCGCCCCAGGCGTACCGAGGAACAGGAACAACACCTGGGCATACACCGCGTCACTGCGCGCTGCCGACAAGGCGGCGGCGAGGTTGTCACCGACCCTGCCGGCGCCTGCCAGCTTGGCCTCGAGGTTGTTGGCCTGCCCGGTGACCTCGCTGAACGCCGACGACGGATCGTTCGGCAACCTGTGGTCGAGCCGAACATGGATCTGCGTGTGCGCGAGATCGGCACGGGTCGCCGCCAGCGGATCGAAGATGGTGTGCCAAGTCGCAGTCGGGACGACGAGCACGTTGTCGGGCGGCGCGAGCGGCTGAGCACCGATGGGCGCCCCGACCGCCTGAAACAGGGAATCCGATTGCGGGATGTCGATCACTCCATCGACGGTGACGGCAGCCGCCGGCAGGCCGGCGCGTCCGATCATGATCGTGTCGCCCGGCGACGCACCGAGGTTGGCAGCGGTCTGCTGATAGAGCAGGACGCCGCTCGTGCGTCCGAGCAGATCACGGAACTGCGCGGGGAACGATGCTCTGTAGCTTTCGTCGACGCCGACGACGACACCCGGCCCGGTCGTCTGCGTTGTGCCACCGTGCGACGATTCGAACCCCGTGGTTACAGCGAAGGCGACGGACTCGACAGTCGTGACGTGGTCCGTCGCCCGGATGGTGGAAGCGACGGCGCTCGCGTCGGCCCCCTGCTGCGCTTCGACCTGCCAGTCGACGGCTACGGTGGCGATCGACCGGCGAGTCATCGTAGATTTCGAGGCCGACAGGAACGCTCCGAGCGACGCCAGGAGGCCGACGGCCAACGCGATTCCCGTCGCCATGGCGACCACGTGCCCGACGCGGCGCCGGAGGATCGCTGTCAGCCACGTCATGTGGATACCGAGTGATCCGGGCCACATCATGAGAGCACCCGGTCGTCGGCACCGGTGAGGAGTCGCCCGGATCGCATCGACCAACGGATCCCGAATTGTTCGGCAACGGCCGGATCGTGGGTGTTGACGACCAACGCAGCACCGACTTCGGAGGCGCTGTCGATCAGGGCGTCGATCACGAGTTGCCCGCTGCGGTGGTCGAGCTGGCCCGTCGGCTCGTCGGCAAGGATCAGTTGCGGCCGCCCGGCGAGCGCCCGTGCCGCGGCGACGCGCTGTGCCTGGCCGCCGGACAACTCCTCCGGGAGCTTGTCGTGCAATGAATCGAGGTCGAGCCGGGCCAGGGCCAGCCTGGCACCGGCACGCGCCTCGGGCCCGCTCTCGCCCTGGAGGAGAAGGGGAAGTTCGACATTCTCGACAACACTCAGTGCAGGCAGCAGGCTCGGCGCCTGGAACACGACGGCCACGCGTCCCGGCCGAAGGCTGTCGCGAGCGCCGATGCCCGGCCAATCGACGGTTCCCTGAGTGGGTACGTCGAGGCCGGCGAAGAGGTGTAGCAACGTGGTCTTGCCCGATCCCGATGGACCCGTGAGTGCGATCTGTTCGCCGGCGGCGATGCAACACGTCACGCCGTGGACAGCCACGACCGCCGCGCTGCCGTGCCCGAATGTTCGCGCCACGTCTTTGGCGCGCATCACGGCGGAGTCGATCATTCGACGATCCGGCCGTCATGGAGTGCAACTTCGCGGTCTGCCCCGGACGCCACCGTGACGCTGTGCGTCACCATCAACACGGCGGCGCCGCGCGTGGCTCGATCACGCAACAGGGCACCGATGCGTCCAGCGGCAACATCGTCCAACTCGCCGGTCGGCTCATCGGCGAGTATCACTCGCGGCGCGTTGGCCAGAGCGACCGCGAGCCCGGCGCGCGCCGACTCGCCACCCGAGAGTGTCGCCGGCAGTGCTCGGGCACGATCACCGAGCCCCACCTCCTCCAGCAACTCGGCGATTGCCGCGCGATCGACCCGACCGGCCAGCCGCTGGGCGACGAGCACGTTCTCCTCGACGCTCAAGTGGTCGAGCAGGTTGTTCGCTTGGAACAGCACGCCGATCTGGCGCGCACGCAGACGGGCGCGCTCGGCCTCCGAGCGCCTCGACATCGTCTGACCGGCGATGCGCACGTGGCCACCGTCGGGTTCGTCGAGCCCGGCCAGGCATGCGAGCAAGGTCGATTTGCCGGAGCCGGACGGCCCGGTGACCGCGACGACCTCCCCGGCCTCCACGACCAGCGACACTCCGCGCAGGGCCAGCGTCTCGTCGTCGCCTGCGTGGTAGAACCGGTAGAGATCGACCGCTTCGATCTGCGATGTGATCAGCTCCGACGTGGCAACGGCGACGGCGCTCATCCGTTCCACGTCAGCGAGTCGCTGACCACCTTCCAGGGATCGACGTTGTCCGCACCCTTTGCCCCCGAGAGCGTCATCAGTACCGTTGCACCGTTGTGAGAGAACACGTACCGCTCGACGGCGAGCAGCGCCTTCTTGCCTGTCACAGGATTGGCGGCACTGCCGATCTCGTAGGTGGCGAGGATTCCGTCTCCTGCCTTTCGTGTCACCGGCTTGATGTCGATCAACGTGAAGGTTGTATCCGATGACACATCGGCGAGACCTGTGGACCTCACCGAGTCCACTGTCGGAGCCGAACCGGCCGGAACCGACGTGATCGCGATCGAGTTGTAGTTGTCGGTGAACGTCGTGACCCCGTTGCCCTCCGTGCGCGCCCACCCCTCGGGCACCTTCGCGGAGTACGCCCCGTCGCCGGAGGTGAACGCCACGAACACCTGGTTGTCAGGAATGTCTCCTGGTTCGACGACCTCGGGGGCGTTCGGATCGACGCCACCGATGTTCGGCACGGTGGTCGGCGGAACGGTCGTCAGCGGCGCGGTCGTGGGCGTTGGTCCACTGGTCGTCGACGTGCCGGCGGTCGCCGCCGGTGATGAAGCAGCGGTCGAAGCGGCCGGCGAGGCGACAGCGCTGTCCGTCACCGATGTCGGGTTGCTTGCAGTCGACGTCCCCGAGCTGGCACAACCGCCGATCGCCGAGGCAATGACGAGGACCGCTGGGAAGAGGATGGCGTGTCGATTCATCTCGCTCCTTGAGTTCGCGTAGGTCATCCGCACGGTACGAGTGGCGCGGCGAGACGAAGGCCAAGCGCCGGACAGCGGATGGACAGAACTCGGACAGAAACGGGTACGCGGCGCAGCGATCCATCTACCGTTGACTGCGTGGCCGGCGAACGCATAGTCCTCGTGGAGGACGACGAACGAATCGGTTCGACGTTGCTGCGCGCATTGGAGGGCAGCGGCTACGACGCTCGTTGGACCACGCTCGGCGCCGAGAGCATCGAGCTCGCGACGAGTTTCCGGCCCGATCTCGTGCTGCTCGACCTCGGCCTACCGGACATCGACGGACTCGACGCGTGCCGCGCCATCCACGAGATCGATCCGGGCATCGTCGTGGTCATGCTGACTGCGCGCGACGAGGAGCTCGATGTCGTGGTCGGCCTCGACGCCGGTGCCGTCGACTACGTTTCGAAGCCGTTCAAGCTCGCCGAGCTGCTGGCGCGAGTCCGAGCCCAGCTGCGGCGGGCTCCGTCGCCTTCGATCGATCCGACAGGTGACGTCACCATCGACGTCGCGTCGCGCAGAGTCTGGATCGCCGACAACGAGGTCACCATGCGGCCCAAGGAGTTCGACCTCCTCGCCCGCCTTGTCGCCGACGCCGGACGGGTCGTCAGCCGCGAGACGCTCATGGCCGACGTATGGGACGAGCACTGGTTCGGTTCGACCAAGACCCTCGACTTCCACGTCGCCGCGC
>JBDTYA010000112.1:0-7676 GCA_040005915.1 Ilumatobacteraceae bacterium
ACGAGTCCTTGGTAGAAGTCGTCGATCGCATGTGCGCTGGACCAGACCCGCATCCGTACCCAGTTGTTCCCTGTGCCGGGCTCGGTGACCGTGCGGTCTGCTTGTACGGCGGTCACGGATCTCACAGTGGCAGAGCCAGCGGTTGGCAGCTTCCAGTACTCTGACAAGCGATGTCGAAAAACGGCCAGCTCCCATTCGAGGCCAGGGAATCCGAACGGCATCCGGGCGGGGCCGTCATCGATCGGCACTGGCACGACAACCATCAACTCGTCTACGTCAGCAGCGGCGTCATCGCTGTGCAGACCGAGTCAGGTGGCTGGGTCGCAGCGAGCGACAGGGCAGTGTGGATCCCGGCGAACTCGTGGCATCAACACCGCTTCTACGGCACGAGCAACTTCCACTGTGTCGGGTTCCCGACCACGCAATCGCCGCTGACCGATACCGATCCAGTGATCGTCAATGTCGACCTGTTCCTTCGAGAGCTGATCGTCGCGTACACCGATCCTGATCTCGATGACACCGAGGCGGACCGGATCCGGATCGTGATCTGCGACCGTCTCCGACTGGCGTCACAGCAGCCCGTGTCACTCCCCATCGCGTTCGACGCTCGATTGGCCGAAGCGTGCGCGATCGCGCAATCCGAGCTCCAGCAACCGATACCCCTCGACGTCCTCGCTCGCCGCGCCTCGACGAGCGGGCGGACCCTTGCCAGGCTCTACCGGAGCGAGTTCGGGACGACGTACCCGCAATGGCGCAACAACGTTCGCGTCCACGAAGCGATGATCCTGCTCGCTCAAGGCCACACGGTGACCGACACCGCGCATCGATGCGGTTGGGCGACGACAAGCCACTTCATCGACACCTTCCGGCGCATCACCAGCCGTACACCTGGGAGCTATCGCCCTTCGCTCGCGTTCCACCCGCGAATGTCGACTGACCGGCGACCCGAGGTCAGCCGTCGGTAGCGGCCGGACGAATGCTCGCTGCTGAATTGGTGCCGGCATCGGACGACGGGGTCACCTCGGTCGGCATGGTTTTGGGTCGACGCTCGTGTTCGTTGGTCGGGCGTACTGCGACGGTGAGTTTGAAAGGGAGGTGGTCGCTGCCGCACGGTTCGAGGTTTTCGACTCGTACGGCATGCATCGACTGGTTGACGAGAGCATGGTCGAGTCGTGCCACCGGTCCGATCGATCCCAGCACGCCGTCGGCGCCGAGTTTGAAAGACGGGTTGAGACCCTTGCCGAGTGAATCGATCGCATCGCTGAGTCCGAGTCCGAGGATTTGCTCGAACTCGGGTCGATACCGAGTCGTGTTCAAATCGCCCGCGATCAAGACGGGCCCGCTGAGCGTCGGCACGAACTCCTCGAGGGCCTCGATCTGTTCCTTCCACTTCATGTGCCCGCCGGGGTCGACGGTCGCCATCGGGTTCAACGCGACCACCAGGACGCTGACCCCGTGAACGCTGATGTCGGCGATAGCGAGCCTCAGCGGCCCGATCCGTGTCATCAGTGACCGTGGCCCGAGCTCGTGGCTGGTCGCCAGCGTGACCGCGTAGTCGGTGTCATCGTCAGGATCCCAAACCCGGAACGGATATGTGTCGGCTCCTCCGGCCTCGTCGAACACCCCCATGAACCGCGACGTCGACTCGACGATGACCACAATGTCGGCGGCAGCTGCGATCAGCTGCCGGGCGGCATCGAGAGGCGTTTCGTTGTCGATGAAAACGTTCGCCACGACAACGTCGAACTTCGGAGCCGAACGCACCCAGCGAGGCATCCGCCCGGCGATCAGTCTCGGCACGACCAGCAAGAGGTGATAGGCACACAGCGCCCACGCGAGGCACGCGAGGAGCAAGTGGCCGGTCAGCGTGGCGGCCACGGCCACGATCCAGGCCCCGATCAGAAGGATCGGCAGTGCGTCGTATGCGACTGCAAGCGCCGAACCTTCCTCGACGTTGATCGATATTTGTAGTCGGCGTGTCACCACGACAGCGACGAGCAGTGCGATGACGAGCCAGCCGGCTGCGACCGCGACGTGAAAGTGGCCGCCGGTGAACTCGTCTGCGGAGCCATCGACGAAATGGGCCACGAAAGGAAGCGCAACAACCGTCACCACTGCGAGCGCCACGGTGACGTAGCCGGGAATCGAGGTATGACGCGCGGTCCGTGGCATGCCGGCAATCTAGTAGCCGTCGCCGCCTCACCAACGTAGGTGCTGCGACCTACCGGCGACAGCGTCAGCCGTTCGCAGCCGCCTTGCGGGCGATCACGAAATGGTGGTCGTTCTGGAAGCGATATGCCCCTCGGTCGTCACGGCAGTGCCGGATCGCTTCGAGCACGGCTTCTCTGACGATCGCCGGGTCGGTGTGTCGGAGAGCAGGCACGGCAGGGCCGACGCTGGACAGTGCCCGCCACGCCAGTTCGGCATCCGGCCACTCGATCATTGAGACTCGCGCTCCCCGTTCGAGGACGTCGAAGCCGCTTTCGTACAACATCTGCTCCGCGACGCCCGGCGTGGCGATGTTGTTCAGCTTCTTCATGCTCCCGAAGTGCTGCTCGGGTGCATGCCGGGCGAACGCCTTGAAGCAATCGCGGAGATCGTTCGGTTTCCCGGTTCCCCAGAAGCTCAGACCGAGCATGCCACCCGGACGTAGCACTCGATGGGCCTCGACCAGTGCGGCATCGCAGCCGCCCCACACGCCGTTGATCGATATCACCACGTCGAAGCTCGCGTCACTCCACGGCAGTTCGAACATCGAGCCCAGCCGCAGGTCGGAATCGGGGTTGCGGTCGCGGGCGATCTCGATCAGCGTCTCGGCGGCGTCGATTCCAGCGGTGCTGGCTCCCATCGCCCCGGCGTGTCGTAGCGCCAGGCCGGATCCGCAAGCCACGTCGAGCAACTCCACCCCTGCAGCGATCCCGACTCGCTGGAAGATGGCGATCATCGCGTCGAGGGCGTAGTGCTCGTAGAGGTATGCCCAGTCGGTCGCTGAATGCCCCCAGGCATCTCCGGCCTCGCGCCAATCGTGGTCGCCCTGGCCGCGCCTGTCGCTGGAGGGCACTGCGTTCTCTGTGTCGGATCTCATCGTGCCAGCATCACCCGCTGTCTGTTCGAAGTCATGAAGATGACCTGAAGATCGACTGACGGTCGGATTCAGGCTCTTGTCATGCGAACTCCAAGACTCCGGAATTCGTCGGGCGCACAGTGGGTGGCGTCGACACCGCGTCGACACCCCGCCCGCATGCCGGGCGGTCAGCCAGGAGGACAACGATGAGCACCACCCAAAATCCCGTCGTCGACAACGGCGTGAACGTCCAAGCATTGCTCGGTGCCAGACAGGCATTGACCGACGCTCCGCCGGCAGCCCAGTTCCAGTGGCGTGCCAGCTGCGAGTGGGTGAAGGGCACCCATAGCCGAACCACGATCAGCGGTTTCTCTGGCCTCGGCCAGGAGCACAGCCACCGTCAGCCGTACACCGTCGAATCCGACCACCCCGAGGTGTTCGCCTCGGAGGACAACGCCGCGACTCCGCCGGAGATCGTGCTGGCAGCGCTTGCTTCGTGCCTGACCGGCGGGATCGCGACCGTCGCCACACACCGGGGAATCCAGCTCCGGTCGGTCACCGCGACCATCGAGGGGGCCATGGATCTGCAGGGAATCCTGGGGATCGACAGCGACGTACGGAATGGCTTCAACGGCATCAAGGTCACCTATGCGATCGATGCCGACGCGTCGAAAGCCGACATCGAGGCGCTCGTCGCTCAGTCACAGAAGCGATCGGCGGTATTCGACATCATCGCCAACCCGACGACCGTCCAGGTCGACGTGGCCTGAGGCTGACGCGATGCGGACTCCAGTCGTGGTCATTGGAGCGGGCCAAGCCGGGCTGGCCATGAGCCACCATCTCGCCGGTCGGGGAATCGACCATGTCGTGCTCGACCGGGGGGAGGTGGCTCAGTCTTGGCGGAACGAGCGGTGGGACTCGCTCCGTCTGCTCACCCCGAACTGGATGACCCGTCTCCCCGGCCACAGATACGAGGGGCCGGACCCGGACGGCTTCATGGACAAGAACGAGACGGTTGCCTTCCTGGACGGGTACGGGCGCAGTATCGGGGCGCCGGTCCACACCCACGTCGACGTCGAACAGGTCACGGCCAGGGCCGGCGGGTTCGAGGTGGCGACCGATCAGGGCACGTGGACCTGCGACGCAGTGGTCGCTGCGACCGGGGCGTCGAGCGAACCGCGTCTCCCCGCTGTAGCAGCTGAGCTGCCCGGTCGTGTCGACCAGCTCACTGCGCTCCAATACCGCAACCCCGACCAGCTACGCGATGGCGAGGTTCTCGTCGTCGGTGCGTCGGCCTCCGGAGCGCAGATCGCCGACGAGCTCCGGCGAAGTGGCCGTCAAGTGGCCATTGCTGTCGGCGAGCACGTCCGCCTACCGCGTACGCATCGCGGCCGGGACATCCACTGGTGGATGGACGCGATCGGTCAGCTCGACGAGCGATACGACGAGGTCGATGACATCAATCGTGCCCGGAGGCTTCCTTCCCTACAGCTCGTCGGCAGCCCGGAGCGCCGCACGCTCGACCTCAACGCACTCTGCGCGAGCGGGGTCGATGTGGTCGGCAAGTTGATGCGCATCGTCGGCCAGAAGGCCCAGTTCTCCGGCGCGCTCGGCAATCTCGTCGCCAATGCCGATCTGAAGTTGTACCGCCTCTTGGCAAGGATCGACGAGTTCGCGTCCGACAACGATCTCGACGGTGAGCTCCCAGAGCCGACAGCGCCTGCGCCGACGATGCTGGGCACCGTGCCGACTGAACTCGAGCTCGGTCGATTTGCCACGGTGATCTGGGCGACCGGATACCGCCCGAGCTACTCCTGGCTGGACAGGGCTGCCTTCGATCAGTACGGCAGGATCGTCCACGACGGTGGCGTTTGTGCACTTTCGGGCCTCTACCTGCTGGGACTGCCGTTCCTGCGCCGCCGCAAGTCGAGCTTCATCGACGGCGTCGGCGCCGACGCCGCCGAGCTGGCCGGGCACCTGCACGCACACCTCGATAATCGAGGACTCTGACGCTGCGAGTATCGGGGGTTCAGTCGCCCTGCGAACGACCGAGCAACGCGCTCCTGGTCCGTCCGATGATCGTTGCGACCGGAAGCGATGTACCGATGATCCAGAGCTCGTCGGCTCGGTCCTCGCCGAGCTCGGTGATCACCGACGCCCGCGCCTCGAACGCCAGGTCCCGGAGGGTGGTCATGACGGGCGGGCCGCCCATCGTGGTTCGCGCCTCGATCGCTCCGAGTACCACCGCAGCGAGTTCGTGCTGGCCGATGCGATCGAGCGCGATCACACAACGCGACAAGGTGTGCCACTGCTGCGCCCACTCACCTGCCCGATACCACGTGTCGACCATCTCAGCGAGTCCTCGGCACCCTTCTTGGAGCAGACCTTGGTGAACGAGCAGCCCACTCGCCTCGGTGCGTGCGAACGCGCTGATCCACCGGTTTCCGGCCGAGCGCCCCAACCGATCGGCGGCGGCGAACGCATCCAATGCCGAGTCGTCGTCGCGTGCTGCGAATCCTTCGGCGACAGATGCCGACGCGAGATCGGTGGGGCTCCCGGTGCGCCTACCGGCCTGGCGGGCGAGGGCGATCAACCGCTCCGCCTCGTCGAGTCGCCCGAGCGAACTCGATGCAATCGATGCCATGTAGTAGGCGTGGACGAGTCTCGAATCATTGTGGGCTGCCTCGGCGAGCTCGATCAGGCGAACGCCCTCGATCAGCCCTCGCTCGATCTCGCCGGTGGCATACCTGACGTTGGCCAGGACTCGTTCGACGAGGCCGCTCGGGGTTGCCCCCTGTGCGATCTCGACGGCTCTGGCGGACTCGGCGAGCGACACGGCAGCTGCGAACTCACCCCGAACCCAGGCGCCGTACGCCCTCACCCCCATCACCACCGAATGAAGTGGATGGTCGACTCCGCCGAGCTGCGACGCTGCGTCGGCCCACTGGAAGACCTCGTAGCGCAAGCTCCGCATCGCGTACTCGCGAATCGAGGTGATCAGCCGGTAGGCCATATCGAAGTCGCCGATGTCGAGCGCGAATCGTTGGGCCGCGCGCAGGTCGGCGAACGACGCGTCGGCCCTGGCGAACGCATGGCTCTCGTGCGCCGTTTGCAGGTCGAGCTCCACCGATCGGCCGAGGGACGCGAACTGCGCAGCGTGCGCGGAGAACAGATCGACACTTCGCTGATCGTCCAGCCGCTGCCTGCCGTACTCTCGCAATGTCTCCAACATCTCGTAACGAGTCCCACCGGTCGGGGGCCGGCGGACAGCGAGCATCGACCGCTGGGTCAGCCGAGTCAGCGTGTCGAGCACGTCCTCGCCACGGCAGACGGACTCGGCCGCACCGAGATCGAACTGCCCGGCGAAGACGGACAGTGATTCGAACAGCCGTCGTTCGTCGTCCTCGAGCAGTTCATACGACCAGCTGATCGTGTCGTACATCGTTCGGTGCCTCGGGTCGGCGCCACGCCGGACTCCCTTGAGCAGGCGGAACCGCTCGTCGAGGCGGCGGGCGATCTCCGTGACGTCGATCGCTCTGGCGCGCGACGCAGCAAGTTCGATGGCGAGCGGAATGCCGTCGAGACGAGCACAGATCTCGACGACAGCCGGCGCAGTGATCGAGTTGAACTCGAACGCCGGATCAGCGGCGCGCGCCCGATCGACGAAGAGTGCGACCGCGGGCACCGCTGCCATGTCGACGACCGACGCGGCCTCGATGTCGGCGGTCCCCAACGGCTCGACTGTCCACACGTGCTCCCCGCTCACGGCCAGGGGTTCGCGACTCGTCGCCACGATCGCAACCTGGGGAGCGGCGCGAAGAATGTGATCGGCCAGCACGGCGATGGACTCGATGAGGTGCTCGCAGTTGTCGAGCAGGAGGAGCGCGCACCGCGGCCGCAGCATGTCGACGATCGCCTCTTCGATCGATTTCTCATGAGATGTGTTGACATCCAACGCGGTGGCGAACGCCCCAAACGCGTCGTCGTCGTCCATGACCGTCACCAGCTCGACGACGAACACCCCGTCGGGGTAACGATGGGCAATCCGATGAGCGAGCTCGAAACCGATCGAGGTCTTTCCGACTCCTCCCGTCCCGACCAGGGTCACGAGTCGATTCCTGGCCTGGTCTTCGAGGAGCCGTGCGAGGAGATCCTCCCTTCCGATCAGCGGCTGTAACGCGGCGGGCAGCAATGGGCGGGGGTCGCCGTTGATGGTGGCGCCGTCGGGGCGGGGACGTTCCTCGGCCACACGAACCTCGGCGACGAACTCGTACCCCTTGCCGTGCACCGTGCGGATCACCCGTTGGGTCTTGCCATCATCTCCGACCGCCCGCCTGGCGGATTTGATCCGGGTCGTCAAGGCCGACTCGCTCACGAAGCGGTCGCCCCAGATCTGATCGAGGAGTTCCTCCTTGCGGACTACCTCGCCGTGTCGCTTGATCAGGCAGCAGAGCAGGTCGAACACCTGGGGCTCGACCCGGACGTCGCTGCCGCAGCGGCGCAGCACCACACGCGCCGTGTCCAATTCGAAGTCCCCGAAAGCCAAGATCACCGGCACCACCCTCGCGCTCGCCGGATCCTAGTGTGCAAGTCAGGCGACCCATGGGCTTGA
>JBDTYA010000113.1:0-22420 GCA_040005915.1 Ilumatobacteraceae bacterium
GACAGGCGCCGCCGGTACGGCGGGCTCTGCGGCAGGGGCAGCGGCGCCGTCGGCGTCGCCGACGACGGCGATCACCGCGCCGACCGCCACGGTGTCACCCTCCTGCACGCGGATCTCGGTGACCGTGCCGGCGATGGGGGACGGAACCTCGGTATCGACCTTGTCGGTGCTGACCTCGAACAACGGCTCGTCGGCCGCCACGCTGTCACCCACCTTCTTGAACCAGCGGGTAATCGTGCCTTCGGTGACGGTCTCACCCAGTTGCGGCAACGTGACATCGGCCATGGTGTGGTCTCTCTCTTCGATCGGTTCAGGCGTTCAGGCTGCGGCCCGTGAGCGACAATACGGTTTCACCGAACAGCTCGGTCAGGCTCGGGTGGGGTTGGATGAATTCGGCAACCTCTGCCACCGATGCTTCCCAGTTGACGGCCAGGTAACCACCGCTCAACTGTTCGGTCACCCACGGACCGACCATGTGTACACCCAGGATCTGCCCTGCGCTGCCATCGGCCTGCTTCTTGGCGATGATCTTGACGAGCCCGTCGAGCTCGCCGAGGATCTGCGCCCGGCTGTTGGCCCGAAACTGGTGCTTGGCCACGACCACGTCCTGGCCGGCTTCGCGAGCGGCTTCCTCGCTGGGCCCGCTGAACGCGACCTCAGGGTGGCAGTAGATGGCCCACGGCACACGGTCGTACGCAATCGGTTTCGGGCGCTCGCCGAGCATGTGCTTGGTGACGAGGATCGCCTCGGCGTAACCGACGTGCGCAAGTTGCGGCGTGTTGATGACGTCGCCGATCGCGTAGACACCTGGCTCGGCCGTGCGGCAGTATTCGTCGACTTCGATATGACCGCGATCGCTGAGCTTCACCGCAGTGCCGGTGAGCCCGAGCTTGTCGGCAAAGGGACGTCGGCCGATGCTGACGACGACGACGTCGACCTCGATGTTGGTGACCTCGCCACCATCGCCACCGACGCAGTGCACCGTGGTGCCACCGCTGGAGGTCGGCGTGTGGCCGAGGACCTTCACAGCCGTGCGGATGTCGATGCCCTTCTTCTTGAAGCTGCGGACGACGACGTTGGCAACGTCGCTGTCGAGCCCGGGCAGGATCTTGGGCAGGCCCTCGAGCAACGTGACCTGGGAGCCGAGATCGGCGAAGGTGCTGGCGAACTCGCAGCCGATCGCGCCGCCACCGATGACCGCGACGCGGGCCGGCACGTAGTCGAGCATCAACACCTCGTCACTGGTCATGATCGGACCGGCCGGCTCGAAACCGGTGATCGTGCGTGGGACAGAGCCGCCGGCCAGCACGACGTTCTTGCCGCGGATTGTCGAGACACCATCGGCACCGGTCACGGTGACGACGCGGTCCGCACCGAGCGTGCCGATGCCTTCGTAGATGGTGATCTTCTTCGACTTCATGAAACCCGTGAGGCTTTTGACGAGACCGTCGACGATCTTCTGCTTGCGATTCTGTGCCGTGACGAAGTTCACCACGGGAGCGCTGGATTCGATGCCGAACTCAGCCGCGTGGGCGACGTGACGGTTGACAGCAGCAGTCTCCAGGAACGACTTCGCCGGGATGCACCCACGGTTGAGGCACGTGCCCCCCATCTCGGCCATCTCGACGATTCCGACGTTGAGACCGGCGGATGTCGCATACAGCGCCGCTGCGTATCCGCCTGGACCACCGCCGATCACGACGAGATCGAATTCGGTTGCGGGCTCCATGGTGGCTCCGTGACGGTGGGTGAGTCGGCCAGAAAGTTGATGTGAAATTCCGGGTCAACGGTAGCGCCTAGTCACCCTGAGCGAGCACCCATCGGAGTTGGTCGTCGGCGCGATGGAAGATCAGTTGGCGCGACGTTCCCTGCATCTCGTTGGTGGCAAATGTCAGCGCGCAGTCGACGCTGTGGACTGTGATCCCGTGGCAGTCCGACGACGCGACGGGCACGACCTTGCCCGGCCCGACGAGCGTGAACCCGTCGAGTCCTTGCGAATCGTCGACGCCACCCAAACGGACCACCGCTATCAGTTGGGCGACGTGCGCCGACGCGGAGACCAGCTCGACCGACACGTCTCCGGCCTTGCCGGCCTCGCCGGTGGCGAGAAGCTTCGCCGTCTGTTGTTGGCCGCCGACCCGCAACAACTGGATCCCCCCGGCGAGCAGGATGACCAGGCCGCACCCGATGGCGAGCAGCAGCAATGTCCTGGTGCGCATGGACTTGCCAGGCTACGACCGTTAGCGTTCTGTCGTGCGACGAGTGCTGGTGGGTGCGATCAGTGTGATGTTGCTGAGCAGCTGTGGCGCGGCAGGGTCGCAGTCGTCCCCGCAACCGACCGCTGCTCCCCCCACGACCTCAGCGTCCAACCCGACGTCGCTCGCGACTGTGCCGCAGTCGTTGGCGTTCTCGGCACCACGTGTCGGCGGCGGAACGATCGACCTCGCCGACTACGCAGGCAAGCCAGTGCTGCTGTGGTTCTGGGCTCCTACTTGAGTGACGTGTAACCATGAAGCCCCTTCGGTCGAAGCGGCAAGCGCACGGTGGGCGGGCAAGGTGCAGTTCGTCGGCGTCGCCTGGTACGGCGACGACGCCTCGTTCCAGGGATTCGTCGACAAGCACGGGCTGACCTTCCCCCAGATCAGCGACGATTCGGGTGAAATCTTCGCCAGGTTCCACGTGCCCCAGCAGCCGGCCATGGCCATCATCGATGCCGCCGGTTCGGTGAAAGTCTCGTTGGGTGCCGTCGAGGACGACGCGCTCGACGCAGCCCTCAGGACGGCCGCTGCCGCCTGACCGGGCGTCGCCTGAGACCGATCAGCCGGCGCACTCGAAGACGCGGTTCGTGTAGGCCTCGTCGGTGACGTTGTACCAGTTGCGGCCCTCGAGGCAGTCGGGACGTGACAGTTCGTACGGCAGTTCGAACTGCGAGATGGTGCCGTCGGAGATGTACTTCTGGAAGCACGGTGCAGCAGCCAGGGCAAAGGCAGTGAAGTCTTCGTCGCTCATCGAGTAGACGTCGCCTTTCCAGTACTGTTCGCCGACGCCGCATTCGACAAATCGGTAGTACGGCGCGACGAACGCCGGGTCGATCGTGCCGTCGGCGAGGCCGGCGCCGATACACGCCGAGTAGGCCGGATAGTCGGTCTCGGCGAAGCACGTGTCGAGCCCGCTGGTGTCGCTGTTGCTGCCACTTCCGGCGCTGGTGTCGCCACCATCACTGCCCGCAGCCGTCGTATCGCCGCCGAAGATGTCGCCGCTGAGCACGCTTTGCGACACCTTCTTCACCCCGTCGATGATGTCGGTCAATTCGTTCTTGTCGAGTGCGGCCAGTTCGGTCAACAGGAGGTCGGCGATGCTCCCGATAGGGCTGACGAACCATTGACCGTTGACCTTCTGCACCGTGATACCGGTGGGGCCGACATCGGCGAAGGCGTCCTGCACGGTCTTGATCAACGCCTTCACATCGTCGTTCTCGTTGACCCCCAGCGCGGTCAGTGCACCGTCGGCCGAGCTGCCGCCTTTGCATGTGTTGGTCGTGGTATCGCCGCTCGTCATCACCACGCAGCCGCCTTCGTCCACGACCTTCACCTCGTTGCCGTCGGCACCGGCCGACATGGTGAACCCGTCGACCGTCACCGTTCGCCGATCACCGGTTCCGCTGACCGAATACTTCGTGTCGGAGAAGGCGATCTTGGCATTGGCGTCGTCGAGCGACTTCTGGGCATCGTCGATGAACATCGGCGCGTACCGCTGCAGCGCTTCGGCCTCGTTGGGGTTGAGCGCAGCGATCAGTGCTTCGATGTCGAGGTTGCCGACGGCGTCGAAGATCGCCTGCACCGCTCCCTCGGGTGTGTCGGCGCCATGCGCCACGACACCTGTCTCGGGGATGTCGTCGCCCGCCCGGCGGGCGTTCTCGGCGATCGAGTAGAACGCGCTGAGGTACCAGCGACCGCCGTGCTTCACCGTCGCCAGCCTGACATCGACGTCACCGCTCTGCGGTTCGGTGTCGGCGATCTTCGGCCGCTGGCCACCGAACGCCTCGTCGATCAACAGGTTGCCGATCGGTACGGTCGCGCCATCGACCGATGCCGTGCCGGTGGCGGTGATGCGGATGTCGGAGACGTCGTTGACGTTGGTGGCGGTCGGATCCACTTGCACGTCGTCGAACGAGATGTCGAGGCCACCGACCTTGTTCAACGATGCCGAGCCATCGACGACCTCCAGCCGCTTCAAGTTGTCGACGAGATCGATCAGCGGCCGGCGCATCATGTCGCGCTCGCCGGGCAGCAGCAGATCGACGACACCAAGCGCATCCTCGGACCCGAGCGCATCCATCAAGCGCGTGCCGACCTCGGTGGGGCTGGCCGCGCCACCATCGTCGCCGGCGACGATCTTGCTGACGGCGAACCCGCCGGCGCCTACCAACGCGACGACTGCCACGAGACCGCCGAAGACCTTGCCCTTGTTCCGTTTGCCGGCAGAACCGACGGGGACGACCACGGCGGTCGGCTCGCCAACGGCCGGCACGAACGGGTGAAGACCCGCGCCGGGCGGAGGCGGAGGCATTGGCGTCGAGTTGTATGCAGACCCGGGCGGAGGAAGCGAGGGCGGGCCACTCGGCGCGGGGGCCGCCGGCTGTGGCGGTCTGAAGGAAGTGCCGTCGTCGCTGGTGTCCATAAGATCCTCTTTCGCCGCAGTCTGGTCACAACGGTATCGGCTGGTGCCGGGCCGACCCTGAGCACTTGAACACGGCACTCTTCGGGCGACATACCCTGTGGGCATGCGGATCCTCATGACGGGTGCCAGCGGCCTGATCGGCTCGGCGCTGACCAAACGGCTGAGCGCCGACGGCCACAGCCTCTTGCGCCTCGTGCGGCGCCCTGCCCAGGACGGCGAGATGACTTGGGATCCGACGGCAGGCACTTTGGATCCGGCTGCGTTCGACGGCTGCGATGCGGTGATCAACCTGTCGGGCGCAGGCATCGGCGACAAGCGCTGGACAGACCAGTACAAGGACCAATTGCTGTCGAGCCGATTGCAGACCACCGAGTTGCTCGCCAAGACGATGGTCGGTCTCGACGCGATGCCTTCGGTCTTCCTGTCGGGTTCCGCGATCGGGTGGTACGGCGATCGCGGCGACGAGCGGCTCGACGAGCTCTCCGCCCCCGGCAGCGGTTTCCTCAGCGACATATGTCAGCGGTGGGAGGGCGCGACGCTGATCGCCGAGGAGGCCGGCGTGCGCACCGTCCACCTTCGCAGCGGCGTGGTCCTCTCGAACGACGGGGGCGCATTGAAGAAGCAGCTGCCGCTGTTCAAGCTGGGGCTCGGCGGCAGGTTCGGCAACGGCCATCAGTGGCAGAGCTGGATCGCCATCGACGACGAGGTCGGCGCGATCAGCCACCTCCTCACGTCGGAGGTCTGCGGTGCGGTCAACCTGACGGCACCGAATCCGGTGACCAACAGCGAGTTGACGACGACCTTGGCCAAGGTCCTTCACCGGCCGGCGTTCATTCCCATACCCATGTTCGCACCGAAGCTCTTGCTCGGGGGCGAACTGGTCGACACGTTGTTGCTCGGCGGCCAGCGCGTGCTACCGACCGTGCTGATGCGCAGTGGGTACGAGTTCAAGCACACCACGCTCGACGGCGCGCTGCGAGACGTGCTGCACCGTTAGCGATCGGTCACTGGTCGGCTGTGTCGACCGCTGCCCAACGAGCCAAGTCGGCATCGAGGTCCAACGGTTCGACACCGGGCGACGTCGTCGGCCAGCTCTCCTTCGGCACCGCCCACATCACTTCGAACTCGATGCCGTCGGGGTCCTTGGCGTAGAGGCTCTTGCTGACACCGTGGTCGCTCTCGCCCATCAACGAGCCCGCGTCGATCAGCTTGGCGCGTAGCGCCGCGAGATCCTCGATGGTGTTGACCTGCCAAGCGAGGTGGTAGAGGCCCGGCGACTGGGCGGGCGGCTGCTGGCGCTCGCCGACGCTGAACACGCCGAGATCATGGTCGTTGGTCGAGCCATCGGCACGGAGGAAGACAGCTTGGGTGCCCATGGTCGCCACGGCCTCGAACCCGAGGACGGTCGTGTAGAACTTGGCGGACCGTTGGGCGTCGCGCACCCACAGTACGGCGTGGTTGAGTCGTCTGATCATTGTGTCTTCCTCCTGTGCGAATCGAGTTTCCGTCTTGCTCCCGTCGGGGATCAGGCCTTCACTGCTTCGATCTCCAGCTCGAGCTTGATCTTGTCACTGACCACAACCCCACCGGTCTCGATGGCCATGTTCCACTCGAGACCCCACTCCTTGCGGCTCACGTCCGCAGAGGCGGTGAAGCCGGCGCGCGTACCGCCCCACGGATCATCGTTGACGCCGTCGAACTCGAGTTCGAAATCGACCGGCTTGGTGACGCCCTTGATCGTCAGGTCGGTGTGCAACACGTAGTCGCTGCCGTCCTTGTCGATGCCGGTGCTCACGAGTGTCATCGTCGAATACTTGTCGACATCGAAGAAATCGGGCGACTTGACGTGACCGTCGCGGTTCTCGTCACCGGTGGTGATCGACGCCGTGTCGACGCTGGCTTCGACTTTCGAGGCGAGCGGATCGTCGGTGGTGGTCAAGGTGCCGCTGAACGAGGTGAAGTGACCGCGGACCTTGCTGACCATCAGGTGACGGGCTACGAAGCCGACCCTGGAGTGACTCGGGTCGACGTTCCAAACGCCTGGCTTGAGATCGGTGATTGCACTCATGGAATTGCTCCTTTTGAAGCTGGTCTGGTGAAGAGTGTTCGTGGCATTTATTTGCGCACACAAGTATCCTAGAGCGCATTACTTGCGATCGCAACCTTCCGCGGTTGCCTGCTAGAATGTCTCCATGCCCACCGCCTGGTTGTCGCCGAACGAGATGCGCGCCTGGCGCAACTTCATCGAGTCGGTCAACACCATGTGGAACGCGCTGGGCAGCGACCTCGCCTCCTTCGGCCTCACCCTGGGCGACTACGAGGTGCTGGTGCGCCTGTCGGAGGCCGACGACGAGCAGCTGCGCATGTGCGATCTGGCGACCGCACTCCAGCTGTCCCCCAGCGGCCTGACACGACGGCTCGACGGCCTGGTCTCCACCGGCCTCGTCGAGCGCGTTGCTTGTCCGGCAGATCGCCGCGTGATGTTCGCCGCACTGACGGGCACGGGACGTGCCAAGCTCGCCGAGGCGGCACCCGAACACGTCGCCAGCGTGCGCAATCGTTTCTTGAAGGGACTGACACCCGGCCAGGTTCGCGAGCTCGGCGACATCTTCGAAACGGTCCGCACCAACCTGACGGCAGCCCCGCAGTGATACCGCTCCCTACCGGATTCCGGGCGTACGTCGCCAACATCGGCATCAAAGACTCGACCGACGATTTCGTTGTGATCTCCTGTGTTGAGCCGTGCCCGACGGTCGGCATGTTCACGACCAGCAGCTTCGCCGGCCCCAGCGTGACCGTCAGCCGCGAGCACCTCTCGTCGCCCACCGCGCGGGCCGTCGTCGTCATCTCGAAGAACGCCAACGTCGCAACGGGTGCCGAGGGTCTGGCCAATGCCCGCGAGGTCGTCGGCGGCGTCGCCGCGGCGCTCGGCTGCGCGGCGACCGATGTGTTGATCGCCTCGACCGGCGTGATCGGCCGCCAGTACCCGATGGATCGGGTGCGCAGTGCGCTCTCCGCTATGCCGTCGGCACTTCCTGGCTGCGATGCCGAACCGGTCGCCGAGGGCATCATGACGACGGATACGGTTCGCAAGATCGCCAGTGCGTCAGTGGGTGCGGCGACGATCGTCGGAGTCGCCAAAGGCGTCGGCATGATCGAGCCGAACATGGCGACGATGATCACGTTGATGTTCACCGACGCGGCGATCGCCGCTGCGGATCTCGAACCGATGTTCCGACGCGTCATCGACCGTACGTTCAACTGCGTGTCCATCGACACCGATACGTCCACCAGCGACACAGCCATCGTGATGGCCGGCGGCGGCGCCGGCGCAGTCGAGCTCGATGCGTTCGAGCAGGCGCTGTACGACGTGGCCGCGTCGCTGACCAAGCAGGTGGCGCGCGACGGCGAAGGTGCGGAGAAGTTGATCGAGGTCACGGTCCAGCAGGCGGCTTCACCGCAGCAGGCCAAGCGCGTCGCCAAGGCGATCGTCAACTCGCCGCTCGTCAAGACGGCGGTGCATGGTGCTGATCCCAACTGGGGCCGGGTCGCCATGGCAATCGGCAAGTCGACCACGGTCGACGAGGTCGACCAGTCCAAGGTGGTGATCTACTTCGGCGACCAAGAGGTCTATCCGACGCAAGTCGACGACGACGGCCTCGTCACGCTCGCCAAGTACATGCGCGGTGACGAGGTGCGCATCACGGCGGCGCTGTCTGCAGGCGATTCGACGGCCACGGTATGGGGCTGCGATCTGACCGACGGCTACGTTCGGATCAACGCCGACTACACGACCTAGCCCGAGGCCCCATTGACCGCACTGCCACATCGCCCGCTCGGCTCATCGGGCCTCGAGGTCTCGGTGTTCGCTCTCGGCTCGTGGCGAACGTTCGAGCGCATCGGGCGCGAGCAGGGCCGCGCTGTGATGCGCTCCGCGCGTGAGGCCGGTATCACCTTCCTCGACGACGCCCGGTACGACGACGAGACCGGCAACGCGCCGATCCCCACCGGCTACAGCGAGATCATCTTCGGTGAACTGTTCCGTGAGTCGGGCTGGGTCCGCGACGAGGTCGTCGTGTCCAACAAGCTGTGGTGGGAGTTCTGGCCCCATCAGGACGCGGCTGCGGAGCTCGAATCGTCGCTTGGCCGCATGGGTCTCGACCACATCGACCTGATCTACACGATGCAACCGCCCGAGGGCCTCACCATCGCCGAGCTCGTCGCCCAGGTCGGCGCACTCGTCTCGTCGGGTCGGGCTCGCTCCTGGGGAGTCGGCAACTGGCCCGCAGATGAACTGACCCAGGCGGTGCGGGCCGCCCGCGATCTCGGCTTGCCGCTTCCGGCCGCGGCGCAGTTGCCGTACAGCCTGGTGCGTCCCGATTGGGTGCAGGATCCGAGGATGGAGGCCGTGCTGGCGGACGGCGAGATCGGTCTCGTGGCGTCGTACGTGCTGGCGGGTGGAACGCTGACCGGTAAGTACCTGCAGGGGCGGTCCGGGCGTGCGGACACCGACGAGAGCATGCCGATCGTTGCCGGAAAAGAGCGCGCCGCGGCGGTCGTCGAGTTGGCTGACAAGTGGAACGTCTCGCCCGCCGGCCTCGCCTTCGCGTTCGCCCTCGGGCACCCTCGACTGGCCAGCGTGCTGTTCGGCGCAACCTCACCCGAGCAGATTCGCGAGAACGTCGCCTCCCTCGAGGTGTACCGATCCCTGACCGACGACCAGCACCGACAGCTACAGGAATTGGCGACCAGCGGCGTGTGATGCATATCCACGGGCCGAACTGGGTACAGGTCGGGCATGGAAATCATTCGACACGACGACGGCTCGCTGACAGTTCCCGTCTCCCCTTCCCGACATTCGGGTGACGAAGACACTGAAACCGACGAAGTTCTGGCGCCCGTTGCCACGACGATGGTGCTGCACCCCGGTGAAGGCGGATACAGCGAGGCCCTCGCGGATTGGGACTCGCAGCAGAACCCCGATGGGCACGAAGTGGTGTCGACGGCGTCCGGACGCGAGCAGGCGATGGCATTGGTCCACGCCGTTGCGGAGGATCCCGACCACGTCGCCGAGGCAGTCGAATCGATCGACGATCCCGATGCCAGCGCAGACGCACTCCGACACGTACTGGTGGGCGGCACGCCTTCGATCCAAGCCTTTGCCGGCGAGGTCGCCGACGCCGAAGGCGGCGAGGAGCTCCCCCACCACAAGGCCACCAAGATCATCGGTCAGGTGCTGGCCGAGATCGACACCCACCAGCAGGACACCAACCAGCAGTAGGCCGGTCAGTCCGGATCGACCCCCGCGTAGGCGTACGAGAACCACCGGGCCAGGGTGGGATCATGTTGAAACGCAGAGATCCAACCTTGGCGCAACCCGGCGCCGAAGGTCGTGGAATCGTTCTGGTCGACCCCTTCGTCGGAGCCAGCGAGGAGCAGCCGCAACATCCATCGCGAGAAGGCCTGCGTTCTCCAGATCGCGGGGAGTCGAGTGTCGGAGTAGCGCGCCAGCCGATCGCCGTCATCGGCGACCCCGAATCGTTCGATGAACCCGTAGGCCAGTTCGACCGCATCCTGAATGGCGAGGTTCATGCCCTTTCCTCCGGCCGGCGTGATGACGTGCGCGGCGTCACCGGCCACGAACACCCGCCCGTCCTGCATCGGCGACGTCATGCGCATGCGTAGGTCGACGAGCGACGGTTCGATGAAACGGACATCGTCGAGACGTCCCGGCACCATCAGCCGGATCGTCAACTCCTCGCGCACTCGGGTCTCGGGCCAATCGGCGATCGTGTCGCTGGCGGGCACCTCGAGGTAGAACCGAGTCAACGTCGGAAGCCGCCGCATCTGGCCGGCGAACCCGCGTGGGTGGGCGGCATAGATCGTGTGCGGCTCCAGCGGCGGCGTCGTGCCCAGCACAGCGAACCACCGCACCGGCAACGACTGCTCGACCACTTGGCAGCCACGCAACGAACCGGCGATCACCCCGCGGGCCCCGTCGCAGCCGGCGACGACCTGGCATCGAATGTTCGATGAGCCGCCCGTCGAACTAAGTACCGTCAAGGTCACGTCGCCGTCGCCGTCGTCGCCATCGCGTTGGAGCCCGGTGACATGGGTGCCGAACCGGATGTCGCCACCGATCTCGACCAACGCATCGCAGAGCTTGGCGACGAGCTCGTGCTGCGGGTACACGTAGTGCGGTCGACCGCCGGTCAGCGTGCCGTAGTCGAAGACCACGCTTTCATCCGGCGTACGGAACTCACAGCAGTAGTTCGTGTGATCGAACTGCAACAGGCTCGGCGAGAGCCCGACCTTCTGGAGCAGTTCGACGGTCCGGTACTCGAGCGCGCCGGCTTTGGCGAGCATCTCCATCTCCGACCGCTCGTGCCGTTCGAGCAGCACGTAGCCGATACCTGCCCGCTGCAGCAGGTGCGCGGCGACAAGGCCGGCTGGCCCGGCACCGACGATCGCGACGGTGGTGACGTCAGCCATCGACACAGGTTCCAGTGATCACGATTCGGAGGGTACAACGACACCCCCGGAGCTCACGTCCCCAAGCCCCCTTCCTTGGATTTCCCACCGTCACTGTCAGCCCATCCACCGACTGCCGTTCAGTGAGCTGACACTGACGGGCGGGAGCACTGACGCCGGGGCCGGCCGACAACCTGCTCAGGGCAGCGTGACACCCGAGGCGAGATCGTCGATGGGCAGGTCGCCGTGGACGAAGGCGGTGATGCCGCTGGCGACGAGCTCCGCCGAGCCTTCGATGGTCGTCGAGAACGCGGTGTCGCCGGCGTCGCGTCCGGTTGCGATGCGCACCAGCGATTGCCTCGGGGCGAGCCGGGTGGCGTCGACGACCTCCCATCGTTCGGCCGTCGCGACCTCGGCGACGGCGTGGAAGTCCATGGGGAACACACCGGGCGCGTACACCGAGGCGAGCCGCGCCGGGACACCGACTGTTCGGCACAGCGCGACGGTGAGGTGAGCGAAGTCGCGACACACGCCGCGCCCGGCGAGCAAGGTGTCGACCGCCGTATCGAGCGGGCCGCTGCTGCCCAACTCGTAACTCAGCCGGCCGAACACCCATGCGCCGATCGTCGGACCACGGTCCGCCGGGTCTTGCGGCATCTCGAGCTCTGCTTCGGCGAACGCTTCGAGCAGGTCCGACGGGCAGTAGCGACTGGGCCGGACTGCGAACAGCCGCTCTGCGAGCGTGGGCGCGACATCGACCGCCGGTCCGCGAAGAACGATCGCGTTGTAGTCGACGGTCAGCGTTCCCCTGCCGCACGACACCAGATGGACGCGGCCGCCGTGTTCGACGAGCACTTCCTCGGTGGCCAGAGGTTGGCCGTCGAGCCGCACGACCAGACCCTCCCTCTCGAACGATCCACCCCCGGTCGCCGCGGCAACCTGCAGGGCGAGCACGACGTGATCGTCAACCTCGAATGCCAGCGCGCAACCGATCTCGGTCCGGACCGGTTGCAGAGAGTGATCGATGACCGGAACCTTGCCAGCATCCGGTCACGCGGGCAACTGCCACACCAACAATTCCCGATCTGCGTTCGCGATTGACCGTTCGCTATGGTCGACCGGGGCCGCCGCTCGACGCCCTATCCCCCGGAGGTACCAAAGTGGAAACCATTCGATTGACCACTGCGCAAGCGATCGTGCGATGGCTCGTCAACCAAAAGACAGTCGTCGACGGTGCCGAGGTGCAACTCTTCGCCGGCGTTTCGGCGATCTTCGGCCATGGCAACGTCACCTGTTTGGGCGAGGCTCTCGAGCAGGTCCAGGATCGACTGCCGACGTGGCACGGTCACAACGAGCAAGCGATGGCCCTCACCGCCGTCGCGTACGCGAAGGCCAAGCGGAGGCGTCAGATCATGATCGCGACATCGTCGATCGGGCCCGGCAGCACCAACATGGTGACCGCGGCGGCGGTCGCCCATGCCAACCGGCTGCCGCTGCTCCTGATCAGTGGCGACACCTTCCAGCACCGCATCGTCGACCCCGTGCTGCAGCAGATCGAACAGTTCAACGACCCCACCATCACGGCAGCCGACACGTTCAAGCCCGTCACCCGCTACTGGGACCGCATCACCCAACCGGAACAGATCGTGCGATCCCTCCCCCAGGCGCTGGCCGTCATGCTCGACCCGGCCGATTGCGGGCCGGCGTTCATCGCCCTGCCGCAAGACATCCAGGCGCACGCGTACAGCTACCCGGCGTCGTTCTTCGAGCCACGCGTTCACTACATCCGCCGGCCAGGCCCAGACTCGCGCGACGTCGACGCCGCGGCTGCCCTGCTGCTCGGCGCGAAGAAGCCGTTGATCATCGCCGGCGGCGGCGTGCACTACTCCGGTGCGGTCGAAGCGCTCACCGATTTCGCTGTTCGCCACGCCATCCCTGTCGTCGAGACGATGGCCGGCAAGTCGGCGCTCGTCGCCGCGCACCCGAACTACGCCGGGCCCGTCGGGGTCAACGGTTCGGCTGCCGCCAACGCGGTCGCCGAGGATGCCGATGTCGTGATCGCGGTCGGCACGCGACTGCAGGACTTCACCACCGGTTCGTGGGCACTGTTCAAGAACCCGGCGCTGCGCTTCGTGTCGATCAACACGGCGCGGTGGGATGCCAACAAGCAGCACGCGACGCCGGTCATCGGCGACGCCAAAGTCGTGCTCGGGCAACTCGAGACTGCCATCGCCGCATACGCCGCGCCGGCCGGGTGGTTGAGTGCTGCACAGTCGAAGATCGGCGCGTGGCACGCGTACCTCGACTCGATCAAGGCTCGACCGGCGGTGAAGGTCCCGGCGTACGGCCAAGTGATCCAGATGATCAACGAGATCTGCGACGACGACGATTACATCGTGTCGGCTGCGGGCGGGCTCCCGGGTGAGCTCAACAGCGGCTGGCGGGCGAAGAGTGTCGGCAGCATGGACACCGAGTTCGGCATGTCGACGATGGGCTACGAGATCGCCGGCGGGCTCGGCGCCAAGATGGCCCGTACCGACACCGATGTGCTGGTGTTCGTGGGCGATGGCTCGTACCTGATGATGAACAGCGACATCTATTCGACGGTCTTCACCGGCCACAAGGTGATCTTCGTGATCTGTGACAACGGCGGGTTCGCATCGATCAACAACCTGCAGGTCAACCAGGGCAGCGTGTCGTTCAACAACCTGCTCGACACCTCACGGCACACGCAGATGGCGCGGGTCGACTTCGCCAAGCACGCCGAGTCGCTCGGTGCCATCGCCGAGCATGTCGAGCACCTCGACAACCTGACGGCCGCGTTCGGCCGGGCGAAGGCAGCCGACCGTAGTTATGCGATCGTCATCGACGTCACGAGCAACGAGTGGACCGGTGGCGGGTGCTGGTGGGAGGTCGGCGTTCCCGAGGTCAGCGAGCGCGCCGAAGTGCTCGTCGCCCGCGGCGTGTACGAGGCCGAGTCGAAGCATCAGCGCGTCGGCGTGTGACCGGCGCGTTGGGTACTTCGGCGGGGCCCACGGATAGCGTGCGTACGGATCGAGACGAGAGGTGCTGAAATGGCCATTCAGGTAGCAAACGGACCGGTTTCGTGGGGAGTCGACCTTCCCGACAAGCCCGGTGCGCCGCCGTGGGAAGAGGTCTTCGACGAGATCAGCGAGGCGGGCTACAAGCTCTGCGAGCTCGGGCCGCTCGGCTACCTCCCCGACGACAACGACAGCGTGCGCGCCGAGCTCGGCGCACGCGGGCTCGGCGTTGCGGGGTCGTACATCTTCGAGCCGATGCACGACCGCGACAGGCACGACGAGATCAACGACACCACCGAGCGCACCTGCGATCGGATCGCTGCCCTCGGCGGCAAGTTCCTCGTCGTGATCGACATGGTCAGCGACGAGCGCGGGGCAACGGCAGGCCGCGGCGATGCCGCTGCCCGCCTCGAGGGCGCCGGCTATCAGGCCCTGCTCAGCGGTGTGCGCCAAGCGACAGCCATAGCGATCAAGCACGGCCTGACCCCGGTGCTGCACCAGCACTGCGGGACGTACATCGAGTTCGAGGACGAGGTCGAGCGCATGCTGGCCGACACGGCCGACGACGGTCTACAGCTGTGCATCGACACGGGTCACTACATCTACGCAGGCGTCGACCCGATCCGGTTCTTCTCCGAACACCGCGATCGCACCGCCTACCTCCACTTCAAGGACATCAACCCGATCGTCCACCAGAAGGTGCTCAGTGATGGGGTCGCGTTCTTCGACGCGATCTCGCTCGGCATCTTCGTACCGGTCGGCCAGGGCATGGTCGACTTCGGTGCGTTGGCGGGCCAACTCGGAGGCTTCGACGGCCCCGGCACCATCGAGCAGGACCGCGACTTCCGGGCGACCACCACCGCTCTCGAAGACGCCAAGGCCAGCCTCGACTTCCTCCGCGGCATCGGCATCGCCGCCTGACGGGCTACCGCCCGCTCAGCGTCACAGCGTTCGTCGGGTGACCTCGACGGTCGATCCGCTGGCCACAGCGGCGATCACTGCGTCGGTCACCTCGGCGACGCGCAGGCCGTCGACGAACGTCGGCCCCGAGAGCACTTTCCCGGCCACCAGATTGCGCATGGTGTTGCGCGCCGCGATCGTGAATGCATCGGTGTAGCCGAGGCCCTGCGCGGCGACACCGTGAATGCCGTCGGCGCCGGGGTGCGCCGGGCCGACGAGGATCGTGCGGAAGCCCTGGCGATCTTCGGGCTCGGTGCCGTCGAAGAACTGCAACTCGTTCGAGCGTTGCCACGTGAACGCCAGCGAACCGCGCGAGCCGATGACCTCGAAACCGAGGTCGCACTTGTGCCCGCTGCCCGCCCACGACGCGAGGATGGTTCCGGTCGCGCCACTCTCGAAGTCGGCGAGGATCTCGGTCTGGTCGTCGACCGTGACATCGACCAGGCTCCCGTCGCGATCACGCCGTTGCGGGATGAACGTCTGCATGCGGGCGGCGACCCCGGAGATCGGTCCCGCCAGATACTGCAACAGGTCGATGCAATGCGAACCGACATCACCGAGCGCGCCGGAGCCTGCCCTGACCTTGTCGAACCGCCAGCTCATCGGCACGTCGGGATTGCCGTTGTAATCGAGCAGGAACTGGCCGCGCGCGGTGCGGATCTGACCGATGGCCCCCTCGTCGATCAGCTTGCGGGCCATCGCCACAGCGGGCCACTGGCGGTAGACGAACCCGACCTGCGTGACGCGGTCGCTGTCGCGCGCCGCCTCGCACATCGTGAAGCAACTGTCGGCGTCGAGAGCCAACGGCTTCTCGCACAGCACGTGCTTGCCACGGGTCAGCGCGTCGAGAGCGATGTCGACGTGGTTGTCGTTGGGCGTGCAGATGTCGACGACATCGACGTCGTCGGCCTGGGTGATCGCCTGCCAGGTCTGCTCCGACCTTCCCCAGCCCCAATCGCGCACGGCGCGAGCCGCCAAGGTCGGGTCGAAATCGGTGACCGCGACGGTGTCGATCGATGGGAGCTCGGAGCCGAAGAGCATCGCCGCATTGCGGTAGGCGATGCTGTGGATCTTGCCCATGAAACCCGCGCCGACCAAGCCGATTCGTACCGCCGTCATCAATCTCCTCCATCGTCGTCGACGACGGAGTTTAGACATGGGGTCAGACGTGCAACCATCCTCACCATGCAACTGAACGAACTGCTGATCGAACTCTTCGGGCGTATCACCGAGCACGTCCACGACGCCGTCGAAGGCCTCGATCCCGAGGTGCTCGTGACGCCGCCGGCCGAGGGTGCCAATCCGATCGGTTGGTTGGTCTGGCACCTGACCCGGGTGCAGGACGACCACATCGCCGACATCCTCGGGGAGGATCAACTATGGGTGTCGGGCGACTGGGCCGGACGGTTCGGCGTGGCCGGCGACCCCCACAACACCGGCTACGGCCATTCATGGAGCGACGTCCAGACCATTCGGCCGGAAAGCGCGAACGCGCTGATCGAGTACTACGAGGCGGTCGCGGCACGCACCACAGAACTGTTGCAGCGCACGACTGCTGACGACCTCGACCGCATCATCGACCGCAATTGGGATCCACCGGTGACACTCGGCGCCCGTTTGGTCAGCATCGCCGACGACGACATCCAGCATGCAGGCCAGGCCGCCTATGCCCGAGGCCTGCTCGACCCTCACTGAGATCACGGTCGGTAGGGTTACGGCGATGGGCCGCCCGCACGTCGTCATCGTCGGTTCCGGCTTCGGTGGTATCCGCGCCGCGAAGGGGCTGACGAAGGTCGCCGTCGATGTGACCATCATCGACGCCAACAACTTCCACACGTTCCAACCTCTCCTGTATCAGGTGGCCACTGCGGGCCTCGACGCCGACGACATCGGATTCCCGATCCGCGGGATCTTCAGGAAGAATCGATCGATCCGGTTCGTGCTCGGCGAGGTGACCGGCATCGACCTCGACGGTCGGAGCGTGACGATCGACGACGGGCGGGCGTTCGCCTACGACTATCTGGTGATCGCCGCCGGCACCGTCAGCACATCGTTCGGGATCACCGGTGTCGACGGAAACACCTTCCCGCTGAAGACCCTTCACGACGCCCTGCGCGTTCGGTCACATCTCCTCAACCTGTTCGAGCGGGCAAGCGCCCGAGGTGGCGCCGCGGTCGATCTCGGGATCATCATCGTCGGAGGCGGGCCGACAGGGGTCGAGATGGCCGGTGGGCTACGCGAACTGATCGACAAGGTCTTCGTCAAGGACTTCCCCGACCTCGCCATCGCGCCGACGTCCATCACCCTCATCGAGGCCGCCGATCGGGTTCTCGGGCCATTCGACCGGTCGTTGTCCGAACAGGCTGCCACGACGTTGCGATCGCGCAACGTCACCGTCGAGCTCGGCGTCGGCGTCGACCACGTGGAACCGGGCGCTGTCGTGCTGCGCGACGGACGACGATTCACCGGTCGCACCATCATCTGGGCGGCCGGCGTGACATCCAGTCCGGTGGCCGCGCTGCTCGGCGTCACCCTCGGTCGCGGTGGGCGCATCCCGGTGCTCGACGACCTGTCACTCGCCGGCCATCCCAACGTCTTCGCGATCGGCGACATCGCGCTCCCGCCCGGAGAACCGTTGCCGCAGGTGGCCCAACCGGCGATTCAGGGTGGGGCCCACGCCGCGGCTCAGATCGCGGCACGCCTCGCTGGCCGCCAGACCGCTGCGTTCCACTATCACGACAAGGGCTCGATGGCCACGATCGGTCGCAATCAAGCGGTGGTCGAGTTCCCGAACGGTCTCCGATTCCACGGTTTCGTGGGCTGGCTGATGTGGCTCGGTCTGCACCTGATCGAGCTGATGGGTTTCCGCAACCGTGCCAACGTGTTGGTCAACTGGGCGTGGAACTACCTCACCTACGACCACGGTTCCCGCCTCTTGTTGGAGACGTCGGGGTCTGCTGCCAACAGCGAGACGCAGCCCTAGACGATCACTTCGGTGGCATGCGGATGCCGCCGTCGACGCGGATGGTCTCGGCGTTGAGGTAGCTGTTGCTGATGCACTCGAGGACGACCGAGGCCAGCTCCTCCTGCGTTCCGAGGCGTTGCGGGAACAGCACGCCCTTCTGCAGGTTGGCCTTGAACGCCTCGCTGGCGTCGCCTGTGCCGTAGATCGGCGTGTCGATGAGGCCCGGGGCGACCGTGTTGACGCGGACCCCGATGGCGGACAGGTCGCGCGCGATCGGCAAGGTCATGCCGACGATGCCCCCCTTCGACGCCGAGTACGCCGCCTGGCCGATCTGGCCGTCGAACGCCGCAACGGAGGCGATGTTGACGATTGCGCCGCGCTCGCCGAACTCCATCGGGTCGGTGGTGCTCATCGCGGTGGCCACGATGCGGATGCAGTCGAAGCTGCCGACGAGGTTGATGGCGATCACCCGCTTGAACCAGTCGAGGTCAGCCGCCGACTCGTAGGTGCCGTCCTTGCCGACCGTTCGCTGCGCCCAACCGATGCCGGCCGAGTTCACCAGGATGCGAATCGGGCCCATGTCCTTGGCCATCTCGACGGCGTCGACGATGTCGGACGTGTTGGTGACGTCGACCTTGCAGTACGCCCCGCCGATCTCGGCGGCGAGAGCTGAGCCCTTCTCCTCCTGCAGATCCGCCACGACCACCCTGGCGCCCTTGGCGGCCAACAGTCGGGCGGCCGCCGCCCCGATTCCCGATGCCCCACCCGTGACGATTGCGCTCGCGCCGTTGATATCCATGGGTGGCGACGATAACGCCACGCCGCTCGCAGCACAGATTCCACCACTGCGCGTTCCCATCCGCCCGTCAGTGTCAGCGCACAGAACGACTGTCGGTCATTTCTGTTACAGAGAAGCCGGGAGTGCGGCGATGGAGGTCTCCGTTACTCGAACAGCGAGCCCTGCGGTTCGGGGTCGGGCCGGGGCGCCACGACCAGCGGAGCGAACGGGCCCTTCGACGCGGCGACGGCCAGCGCGTCGACGAGGTCGTTCATCGGGTCGGCGCTGTGACCTTTCACCCACCGGAACTTCGGCGACCTGGCGATCACCAACTCGATCAACGGCTGCCACAGGTCGATGTTGACGACCGGCTTGCGTTGCGAGTTGATCCAGCCGTTGCCCTTCCACTTCTTCCACCACGTCGTGCAGCCGTTGATGACGTAGGTCGAGTCGGACACGATCGTCAACGGTCCGTCGAGGGATCGCAGCGCCTCGAGCGCTGCCAGGATCTCCATCCGCTGGTTCGTCGTGTGGGCCTCACCGCCCGAGCCACGACGGGCGCCGTCGGGTGAAGTGGCCCATGCCCAGCCACCGGGACCCGGGTTTCCCGAGCATGCCCCATCGGTGAAGACTTCGACCGCTGCCCGGGGTGTGCTCACCGGCGCAAGCTACCGTGCCCCCATGCGCACACGCGGCATCTCGGCGGCCATTGCCACCATGGCCATCGCCGTCAGCAGCGTCGGGCTCGTCGCGCCGCGGCCTGCGTCTGCAGAGGGACGGCTGTTCGTCTCCGTGTTCCTCGACACGCCCGGCCCGCGTGGTTCGATCGCTGTCGTCGGCGATTCGCTGATGCTCGGTTCGGCGTATGACGCCCCGTTCGAGCCGGGTTGGGGCCCGTCGCTGGCGCAGATGCTGGCCGATCGCGGCTGGGGCCCGGTGCGGATGGCGGCCGGCGTCGGGTTCCAGGCCGGCCGGATGGTGCCGAACAACCCCGGCGCGAACATGTCGGTCTGGCTCACCTACCAGCGTTCGCTGGGGTTCGATCCGCAGGTGATCGTGGCCAGCATGGGGCCCAACGACATCATCGCCTGCAGTGGCAGTGTCGACTGCGCCGTCGCCGACATACGCGGCTTCGTCGACACCGCCGGCCCCGATCACGAGGTGTGGTGGGCGTTGCAGACCACCGCGATCGCGTCGAACCAGGAAGCGTGGAACCAGGCGCTGCAGATCGTCGCCGCCGAGCGTCCGAACCTGATGCTGTGGGACTGGCCGACAATCCGCCAGCAGGCCGGCATCGCGATCTCCCCCGACAACACTCATTTACCGGGCGCGCCGCAGTACCGCCAGCGCAGCACACTGATCGCCGACGATGTGACCACGCGATTGGGCGGCTCGCGTCAGGTCGGCGCCGAGGTCACGCCACCGACCGGCGGGATCTCCTATGAATACCGCCCGGTCGCTCCGCAGCGGCTGATCGACACCCGCGACACACCCGGCCAACGGCTCGCTGCGGGCGCCACGCTGACGGTGGATCTGGCGTCACTTGCGCCCACCGACGTCGGGCCGGATGCCGCCGCCGCAGCGATCAACGTCACCGCCGCCGGCCCCGAAGCCGCCGGCTTCCTCACCGTGTGGCCATGCGGTGCCCAACGCCCGCTGGCATCGAGCGTCAACTTCGTCGCCGGGCAGGCCCGCGGCGCGCAGGCCACGACGCTGTTGGCGGATCGCAAGCTGTGCGTCTTCAGCAACGTCGCCACCGACGTCGTCGTCGACCTACAGGGGGTGTTCTTGCCGGCGGGCGCACTCCTGTTCGCGTCGACGACGCCCGACCGCAAGCTCGACACGCGCAACACCGGCAGGGCCTCGACCATCGCGATCGCCGCGCCTGCAGGGGCCAAGGCTGTCGCCGCGACACTGACCGTCACCGGCGGCGCCACCGCCGGCTTCCTGGCCGCGTACCCGTGCGCAGGCACGGCTCCAAAGGTGTCCAACGTCAACTGGCAACCGGGCGAGACCGTCGCCGGCGCGGTCTTCGTGCCCGTCGCCGCCGACGGCACGTTCTGCGTGTTCACCAACTCGCCGGTCGATGTGATCGTCGATGTCACCGGAGTCTTCAGCGAGACCGACGCGCTGCGGTTCACGCCGGTCACGCCGACACGGATGGTCGACACCAGGGTCGGCACCGGAGGGTGGCGCGGTCACGAGGGCGTCGGCCAGACGATCGAGATCGGAGCAGCACCCGACGCAGCCGTCGCGGTGACCGGGACCATCACCATGATCAACCCCGGCGTCGACGGCTACCTGACCGGCACGACCTGCGGACAGCCGGCCGGCGCCACCTCGTCGGTCAATGGAGCGCGCGGCTCGGTGATGGCCAACTCGTTGACCGTCGGGCTGTCGCCCGGCGGCAACCTGTGCATCAGGTCGCTCGTCGCTGCACACACGGTGTTCGACACGACCGGCTGGTGGACGCCGTAGCGAGTCGCGCACGTTACCCAGTGGTAGGCCTGATTGACTAAGGGTCATGATCTTCGACGGCTTCGTCAACCAGCTGCCCGACTCTGACCCCGGCGAGACGCAGGAGTGGCTCGACTCACTCGATGCCGTGGTCGACGTCCATGGCAAGACCAGAGCCCGGTTCCTGTTGTCGAAGTTGCTCGATCGCGCCAGGGCAACTCAGGTCAGTTTCCCGGCCACGGTCAGCACCCCGTACGTCAACACCATCCCCCGCGAACAGGAGCCGTGGTTCCCCGGCGACGAGTACATCGAGCGGCGCATCCGTGCGTTCGTGCGTTGGAACGCGGCAGTGATGGTCGTCAGGGCCAACAAGAAAGCGGAAGGCATCGGCGGCCACCTGTCGACGTTCGCCAGCTCGGCCAGCTTGTACGAGATCGGCTTCAACCACTTCTTCCATGGCAAGGACGACGGCATCCCCGGCGACCACGTGTACTTCCAGGGGCACGCCGCTCCCGGTGTCTACGCCAGGGCATTCATGGAAGGCCGCCTGAGCGAGGACGACCTCGATCACTTCCGCCGCGAGATCGGGCGCGGCGGTCGCGGCCTGTCGAGCTACCCGCACCCACGCCTGATGCCCGAGTTCTGGGAGTACCCGACGGTCAGCATGGGGCTCGGGCCGCTCAGCGCTCTCTACCAGGCCCGGTTCAACCGCTACCTGCAGAATCGCGAGCTCGACGACACCAGCCAAAGCCGCATCTGGGCCTTCCTCGGCGACGGTGAGTGCGACGAGCCCGAGACTCTGGGCGCGCTCTCGCTGGCCAGCCGCGAGAAGCTCGACAATCTGGTGTTCGTCGTCAACTGCAACCTGCAGCGCCTCGACGGCCCGGTGCGCGGCAACGGCAAGATCATCCAAGAGCTCGAAGCCGTGTTCCGCGGCAATGGCTGGAACGTGATCAAGGTCATCCTCGGTTCTAAGTGGGACGAGTTGTTGGCGAACGACAACGACGGCGTGTTGCTGAACCAGCTCAACAACACCGTCGACGGCCAGTTCCAGCGGTACAGCATCGA
>JBDTYA010000114.1:0-2626 GCA_040005915.1 Ilumatobacteraceae bacterium
CCAGTCGTAGAACCTGCTGCCGATGGGGAACGTCAACGCTGCCGGCATGTGGATGAAGACGTCCCACTTGTAGTCGGGGCGCCCCGCCTCCAGCACGAGCACCTTGGTGGTCGGGTCGGCGCTGAGGCGGTTGGCCAACGCCGAGCCCGCCGAGCCGCCGCCGACGATCACGTAGTCGTAGGTGGCCATCGCTACAGCCTCACCCGGTCGGCTGTGGCGACGACCAACCGGCCGACGTCGTCGGCGTCTGCTTCGCCAGGGAACCGATACGCGGGCCCGTGTGCGTGGATGGCGCCGACGACGCGTCCTCGCCCGTCGCGCACCGGCGCGGCGACCGAGTTGAGCCCGTCGAGGAGCTCCTCGAACGCCCACGCGTAGCCTTTGTCGGCGATCTCGGCGAAGCGGCGGCGGATCACGGTCGCATCGGTCAACGTGGCGCTCGCGGTTCGTTCGAGCGGCTGAGCCAGGTACGCGTCGGCATCGATGGCGCCGAACGCCAGCAGCACCTGACCCGACGAAACGGTGTGGGCCCGAAGCCGCTCGCCGGTCCAGTCGCGGATCTGTACCTGGTTGTCGGCATCGACCTGATCGAGGTACAGCATGTCGAAGCCGTCGGCGATCGACAGGCCGGCCGCCTCGCCGGTTGCCTTCACGAGTTCGTGCAAGTGCGGTCGCACGGCAGCGATCATCGATCGGCCCGGAAGCACGGCGGCGGCGATCTCCATCATCCCGGCGCCGATCCTGTAGTTGCCACCGGGCTCGACCTGTTCGACCATGCCGAGGTCCTCGAGCGTCGACAGCATGCGCGAGACGGTGCTCTTCGGGAGGTCGACGCGATCGGCTACATCGGTGACACCGGCTGCCCCACCCGACAGGCAGCGCAGTACGGCGAACGCTCGCTCGACCGACTGGACGGTTGACATCAGCCGAGCCCCATCAGCTGGGGAACGCGCCCTGCATGCGCGCTGCCTCGAGCGTGTTCTGCAGGAGGCAGGCGATCGTCATCGGGCCGGTACCGCCGGGCATCGGCGTGATGGCACCGGCGATCTGCGACACCGCCTCGTAGTCGACGTCGCCGACGATCCCGCTCTCGGTCCGCGACACGCCCACGTCGATGACGGTGGCGCCGGGCTTCACATGTGCGGCAGTGATCATCCGCGCCTGACCGGCGGCGGCGACGATGATGTCGGCCTCGCGGCAGACCTCGACGAGATCGCCGGTACGGGAGTGCGCCAACGTGACAGTCGCATCGACACCCTTGCGGCCGAGCAGCAACACCATCGGCAGGCCCACGAGAGTCGAGCGTCCGACGACGACGGCGCGCTTGCCCGCGGTCGGGATCTCGTAGCGCTGCAGCAGGCGCATGACCCCGAGCGGCGTGCAACCGACATGGCCCGGCTGACCGCGGACGAGGCGGCCCATCGACGCCTCGGTGAGACCGTCGACATCCTTCTCCGCGGGGATCATCCTCAGCAACGGCTCGGGATCGAGATCGCCCGGCAACGGCAGCTGGCAGAGGATGCCGTGCACGCCCGGGTCGGCACACAGCGCGGCGATCGTGTCTTCGAGCTCGGCCTGGCCGACGTTGCCGTCGACGGCGACATGCCGCGACTGCATGCCGGCCTCGGCAGCCTTCTTCTGCTTGCTGCGCACGTAGATCTGGCTGGGCTTGTCGTCGCCGACCAGGACCGTGGCCAGGCAGACCGGGGGACTGCCCGCGGCCTCGATCTCGGCGCGCAGCTCGGCGACGATGTCGTCGCGCAGGCGAGCGCCGTCCATCACCACCGCTGTCGTGGCGGAACCGGTCATGACAGCCCGACGATCTCGCCGTGTTCATCGAAGTCGATGATCGACGCCGCGGGTGCGGAACCGAGGCCGGGCATGGTGGTCATGTCGCCGCAGATCGGATAGATGAAGCCGGCGCCCACCGAGGCGCGAACCTCGCGAACGTTCAACGTGTGACCGGTCGGCGCGCCCTTCAGCGACGGATCGCCACTGATCGACAGGTGAGTCTTGGCGATGCAGATCGGTAGGTTGCCGAAGCCGTTCTTCTCGTAGCGCGCCAGCTGCGTGTTCGCCGCCGGGGTGTACGTCACATTGGCCGCGCCGTAGATCTTGGTCGCGATCGACTCGATCTTGGACTTCAGCGAAGCGTCGAGCGGGTAGCAGTACTGGAAGTTGCTGGGCTCGTCGCACGCTTCGACCACGGCTCGGGCGAGGTCGGTGGCGCCCTTGCCGCCATCGGCGAAGTGGGTGCAGACCGCCACGCGCGCACCGACCGATTCGGCGATTTCGCGGATGGCCTGGTGCTCGCTGTCGAAGTCGCCCGGGAAGGCGTTGATGGCGACGACCGGCGACACCCCGTGGACCTTCACGTTCTCGATCTGCTTGATGAGGTTCGCTGCACCGGCGCGCACGTCGTCGGGGTTCTCGGCCAGCAGCTCGGGCGGCAGCGGCTTGCCGGCGACGATCTTGAACTTGCCGCTGTGGGCCTTCAGCGCCCGCACCGTGGCCACCAGCACTGCGGCGTCGGGAACCATGCCGGAGGTGCGGCACTTGATGTTGAAGAAGCGCTCGGCGCCCATGTCGGCGCCGAAGCCGGCCTCGGTGATGAGGTAGTCGCCGG
>JBDTYA010000115.1:0-3389 GCA_040005915.1 Ilumatobacteraceae bacterium
GCGAACAGGGCAACAGCCCAGCGCTCGAGTCCGAAGCCGATGCAACTCGAATGCGCCGGTGATCCTCCGCCGCTGATGCCGAACAGCCGACCGAAGTGATCCTGGTGGTAGTTCACCGAGCTGCAGGCGGTTGCATGATCGTCACCGAAGATCGGGACGAGGAACTCGATCTTCAATTCCTGCTCGCGCTGACTCATCGCCATCAACCGGCCGGCACGGCCGAAGAAGGGGTCATTGGCCAGGTCTTGGCGCACGGGTAGGCCGACGGCGTCGAAGAGTTGCGGGGCGCGCTCGAGCCACGTCTCGCGCCAGTCGAGCACTTGATCGGGTGTGCCGACCCGAACGTGCTCGCGTTGGCGGAACGCCTGCATCCTCATCGGATCGGGTGAGGGCTCCCGCCGGAAGCAGTACGACTTCAGCTCGATGATGGTGCCGTCGCTCGGCAGCTCACCCGACAACGTGGGATAGACCGGATAACAGCATGCCGGTGTGAAGGCGACCTCGCTCTGTGCGAGCAGATCGTCGTACGGCTCCTCACCCTCGAGCCGAGCGAGCAACTGGGCGTGCTCCCGGTCGCCGCCATCGAACGTGAACAACGGCCCGACCAGGTTGGGGAAGTTGCGGAGGTAGCCGACCTGGTCGAACGTCGTCTTCGGGATGAGTGGCGGGAACTCCAGCACCACTGCTCCGTCCTTCGAGCCGGCACGGAGAACCGCTTGATCGACCGCATCGACGACGCGTTCGAAGACGCTGTTGCGACCGTACAGGCCAGGAGCGCCGGCAGGTATCAACAGACCCGCTGCAACAAGGCGATCGCGCATCTGGATATGAGCTTCCACGAGATCCTCGGGCGTCATGTCGTCACTCCTCACTCACAACGCTGGTCGTCGAGCAGCGTGGGCGCCGATCGTAGAGCGATCGAGCACAAAGTGTGACACTTGACAGGGCAGATCACCGGGGGAAGAATCGCCCCACAACTCACTTGCGGCCCGGACCCCGCGGCAAGGAAGTGTGATGAGCAACCCTGATTGCGTGTTCGAAGCCGAGATCTTGCAGATCGGCGATGACCTCGTGCTTGTTGCGCACGGCGATATCGACATGGCGTCGGCATCCAAGTTCGGGGTTGCGATGTTCGAACTCGGCTGCTCCCGATCGGTCGCGCTCGATCCGGCCGACGTCACCTTCATGAACTCCTCCGGGCTGAGTGTGATCGCCGGAACTCTTCGCCGACTGCGCCGCGAGGGAGGAGCGCTCAGCGTGCGCAACGCGTCGCCACAGATATGTCGACTCTTGAAGATCACCGGCCTCGATGAGTTCTTGACGATCGAAGAATTGCCCAAATAGCGGTAGTCCGGCAGCTGGTCGACAGGTCGCCTCGGCCGAGGTCGATCTTGCCGAGGTCGCCGGGCGCGCCTGCCCGAGGGTTACGCAAACGTTTGCAGTTTCACCTTGACAAACACACTTTCGATGTCCAGACTCCCCAACGAGAGGCGGCCTAACGCCAGGGGAGAAACGTGAAACTTTCAAGATTGCATCGTGTAGCTGTAGTCGGTGCTGTGCTCGCCGTAGGCCTGGTTGCCTGCGGTAGCGACGCAAAGTCATCGTCCGGATCGACACCAGCAGCTGGTGGGTTCACCAACGGCGGGCTGACGATCGCGATGATCACCCACGAGACGCCTGGCGACACCTACTGGGACATCATCAAGGCCGGCGCCAAGGAGGCTGCGAAGCAGCACGGCATCACGTTGAAGTACTCCAGCGACCCGGACTTCACGAAGCAGGCCGTGCTCGTACAGAACGCGATCGACTCGGGTGTCGACGGCATCGCGATGACCGCTGCAGGCCCGTCGGCACTCGGCGATGTCGTCAAGGCCGCGAACGCCGCAAAGATCCCGGTCGTCATGTTCGACTCGGGCATCGACGACTGGAAGGCCCTCGGCGCGATGATGTACTTCGGCTCCGACGAGTACCTCGGTGGCGTGGCGCTCGGTGACCGCATCGGCGCCGCCGGCGGAAAGCACATCCTGTGCGTCATCCACCAGGAGGGCTCGGTTGCACTCGAGGCTCGCTGCAAAGGTGTGAAGGAGAGCAAGGGTGGCGCCACGAGTGAGAACATCCAGGTCAATGGCACCGACGACGCCTCGGTGAACGCGTCGATCACCGCCAAGCTGCAACAGGATCCGTCGATCGACTGGATCGTCACGATGGGTGCTCCGGTTGCGCTGGTGACGCTCGAAGCGATCAAGACCGCCGGCACGTCCACCCAGGTGGCGACGTTCGACCTCAACGTTGCCGCTGCAAAGGCGATCAAGGCCGGCACGATCGCCATGGCCGTCGATGCCCAGCCCTACGCACAGGGCTACGAGGCAGTCGACTCACTGTGGCTGTACAACACGAACGGCAACGATCTCGGTGGTGGCCAGTCCGTGCTCACAGGTCCGTCGATCGTCGACTCCTCGAACATCGAAAAGGTCCTGCCGTTCGCCGAAGGCGGCACTCGATAGCCCAGATCCACGTACGTGAGTGTTGCCCGGGGTGGACTTCTCGTCCCCCCGGGCAACGCATGTCAGGCATCGTCGAACTGCGAGCATCGGAGCACGAGTGACACTTGAAGCAGTTGAGCCGCCGGCGGCCACTCCCGCCCGCAGCAAAGCCTCGGCATCGTCGCTGCTGAAGTTGATCCTCACCAGGCCCGAGCTCAGCGCACTGGTCGCAGCAGTGGCGATCTTCGCCTTCTTCTGGATCGTTGCCCCACCGTTCAGGTCATCGGCGGCGATGGCGACGGTGCTCTACCAGAGCGCAACGATCGGCGTGATGGCAGTCAGCGTGGCGTTGCTGATGATCGGTGGCGAGTTCGATCTGTCGGCCGGCGTCGCTGTCGTCACCGCATCGATGTTCACGTCGATCCTGGCCGTGCACGTCGGGTTGAACCTCTTCGTCGCCATGGGCCTGGCATTAGGCATCAGCTTGTTGATCGGCTTCTTCAACGGCTGGCTCGTCACCCAGACCGGGATCCCCAGCTTCTTGATCACCCTCAGCGCACTGTTCATGCTGTTCGGACTCAACCTGGGATTCAACAAGATGGTCACCAACACGGTCGCCACCTCTGACGTGTCCGGCGAAGCGGGTTACAGCATCATCCGTGGGTTCTTCGCCTACAGGCTTCACTTCGGCGGGAAGGGCGGTCCGCAGTTCAGCATCCTGATCCTGTGGTGGTTGATACTCGTCGCCATCGCCACCTACATCCTGCTGCGCACTCGTACCGGCAACTGGATCCTGGCCTCCGGTGGCAACGCAAACAGCGCGCGGGCGGTCGGCGTGCCGACCAAGTGGGTCAAGATCGGGCTGTTCATGTTCGTCGGATTCTCGGCGTGGTTCTACGCGATGCA
>JBDTYA010000116.1:0-2303 GCA_040005915.1 Ilumatobacteraceae bacterium
TCCAAGCGATGCTCCCTTCGCCCGCCGCAAGGGCCTGAAGCTCGTCGGGTTCGGGCTGACGCCCGAATTCTCAACTCGTTCATCCGCACACGCGCCTGGGGCCGGCGTTCAGGACTTGATCAGGCGTTCGATGGCTTTGGTGGCTTCGGTGACCATCCGATCGGCGTGGGCCGGGTCGTCGGTCACGGCGTTGGTCACGCAGTGCCGCACATGCTGGTCGAGCAGGCCCACGGCAACGCTTTGCAAGGCCTTGTTGACTGCGCTGACCTGGGTGAGGACGTCGATGCAGTACGTGTCCTCGTCGATCATGCGTTGCAGGCCACGAACTTGGCCCTCGATCCGGCGCAAGCGCTTGAGGTAGTCGTCCTTGTCCATCGTGTAACCGCGAACCGTGCCTCGTGTCTCCGTGCTCATCATCGGCACTCTACCGGTACCCGAACAAGTGTGTGCAATACCCCCTTGGGGTATATCATTGGTGTCATACGTCGGACTCGCAGTTCGCACACCCCACTACCTGGAGCAGACATGACCACCACCACCATCACTACGACCTTCACCGTCAGCGGCATGACCTGCGGACACTGCGTGGCCGCCGTCACCGAGGAGGTCTCCAAGCTCGACAACGTCACCAGCGTCGAGGTCGACCTCGCCGGTGGTGCTGTCACCGTCGAGTCGAACGGTCCTGTCGATCCGGTGGCGTTCGCCGCCGCGGTAGACGAAGCGGGCTACGAGGTGACCGGATGAACACGGTCTCCAAGGTGGCCGCCTTTGCCGCTGCCATCGCAGTCACGTTCGGAGGCGCAATGGCCGTGGGAGCAGCTGTCGGTCCCATCGACGTCAGCGGCGGCGGTCACGATCCGCACGGGGCGATGACTGCAGACACCCAGGGTCTTCCCCGCGGGCTGGCTCTCGCCGAAGGGGGTTACCGTCTCGCCGTCGAGACCGACACGGTGCCCGCTGGTGCGGCAACAACGTTCGTGTTCCGGATCGTCGGCGACAACGCCGATTCGGTGACCCGATTCCAGACGATCCACGATCGCCCGCTGCATCTGATCGTGCTGTCCCGCAATCTCGTCGACTACCTCCACCTCCACCCGACAATGGACTCAAGCGGCCGCTGGACCGTCGAACTCCCAGCGTTGAACCCGGGGTCGTATCGGGTGTTCGCCGACTTCCAGCCCGACGGCGCTGACAACATCACCCTCGGTACAGACCTCGACGTGCCGGGCATGGTTCCCGCAGTCGCGCTGCCCGCACCCTCGTCGGTGGCGACGGTCGACGGCTACGCCGTCACGTTGGCCGGCATGCCTGCTGTCGGCGCGGAGGAGCTCTCGTTCACGGTCCGGCTCGACGGCGAGACCGTGCGCACCGATCCATACCTCGGCGCGGCCGGCCACCTCGTCGCGATCCGCGATGGAGATCTCGCCTACCTCCACGTCCATCCGCACGAAGGTGCCACCGGCCAGGACGTCACGTTCACCGGCGAGTTCCCGACGGCCGGCCGATACCGGCTGTTCTTCGACTTCAGCCACACCGGCAGTGTCCACACGGCTGCGTTCACTGTCGACGTACCCAGCGCCGGCCACGGCGCCGAACCCTCGACCGACCCTCATCCCTCCGACACCACCGCAGGTCACTGAGATGTCGACGAACACCACCGCAACGTCCGTGTCCGACTCGCACGGCGAGTCGCAGATTCAGCTCGACATCGGCGGCATGACCTGCACGTCGTGCGCGGCGCGGATCGAGAAGAAGCTCAACCGGATAGCCGGCGTAACCGCCTCGGTGAACTATGCGACCGAGAAGGCCAAAGTCACGTTCGCCGACACCATCACGCCGGCCGAGCTGATCGCAACGGTCGAAGCCACCGGCTACACCGCCCACGTCCCTCCACCCAAGACCACCGGACCGGTCGCGAACCCGGTCGACCGCGAGGGCGTGGACGATCCCACTCGCGCCCTTCGCCAGCGGCTGATCACCTCTGCCGTGCTTGCAGTGCCGGTGATCGCCATGGCGATGGTCCCCGCGCTGCAGTTCGACGGCTGGCAGTGGCTCTCGCTGACCCTCGCTGCACCAGTGATCACGTGGGGCGCATGGCCGTTCCATCGGGCGGCGTGGACGAACCTTCGTCACGCCGCGGCCACGATGGACACCCTGATCTCCGTCGGCACCATCGCCGCGTTCGGATGGAGCCTGTACGCCCTGTTCATCGGAGATGCCGGCCAACTGTCGATGCGCCACCCGTTCTCGCTCACACCCGAGCGCGGCATGGGTTCCAGCCAGATCTACCTCGAAGTCGCCGC
>JBDTYA010000117.1:0-4216 GCA_040005915.1 Ilumatobacteraceae bacterium
CGCTCATCTCTTTACGTCCGCCGAGCTCGGTCACGAAGTCGTTGTCGAGCCACGGTTTGTAGATCCGCAGGTTCGGGTTGACGAGCAACCCGTAGCGGTAGAAGCGCTCGATGTCGTTGCCCTTGTACGTGCTGCCGTCACCCCAGATGTCGACGCCGTCCTCGTGCATCGCTCGCACCAACAGCGTGCCGGTGACCGCACGGCCGAGCGGGGTCGTGTTGAAGTAGGTGCGGCCGGCGGTGCTGATGTGGAACGCGCCGCACTGCAACGCCATCAGTCCTTCGCGGACCAGTTCGGCCCGGCAGTCGATCATCCGGGCCAGCTCGGCGCCGTACTGCTCGGCTCGCCCTGGCACCCCGCTGAGGTCGGGCTCGTCGACCTGCCCGAGGTCGGCGGTGTACGCGTACGGCAGCGCGCCGTTGTGACGCATCCAGGCAACGGCGGCCGACGTATCGAGGCCCCCGCTGAACGCGATCCCAACTCGCTCGCCCTTCGGCAGGGTGGTCAACACCTTCGACATAGGTACGTGACGCTACCGGTCACGACCGGCCCACTGTTCGAGGCGTTTGGGTTTACGCTGCGGCACGTGAAGGTGCTGTTCGCCTCGGCCGAGTTCGCCCCGCTGGCCAGGGTCGGCGGTCTCGCCGCAGCAGCTGCCGGTCTGGTGGCCGAACTGCGCCGCCGGCATGTCGAGGTGCAGGTCGTGCTGCCCGACTACTTCGCCACCCCGCTGCAGCGCGAGACGGTGGTCACACTCGACGTCCCCGATTGGGCAGGCCCCGCTGTTGCTCGCACAGGCACGTTGGCGGGAATCGGCAAGATCACCCTGATCGACGCGTTCGGCATCGTCAAGAGCCACCCGTACCTTCGGCCCGACGGTGGCGGCTGGCCCGACAACGATCGCCGCTTCATGGCCTTCTCGGCGGCGATCGCAGCGCTGACCGAGATCGTCGAGCCAGACGTGCTGCACCTCAACGACTGGCACACCTGTGCAGCTCTCGGTCATATGGCTGTTGCCCCGCCGACGATGGTCACGATCCACACGTTGGGCTACCAGGGGCGTACGAATCCGGGTTGGTTGAAGACGCTCCCGCATCACGTCGGGGCGTTCGAGCAATGGGGCGACTGCAATCCTCTGCTCGGCGGCATTCGCCTCGCCGATGTGGTGGTGGCCGTCAGCCCACACTATGCCACGGAGATCACGACGCCCCGGGGCGGCTTCGGCCTCGATGGGCCGCTGCGCGAACGCGGCGATCGGCTGGTCGGCATCCTCAACGGGATCGACGACGAGGAGTGGGACCCGATGACCGATCGCCACATCCCTGCTCCGTACAGTGCCGACGATCTGCGAGGAAAGGCGGTGGCCCGTGCCGAGCTGCTCGCTCGCTATGGACTGGTCGACGGCGGTGGTCCACTGCTGACGATGGTCACCCGCCTCGTCGATCAGAAGGGGGTCGATCTGCTGTTGCCGATCGCACCGTTCCTGAAGCGGCTCGGCACGTCCCTGATCGTGCTCGGCGATGGCGAACAGGGCCTGGCCGACGCGCTCGCCGCGGCGGCCGCGGCGCACCCCCGACACGTTGCGTTCATCCGCGGCTACGACGAAGCGTTGGCCCACCAACTGTTCGCCGGAGCCGATGTGTTCGCGATGCCGAGCCGATTCGAGCCGTGCGGCCTCGCCCAGATGCAGTCGATGCGCTACGGCACCCTGCCGTTGGTCTCGAACGTCGGCGGGTTGCACGACACGGTTGTCGATATCGACGACAACCCCGCCCGCGGCACCGGGGTGGTGGTGTCGGAGGCGAGTGCCGTGGCGTTGATGGACGGCTTGCACCGCATGGTCAAGGCCTACTGTCAACCGCGCCGTCGGGCGGCGATGCAACGCCGCGGAATGGCCATCGATTGGTCGTGGAGACGCCCGGCAGCGACGCATGTCGAGTGGTACACGCGGCTGGTCGCCGAGGCGCACGCGGGCAGGGTCTAACCTGCGCAAACATGGCTGAGCCGAAGGTCCTCGTTGTGGTGCTGGCCGGCGGTGAAGGCCGGCGTATGGCGCCGTTGACGGCTGACCGGGCCAAGCCGGCAGTGCCGTTCGGTGGCAGCTATCGCATCATCGATTTCGTGCTGTCGAACTTTGCAAACGCCCGCTACCTGAAGATCGTCGTGCTCACGCAGTACAAGAGCCACAGCCTCGACCGCCACATCAGCCAGGTGTGGCGATTCTCGACACTGTTGGGCAACTACGTGACACCCGTGCCTGCGCAGATGCGGCGCGGTCCGCAGTGGTTCAGCGGTTCGGCTGATGCGATCTACCAGAACCTCAACCTCATCAGCGACGAACGCCCCGACATCGTCTGCGTGTTCGGTGCCGATCACATCTACCACATGGATCCGCGTCAGATGGTCGATCACCACATCGAGGCCGGCGCCGGTGTCACCGTAGCGGCCATCCCAGTGCCCTTCGCCGAAGGACCGCAGTTCGGCATCATCGAGGCGTCGGCGGCCGGCAAGATCATCGACTTCCACGAGAAGCCGGCCAACCCGCCGACGATGCCCGGTGATGCCTCGCGCGTCCTGGCCTCGATGGGGAACTACGTGTTCGACACGCAGACGTTGATCGACGTGGTCAGCCCGACGGGTACCGACGCGATCGCGACCGACATCGGCGGCGACGTCATCCCCATGCTGACCCGCGCCGGCGTGGCGCACATGTACGACTTCTCGACCAACGTCATCCCCGGTCAATCGGATCACGAGCGCGGCTACTGGCGCGATGTCGGCAGCCTCGACGCGTACTACGAGGCCAACATGGACCTGATCGCGCCGGTGCCACCGTTCAGCCTGTACAACGACGAGTGGCCGGTCTACAGCCTGCACCCACCGCTGCCGCCGGCCAAGATCGACCACGGTCCCGGTGGCGAGCGGCCTTCGATCGACAACAGTCTGTTGTGCGCCGGCTCGATCGTCTCCGGTGGAACCGTCGTGCGGTCGATACTCGGCCCGGGAACATACGTCGACGCCTCGGCGGTCGTCAGCGAGTCGATCCTGTTCCCGGGCGTGCGGGTCGGGCCGGGCGCACGGCTGCACCGTTGCGTCATCGACAAGAACGTCGATGTGCCGGCCGGCATGTCGATCGGTCATGACCTCGACATCGACGGTGCCGAGTTCACCGTCACCGAGCGTGGCGTGGTCGTGGTCGAGAAGGACCGCAAGCTGGCCTAGCCGGCAGGCCGTACGGTCTTCACCCGGCGATACATGCCCGCCAGCGAAGCCAGGCTGATGAACAGGGCGCCGCCGGCGAGCACCAGCTCGACGGTGGCGAGCCAGCGAACGCGGTCGAGGTCGCCGAGCCCGATGGCGGCGCCCCCGGCTGCGGCGACGATCCCGAGGTACGGCACGTATCGCCAGTTGGAGATCGCCGCGATGGTCACCAGAAGCGGGCCGTAGAACGGCAGCAGCTGCAGCGGCAACACACGCGGCTCGGCGTCCGCGCCCAGCCACCACGTCGACAGACCGATCACGCGCGACGACTCCCACACGGCAGCGTTGCCGACGACGATTGCCGCCCAACCGAAGCCGAACGCGAATCTCCAGAGGTCGCTGAGCTGCCCGGCGGTCTTGGGCCGTTCGACCCACTGCGAAGGTTCAGGCTGCACCGGATGAGGCGGGGCCTGCATGAGTCCCGGCGGCGGTGGAAGTGGTTGCGGAGGCACCGGTTGGGACTGCGTTGGCGCACCGGGATCCATCGCTTGGCACCATACCTGCCGACGACCGACCCGAGGGTGCGCCCGCTACCCTTGCGCCGATGGCGGCGGACAGGGCGACACCTTTTACGAAGCTCAGCGTCTTCTTTCCGATGTGGAACGAGGAGGCGTACATCGACCGCGCCATCGAAACGGCGACGACCGAGTGCCGGGCCCTGCTCACCAACAGCGAGATCCTCGACTACGAGCTGATCATCGTCGACGACGCCTCGACCGACCACACCGGCAAGCTCGCCGACGAGATGGCCGTCGCCGACCCGCACATCCGTGTCGTGCATCACCCGGTCAACCGCAAGCTCGGCGGGTCGATGAAGACCGGCTTCGCCACGGCCACCGGCGATGTCGTGCTGTACAGCGATGCGGATCTGCCTTTCGACATGGCAGAGGTGTCGCGCGCCATCCGCCTCATGCGTTACTACGCCCGCGAGGCGGCGCGACGCCTCGAAAACCTC
>JBDTYA010000118.1:0-12114 GCA_040005915.1 Ilumatobacteraceae bacterium
TGGAGACCATCCTCGGCGAGCTCGAACGGGCCGATGTCGACGTCGATGTCCTGGCGGCGCAGGTCAAGCGCGCCGCCGAGCTGATCGGGTTCTGTCGTGACCGCATCGGCAACGCTCGGCTGCACATCGAACAGGTCGTGGCCGACCTCGGAGACGACGCGACCTGATACTTTTGTTGCCATGTCGGCAACATCTTCGATCTCCACCGACGTCGCGGTGGCTGCCAAGCGCGAGCTTGCCGCGGCGTTCCGCGCCGCCGCTTACTACGGCTACAACGAAGGGATCGACAACCACTTCTCGCTTGCCGTTCCCGGTCACGACGACCTGTTCCTGCTCAACCGCTACGGCCCGCACTGGTCCGAGATCACCGAAGACGACATCCTGACCATCGACTTCGAGGGACGCGTCGTCGACGGCGAGGGCGAGTGGGAGACCTCGGCCTTCATGATCCACCGTGGTTGTCACCAGGCACGGCCGTCGGCTCGCGCCGTGTTCCACACCCACATGCCGTTCGCCACCGCTCTGTCGTTGACGGTCGGCGGTTTCGACACCAAGCTCAGCCAGAACTCGATGCTGTTCCACGGCCGCGTCGCCAATCTGGCGTACGGCGGCCTGGTCGACGCTGTCACGGAAGGCATGCGGTTCGGCGAGGTGATCGGCGACGAGATCACGGTCGTGATGCTTTCAAACCACGGCGTGATGGTGATCGGCGAAGACATCGCCGACGCCTGGCAGAAGCTCTACTTCTTCGAACGGGCCAGCCAAGTGCAAGTCCTGGCGCAATCGACGGGTCAACCGTTGGTCCGCGTCAGCGATGCGATCGCCGAGCACACCGCGGCGCAGTGGTTGAAAGAGGCGCCGAAGGCGCCGGTTCAGTTCGCCGCCGTCCAACGAGTGGTCGACGGGTCGACGAGCCTGCTTCACGCCTAGCCTGCGGGGGTGCCAGCCGCAGCCCCGCCTCCGTCGCTCGCTGCGATCGCATCGGCGGTCGAGGCACGGTTACGGACCGTTCTCGACACCGAGACACGGCGATGGGCGAACTTCGACGAGGATCTGCGCGAACCGGTCGAGCACATCGGCAGGCTCGTGCTGGGCCGCGGTAAGCGCCTTCGACCTTCGTTCTGTCATTGGGGCTTCGTCGGTGCCGGTGGCGCGCCGGACGACCCACGGATCACCGACGCCGGCGCGGCGCTGGAGCTGATGCACGCCTTCGCGCTGTTTCACGACGACGTCATGGACGATGCCGACAGCCGCCGCGGCACGCCGACCACCCACACCGTGTTCGCCGCGGCCCATGCCGCTGCGGGCTGGGCCGGCGAGTCACGTCGGTTCGGCGAAGGTGTGGCGATCCTCGTCGGCGACTTGGCATTCGTCATGGCCGACCAGCTGCTTCTCGACGCGCCACGCGATGCCTGGGTGATCTGGAACGAGCTGCGGACCGAGTTGAACATCGGCCAGTTGCTCGACATCGTCGGCAGCGTTCGCGGCGACCGCCGTCTCGACAAGGCCGAGCGGATCTGCCGCTACAAGAGCGGCAAGTACACCGTCGAGCGTCCGCTGCACCTCGGTGCCGTGCTCGCCGCGCCGAATCGGTCAGATGAACTGCTGCCGGCGCTCAGTGCCTATGGGCTTCCCCTCGGCGACGCGTTCCAGATGCGCGACGACGTCATGGGTGCCTTCGGCGACGAGGCCGTCACCGGCAAGCCGGTGGGCGGTGACCTGCGTGAGGGCAAGCCGACCCCGCTGCTTGCCCGCGCTGTGGCAGCGGCCGACGAATCGCAGCGCGCCGTGCTCGACCGGGTCGGTGCCGCGGACCTCGACGATTCCGATGTCGCTTCGATGCAGCAGGCAATCGTCGATACCGGCGCGCTGGCGGCGCTGGAGGCGCAGATCGCGTCGTTGACCGATGAGGCGATCTCGGCGATCGAGGTCGCACCGATCACGAGCGAAAGCAGAGATGAGCTCGTGGCCCTGGCCACCTACGTCAGTCAACGCAACGTCTGACCCGCGTCTACGCCGACTGCTGCGAGCAATCGATCAGCACCGACGATGTCGACGGCGATCTCGACTGCGGGCGCGCCGTCGGGTTGGGCAACCGCCAGCCATGCCTCGGAGACCCTCTTGCCGGTGGCCTGCTGCAGCGCCGCAACGTAGGCCGACATCTGCGGTTGGTAGCGAGTGGCGAGCTCGGCCGCCGAGGTGATGAGCGTGTCGGTCTTGAAGTCGACGAGGGTCAGCGTGTCATCGAGGTTGACGAACACGGCGTCGACGTAGCCCCACACCGTGACCTCGCCGAATTGGGCGCCGACGTACATCTCCCGGCGGCAGTTGCTCGACCGTTGCATCCGCGAGAACAAGTCGCCCCTCAACAGCGAGTGGACCATCATCTCGATGTCGCGGCGGCGGTCGAGCACTCCCTCGGCCTCCGAGGCGACATCGACCAGCGTCGGCAAGCCGCGCGTCGGTTCGTCGAGCGCGACCTGTTGCATGACGGCGTGCACGGCACTGCCCTTGGCGGTGCCGAACCTGCCCCCTCGGCGGCTGGGCCGGTCGTTGGGGCCGGGCTCCTTGCGGTTGCCCGGGTCGGTGGCCTCGTGATCGTCGCTGTCGGGTTGCCGGCGGCCGACCGCGGCGCCGAACCGCTCGCCGGGCGCAGCGGAATCGTCGTCGTCGCCCTCGTCGCCGACCGCGAACAGCGAACCCTGCACCAAGCTGACATCCGACGTGGGTCCGGCCGCATCACCCATCGCCTTGGCGAGCCCGCTGGGCGTCCAGATCCGGCGGACCTGGCCAGTGGTGCGATCGATCTCGTCGGGGTCGGCGAGGTCGGCGTCGGGCCCGACCGAGGGCCGAGCGTGAGAAGGCGGACGGGCGACCGGGAGCTCGGGTTGGGGACACTCGGCCCAACCCGCCGCCGACGCGGCCGCCACGGATCCGACGAGCCGGCCGGCGACGCAGGCACGACCCTTGTGGTGCATCGACACCACCAGATGATCCTTGGCACGGGTGAAGGCGACGTAGAGCAGTCGAGCCTCCTCGGCGCGGCCTCGCTGCTTCTCGATTGCGTTCATGTCGCCCAGCGCGGCGCTGGTCATACGGCCGAGCCGGATCAACGGCTCGCCGTTCTGCCAACGCAGGCCGGTGACAGCGTTGGGAGCGTCGGCGCCGCCGAGCCCGGCCACGATCGCGATCGGGAACTCGAGACCTTTCGCGGCGTGAACGGTCATGACGCGCAGCGAGTCCTCACCCTCGTCGGTGCTGAGCTCGACCCGATCGACGTCGTCGATGCGGCGGTCGACCCAGCTGAGGTACTCGCCCAGGGTGCCGCCCGTTGCATCGCTCCACGCCCGTGCCTCATCGATGACATAACGCACGCGGCGCCACGTTTCGCGCGCCACCTGGGCACCCTCGAACAAGGCGGCGGCGACGCCGCGCCACCCGTCGTACAACTCGGCGAGCAGTTCGGCCGGGGTGCGCTCGTGCTTGCGCCGGCCGAACTGTTCGATCGTGCGCAACGCGTCGCCGATGACGCCGGGTTCCTTGTTGAACACCTGGAAGTCGTGTGTGAACTGGCGCGGCTCGGCCGGCCGCCCTAGCCGGTGGTGCATCAGCTGTCGATCGTCGATGCCGAAGATCGATGTGCGCAGCGCGGTGACGACTTTGAGCTGGTTGGTGGGATCGTCGATGGCCCGCAGCACACGCAACAGTTCGTACACCTCACGCGATCCGTAGATCAGGGTGCCGCCCTCCACCCGGTACGGCACGCCGGCGTGGCGCAGGGTGTGCTCGAGCACGCCGAGCCGGGTGCGGCTGCGGATCAACACGGTGATGTCGCTGAACCGCGCGGCACGATCGGCACCCGCGTCGCTGACGCGCCATGGTGTCGGGCCTTCGACAGCGTGCTGCACGAGGGCGGCGATGTCGGCGGCCTCGGCACGGGCCGTGTCTTCGGCCGTGTCGTGGTCGACCTTGATCCAGTCGGGCATCCCCAACACCACGACGGCCGGACCGTCGGCGGCAGTGCTCCCGGGACGCTGCGGTTCGAGCTCCGTGTAGGCGACTTGGTGAGCGGCCTCGATCGGATCCTCCGGATTGGTGAATCGGTGGTCGAGCACCGAGTTGACCCAGGCGCACACGTCGGCTCGGGTTCGGCGGTTGACCGTCAGCTGTCGAGTGGCCGGACCTGTTGCCAACAACGCGGAGAACAGCTCGACATCGGCGTGACGGAAACCGTAGATCGACTGCTTGGGATCACCGACCGCGAACAGCGACGAGGCGGCATCGCCCGCATCGATCGACGTGAGTTTGGCGATGACATCGAACTGCACTTGATCCGTGTCCTGGAACTCGTCGACGAAGAGGTGCCGGTGCCTCGCGCGAACATCGCCGAGCACATCCGGGCGCGTCTGCAGCACACGACGGGTCAACACGAGCAGATCATCGAACGACAGCTCGCCGCGGCTGATCCGGACCCGCGCCGACTCGATCACGATCGGTGTCAGCGCGGCCATCATCTGGCTGAGCGCCGGCTCGAAACCGGCGAATCGCATCGCCGCCTTGAACGGCTCCCAGATCGGTGTCTTCTTGGTGTCGTGCGGTTCCCCCAACGCCGCCGCGGCGATGGCCAGCGAGGGAATCGACTCGACGTACTGCAGAGCCGTGCGCGCTTCGGAGACCGCGGCGTCGAGCTTGCCACGCATGCTTGCTGTGGCCGAGAGGTACCGATCGTCGAACGCGATCTGGTCGAGCATCCTCATGACCGTGGCATGGGCGACGGTGATCGACATCGGACGAGCCGGTGGAGCGGCGTCGAAACGCAGCCAATCGTTGTCGATCGCCCGAACGAGGTCGGGAAGGAACTGCATGGCACCGAACGAGGCAATGACCATCAGGGCGTCCTCGATGGCCGGCTTCTTCAACGCCAGGTTGTACAGCGATTGAACGGCCTGCTCGGCGCGCTCGTCGGCCATCGCCCCCGAGGTCAGTTCGTCGGCGGTGGTGAACTTCGGTGGCAGACCGGCCTCGATCGGATAGCGCCGCAACAACGATTGGCAGAAGCCGTGAATGGTCCCGATGAACGCCTCGTCGAGCGACACCGAACCCCCCGCCGCCTCGCGCAGCCTGTGCGACACCTCGCGTGCCGCCTTCTCGGTGAACGTGATGACCACGAGCTGCGCCGGCTGCACGCCAGGCACGGCCAGCAGCGCGGCGACGCGCGCCACAAGGCTGGTCGTCTTGCCGCTGCCGGCGCCGGCAGACACGGCCATCGACCCGCCCGGATCTGCTTCGACCCACGGCGGCAGCTCGAGCTTGCGAACCACGGCGCTCACTCGTCACCCTCGTCGATATCGGCAACCGCGTTGCCCGGGAACAGCCGGGCGCGCTCGGCGAGCTCTTCTACGCCGAGCGAATCGACACAACACATCAGGCATCGGCCGTTGGACGGGTGGGGGCGCGGGATGAAGTTGCCGGTGGCGATCTCGTCGAGCCATCGCTCGACGAACGCCTCGAACTGGGCGATCAACTCGGGGTCGAGCTCGACCACCCGGGCGTTGGCCTTCGCGTCGCGCACGTGCAGGTATCGGGCGGTCGCGGGAGGCGGATCGACCACGGTCGCCACCGGCCTGTCGCCCAGTAGCACGGCCCGATCGTGATCCGCCGCCCTGGCGTAGAGCGGCAGCTGCAGCTTGCGGCCGTTCTCGAGAACGTTCCTCACCGACGCCGCCTTGCCGGTCTTGAAGTCGGTGACCCGAAGGCCACCGTCGGGCATCAGGTCGATGCGATCGATCTTCCCGCCGAACTCGGCGCCGACCACCATCACGCCGCTGAACGAGTGTTCGCAGGCGACCGGTTGCGTGGCCTCGATCGCCTCGGCGCGCAGCGTCGCCTCGATGGACCGAAGGATGTGGGCCCGCTCGGCACCCCACGCGCTGGCGTGCCCGAGACGGTGCTGGAGACCGATCGAGGCGGCGAGGTCGTCGAGCACATCGATGCATCGCTGGTGCATGGTGGTGAGGTGGTCATCCTGCAGCCACGGCTGTCGCTGATCGGCGCCGAGCGACAGCCATTCGCGGGCAACCTGCTCGAACACGGCGTGCACGAGGATGCCTCGCTCCGCCGGTTCGATCGACATGATCGTCGCCGCGTCGGTCTCGTCGCTGACCCCGAGCACGTATTGCCCGAAGTACGCCAACCCGCACGCCGCCTGACGCTCGACCGCGCTGATCGACCACAGCTTGCCCGGCGGCGCCAGCAACGGGTGCGGGCCGACCAGCCCATCGAACTCGGTCGGCTGGGGATCCAGCCGGGCGCGCAGTGCTGCAGCCCTGCGGGCCAGGCGGCGAGACGTGAGGTGCGAATCCGACATGGCAGCCAACCGCTCGGAAGTGGTCAACGCATCGCCGTCGAGCAGGCCGACTGCGTGTGACTGGTGATGATGGATCTCCATACCTGCCAACAACGGCGACGGATACACCTCGCCACCGCGGCGAAGATCGGTGCGCGCCAGCGTCGCCGTGACACTGGCATCGCTGTGAAGCAAGGCGTGCCAGGCGCGCACGGCACGGCCGGCCGAGGCGCGCGGACCGTCGATGACGGCTGCCGCGGCCTCGGGCAGGTCGCGCCCGAGGAGCAGATCATCGGTTGTGGCTGCCGGAAGGACGCCCTCGTTGAGGCCGACGACGAAGACGTGCGCGGCGTCGATGCAGACCGCGGCGCCGATGTCGGCGATCGACACCGCCCCGGCGGCGTCGCCCCGGCGGCGAACCGGTGTGTCGAGCAACGTGCCGATGACCTGGCGAATCGTCGGGGGCGTGAATGGCATCGCAATCCCGTCGTGATCGAACTCGGCGAGGCCGGCGACGATGCGCTCGACATGATCGGCGGCGTTGCGCTGCCACGCCGGGCCCTCCGCCCAGGCCCGTTCTCGCCACGTCGCCACGCCGATGTGATCGTCGAGCATGGCATGGAGCCCCTTCACCGCCTCCGCCCATGTCGTGGCCCGCCGCACGCGCTTCGACTGCACCCGCAATCGGCTGACCAACGTCAGCAGGCGCCCGAGCGCCTCGGCATCGGCGATCTCGCGAGCGGTGGGTGAAGGGTCGGCGGTGTCTCGTGCCAAGTGCCTGCGGCGGTCGAGATGGGCGGCTGCGAGCGCATCGTCGGCCCGCTCCCAATCCGCCTCGGTGACGAGACCGAGCCTGCGGCACAACGACGTCCACTGCCCGACACGTCGCGGCGCACCGAAATCACCGAGGGTGTACAGCGGAGCGACCGACAGCAGGCGAAAGACGTTGGGTCGATCCCATTCGCCCACGATCCCGTCGACGACGTGCCGCAACACCTGCCCGGCGATCGAGCCGCGCAACTTCTCGACGGCACCACCGGACCAGGCGATGCCGGCGCGCTGCAACTCGTCGCGGACCGGCCGGCGGTACGCCGGTGCTGCGCAGACGATGGCGATGTCGTCGGCCGGGACGCCGCGGTCGATCAGCCGGGCGCATCGGCGCACGGCGTCGCGTACCTCCTCGTCGGGATCGGGGCACGAGATCACCTGCGGTGCGACCGCCGGCCGCGGCTGAGGCGGCTCGCCGCAACCGAAGGCGTGCAACTGATGCACCAACGCCGCATCCGTCGGCTGGGGGACGACAGCCACGATGCGGCACGATGGTTGCCCGGCGAGGCGTCGCAGGAACGGGACCTGGGCGGGGTGGAACGTGTCGGTCACGGCCACCACGACGTGCAGGCCGGCAAGCGCCGCGCCGTCGACGTCGTCGAGCGCGGCCAACGTGGCGCTCTCGTCTCGGACACCGAGAGCGGTGAGGCGTTGCCGGGCGCCGACGATCACCTCGATCAGTGCCGCCCGCACCGACTGGGGATCGCCGGCCAGCGAACGCAACGCCGACGGCACGACGTGCGCGGCGCGCAGCGCGACCGCCATGTCGACCAAGGCGTCGATGGTGGCCGGATGGTCGCGCACCCCGAGTAGGACCGCAGGACAGTCGTCGCTGCTGAGGACCGACGTGATCGCCGCCAGTTGAAGCTGGGTGGTGACGGCACGCATGGTGCTGACCGTCGAATCCACCAGCTCGACGGCCAGGTCGATGGGCGTGAGGAAGCGGATTCCGGCGACCCCACCCGAGACGCGCGGCAGCAGCCGGCGCAGTGTGCCCGCGGTCGAACCCGGTGGCACGATGATGATGACCTCCCCCAGTCGATCGTCACCCTGCAGTTCGACGACGGCCGCAGCAACGCCTTCGGCAACGCCGTGGCCAGGCTGTACCCACTGGGCGGTCATTCCTGCATTGTCCCAGATGGGTGTCACACGGTTGACGAGGCATACACGGCAAGGGCCTCGACCACCGAACAGGTCGTCACCCCGATCTCGTCGACCACCGCCGCCAGCCACGGCGGACGAACGACCGCAGCGACCGAGACAGGCTCGTCGATGCCCGAGGACTCGACTGCCATCCGCACGAAGAGCGTGGAATAGTCGGGCGGACGCGGATCCCGGGACAGTTCGAAGAGCGCGTACGGATCGGGCGGGTGGGTACTGCGTGCCAGGGACACGAAGATCTCCGAGATCGGTCCGACAGCGCCACCGGCGAGTCCTGGGCCGTCGCACAGCACCGACCCGCGAACCTGCCGCGGCCTGGAACCGGCCAGCATCAGCGCGACATAGGCGCCCAGCCCGCGACCGACGACGGTGGCGGTACCCAGTTCTGCCAAGGCGACATCTGCATCGGCCAGCAAGATCTCCGCGGTGTAGCCGCCGCTGACCGGCACCGTCGATCTTCCGTGACCGGTGAAGTCGAGGGCCATCACCGGCCCGCGCCACGGCACCGCCCATCTCGGCGGCTCGACGGGCGACGACTCACCGAGACCGTGGAGCAGGAGGAGCGGGGTACCGTCGCCCTCGCGCAGGGTGTGCAGCGCCAGATCGATCTTGTTGTGCCGCAACATCGTGACGGTCATGCCGAACCCAGGAAGTCGAGGATCAAGCCGGCCACCAGGTCCGGCTGCTCGATGTGCACGAAGTGGCCGACGCCGTCCAACTGCTCGAGGCGGCCCTTCTCCGGCAGGAAGTTGGTGAGGTTGTGATACCGGGTGCCCCAGCTCATCTCCTCCAGCTCCGAGCCGAGCACGCCGAGAAACGGCATGCCGAGTCCCGGCAGATGGGCCACCATCCACTCCGGTCGCCAGGGGCCGAACCCGCCGAAACGGATCGAGGCGTCGATCTTCCATCGCCAGCCATCGGGATCCTCCCGAGCACCGACCGTCACCAGATGGCACAACCACTCGAACGGCAGCCGCGGATTCATCCGTCCACGCCGGCGGGCGAGCTCTTCGATGGTTCCCGGACGCCGGGCCAGATCGGCGCTGCGCCGGCGATGGTCGAGCCAGCCGGAGATCTCGCCGGCGGCCATCTGCGTGCGTTCGTGCTCGGCGACGTCGGGAACGCGCCGCTTCGAGGGCAGCCCGTCGAGGTTGACCAGATGGCTGAATCGATACGGCTGGGCATCGGCCAGTTGGGTCATCAACGACCCACCCTTGCTGTGTCCGATCACCGGCGCCGGTCGCTGCGTGATGGCATCCATCACCACCGTGGCGTCGCGGATATCGGCGCCCCAGCCGTACAGAGTGGCGTGATCGCTGTCTCCATGGCCCCGCTGATCCCAGGCGACGACACGCCATCCGGCAGCCGCCAACTTGGGCGCGAACACTTCGTACGTGCGGCTGAAATCAAATCCACCGTGCACCAGAAATAGGGGTTGACCTGCTGCGTCACCCCATTCGTGAACTGCCAGACCGAGGCCGCCGACATCGATCTTGTACTGCCGGGCCGGTGCGACGGCACCCGGGAAATCGCCCGACGACATGACCCCCAGCGTACGGGTCCGTGGAAGTCGGGCGCGAACACGCCTAACATCACCCGCCGTGAGCGGGGTGCGGGTCTGGGGGCTGGTCGGAGCAGCGGCAATGTTGCCGGTCGGTGCTGCCGCCTGCGGCGACGACGGCGTCGCCTCGGCGACCCTGCCACCAATCGTGACCGTGTCGACGACGACGACGATCCTCATCACCACGACGACCGTGAACGCGTACTACATCGTCAAGCGCGGCGACACGCTCGGCAAGATCGCCAAGGCGTTCCAGGTGCGGCTCGCCGACATCATGGCGATCAACGGCATCACCAACGCCGACGACATCCAGGCCGGCCAGGAGCTACAGATCCCCACCGGCGCGGTGGTGTACAACACGCTGCCGACGCCGTCGGAATCGACCCCCGTAACCAGCTGAGCACCTAGGATCCGGCCATGAGCTTCTGGCCGGATCAAGAGCACTGGAGCGTGAAGATCCCGCTGCGCACACCTCATCCTCGGCTGCCCGCGCTCGCCGAGACCGGTGTGGTCGTGCTGACCGACATCGACTTCGAGATCCCATCGCACGAATGGCTCGATCTGGAGTACATGGATTGGAAGAGCGGTGGCGACACCAACTTCGCACCGCTCGCGTCGGCCGATGGCGAACTCGACTGCCGCGGCTTCTGGGACAAGGGCAAGACCGACAAGGGTGCCCTGTGGACGTCGAACGCCAAGGTCTCGCCGACCTTGCAGTCCTACGTCGACGATGTCGGCGCCAACTTCGGCCGGGTGCGCGTCATCAAGCTCGAGCCACAAAGCCGCGAACAGGCGATCCCGTCGATCCACCGCGACGACAACAACCGTTTCAATCCCGACGACGAAGGTTGGGTCGTGCGCTCGTGGGTCGAGCTCACCGACAACCCCGACAGCTACATGCTGCTGATGGACAACGGCTCCGACGGCCTGCCGGACCCGGCGACCGAGGTGCGCGTCCCCCTGCATCACGGGTCGCGCTTTCTCGTCGACACCCAACGGCTGTGGCATGTCGTCGTCCACAACGGCAACGCCCCGCGGTACGCGCTGATCACCAGTTTCGAATCCGGCCCTTCCCTCGACAGCTGGGTCAGCTCCAACCTGCCCGTACCAGCCACTCCTTAACAGCCCCGTGCTCGATGGCTTTCGGTGAGGGTGGCGATGTCATCCATGATCTTGGCGAGCTCGAAGTTCTTGGGGGTGTAGATCGCGGTGACGCCGGCCGCCAGCAACAGCTCAGCGTCGCGCTCGGGGATGATGCCGCCGAGGATGACCGGGGAATCGATGCCTTCCTCGCGCAACGACTCGATGATGGCAGGCACGATCTGGAGGTGTGAGCCGCTGAGGATCGACAGGCCGATCACGTCCGGGTCCTCGTCGCGCGCCGAGGCGACGATCTGCTCGGGCGTGAGGCGGATGCCGGAGTAGACGACCTCCATGCCGGCGTCGCGGGCGGCGACGGCGATCTGTTCGGCGCCGTTGCTGTGTCCGTCGAGGCCGGGCTTGGCGACGAGGAACCGCGGCGGCCCGCCAGGGATCGTCTTCACGTACTCGGCGACGGCGGCGAGCTCGCCGGGACGCTTGCCGACGGCGGCGGACACACCGGTCGGGGCGCGGAACTCGCCGAACACGTTGCGCAGCTCGGCGGACCACTCGCCCGTCGTGCCGCCGACGCGGGCGAGGGCGATCGACGGCTCCATGATGTTGTCGCCGCTCTCGGCAGCCTGACGCAACGCGTACAACGCCTTCGCGACGGCCTCGTTGTCGCGCCCCGCACGCCACTCGGCCACCTCGGCGACGAGCTCGATCTCGACCTGCGGGTCGACCGTGAGGATGTTGCCCGGCGTGTTCAGCGGCGACTCCGCCGTCTCGGTGTACGAGTTCACGCCGACGACGACCTGCTCGCCGGTCTCGATCCGCCGGGTGCGCTCGGCCATCGAACGCACCAAGCGGCCCTTGAGCTCCTCGACCGCCTCGAACGCACCACCGAGGGCGAGCACCTCCTGCAGCTCGGTCCACGCGTCGGCCTGCAGCTCGGCGGTGCGGGCCTCGATCACCGTCGAGCCGTCGAAGATGTCCTCGTACTCGAGCAGGTCGCTCTCGAAGGCGAGCACCTGTTGCATCCGCAACGACCACTGCTGATCCCACGGGCGGGGCAGGCCGAGGGCCTCGTTCCACGCCGGGAGCTGCACCGACCGGGCGCGAGCCCGCTTCGACATGG